>CANLLM010000046.1 GCA_947491825.1 Bacteroidota bacterium
TTTGGGTGTTTTGAATGAGGTGTTGTTGTTGATAAATCTACTTGATAGGGTAATTATTACTTGGGAGTCAGCACAAAAAAGCGCCCCGTTCAACATTGTTGAACGGGGCGCAAAAGGGTAATAAATATGAAGCGAAACTAATTATTGCTTCACTAATTTTTGTACGGTAGTGTTACCATTTTGGGTTACTTTAATAAAGTATACACCACTGGTTAATTGTGTTAGGTTAACATGAACAAACAAGTTGTTGCTGTTAGCAGTAGCATTATAAACGCTTACACCTTGCATACTCACCACTTCAATGGTAGCAGGAGTATTATCAACTAAACGCAAAGTAACATTGGTGTTAAATGGATTAGGATAAATATCGATGCTGTTGTTAGCTTGTTTAGCATCAACAATTACGATGTTACTCCACTCAAAAGAGCCATCCACATCAACAGATTTTAACTTGTAGTAAACTTTGTTGTTGTTCGCTAAAGCATTTACATCCGTAAAGTTGTATGTAGATGTAACATTGGTGTTACCGTTGGCTTTAATGCTACCAACTTGTTTAAAGATTTTACCATCTACAGAAGCATGCACTTCAAATACACGGGCATTCTTTTCACTAGCAGTTTGCCACATTAAGTCGGCATTTTTGTTATTGGCCTTACCTACAAAAGTAGTTAACTTAACAGGTAACGGGTTAAGGTCATCTGTTCCAATAAATGAACCAAAGTCGCCTATGTATGCAGCAGTAATAAAGTTGTTAATGCTATCAACCACACTAGAAGTACCTGTGAAATTATTCCAAAATGCATTGCTGTATCGCGACATTTTTAAATTGGTTTCAGAAGGGTTAGTACCTAATTGTGGATTCTTGTAATACAATGTTGCATTAAACAAATAACCACCATTTCCTGTAGCCGTAATATCAGCATATACGTTGGTATAATTTTGGTTTGCAGCGGCTTGTGGATGTCTTACGCCTGTGTATTGTCTAACACCAACAGCAGTTGGTACAGCGGCTAACGCATCGTAAACAATTTTAGCAACGGTATCATTACCAAATAAGAACACCTGTGTACCACCAGCAACTGGAACAGCCGGTATAGCAGTAGCTGAAGGAGCAATAGCAGTAGGAGTTACTTCAAATGCACCTAAATCAGGTACACCTGCAGCAGGTGTTTGCGGACGAGCCACATTGTTTAGGTCATTTAAAGGATAACCTATGTGATTACCTCTACCATTGATAGCCCAAACAGCAGTATCATTAGCTACAGGAGCTAAAGTGGCTGCATTAATAGCAGCACGGTAGTTAATCGAGTTGCCTTCTAAACCTAGATAAGTAGAACGGAATGTAGGTAAAGATACTGATAATGCATTTGCATAATAAGGAGTAGTACCAGTAGAACTAACTAAGTTGTAATCAGATGTGATACCTGTAGCATTAGGTGCAGCACTAAAGTAGTAAGCATTAACACCTGTTGAAGTAAACACATTGTTCATTATACGGAAACTTGGCAATGTAGTAGCATAGCCAACATAGAAGTAACCAGCTCCAGTAGAGAATGTGTTGTGCACATAATCTTGGTTGTTGGTACCCGTTTGACCAGCATAGATGTATGATGCGTTGTTACCATAAATGCGGTTGTTTGCAACAATTGATTTGTTACTTGCTGCATTGTTACTGTAGTACATGTATTGGTACAATGCTTTACTGCTGTTTCCATTCCAAACGTTGTTAGCATAAACAAATCCAGAATCGCAATAGTAGAAGTACATGTAGTTGGTGGTTGATCCTGTTAAGGTAGGCGTGTAAGTGTTGTTCACTATTTTAGCTCCTACACTATAGTACACATAATAGAAAGGACTGTAGTAGAAATTAGTAAACACGTTGTTACTTACTACGGTGTTGCTATGGTAAGCTGTTCTAGAAGAACCATATAATCTTAAACCATAGTAAGAGCCAATAAATGAGTTGTTTAATAACGCTAAACCATTACCAACATATGCAGCAGTGTATACAGTATAATGTGTAGCCGTAACAACACTTGCATCATAAGCAGCAGCAGTTACTTTACAATTTTTGATGGTATCAAAGTTTGCATTGTTATCAACTAACACGGTGTAGCCAGAAGTAGTTGTATTGGTTTGATTCATGGTAACCCTATCAAAAATATAGTGGTTCGCATTGTTCATAAATCTTACAACAAATAGGTTGCTGTTGTTAACAACAACAGAATCTGCATTGTTTGCTTGCGATTTAAATGTAATAGTGTTAGCAGCAGAAGCACCAATAGCTGGTGGCAAAATTACTTGCTCATTGTATACACCCGATTTAATATTAAATGTAACCGCTCCTGCAATACCACGGTTGGTAATTGCACTAGTAGCAGCAGCAATTGTAGTATAATCACTAGGAGCATTACCTATAACATAATTACCAATCATAGGTGGATTTAACGTAGTACTTAAAGTATCATTACCTGGGTTACCATCTGCAGAGAAGTTAGGGCTGTATGTGTACACTTTAATGTTGTTAGCAGCAGCACCTAAATTAATTTGATTAGCACCAGAGAATACCACAGTAACGGTATCGCAAGAAGCTAAAGTACCTGTCCAGTTTTGTACAACTGGTGTGCCATTGTTTAAACGATACGCCACATCAAAGCTGGTAACTGTATTTCCACCATTGTTTCTGATTCGAACAGCTAAGTTTTGCGTACCTAAAGAAATAGGGGTAGTTGGATACGGCATGGCTTCTACCTGTAAATCAAGTGCAGTACTCAAGTACTCATAAGCACCAAGGTTAGGCTGAGTAGCACGAAGTACACCATTGATGTCGTTGTTAACTAAACCACCTACATTCACACCTCTTAAGCAACCATTGGTTATGTTTAAATTGTTTGCACTTACAAAAGTTGGAGGGGCATTAAATGATGAATCACCACCTACAGTTGCTGTTTTGTAGTTGGTAGGATTGTAAAACGTACCACGATATATTAATGTACCTGTAGTGGTATTTGTTGCATTCCAATATTGGTTGTAGTTAACAATATTACCAGTTACGTTAGTATTAAAGTATGCAGGAGTGTATGAACCATTGGTAACAATAAAAATATTGTTTTTAACCACTGTTGTAGTTGATGTGGTGTTATAGAAACAAGTGTATGTAGTTGAAGTTCCTGCACCACTCATCAATACGGTATTGTTAAATACATTGGTAGGGTTAGCAGCAGGATTGTATACATAAATACCATAGTATCCTGGGTAAGAAGTACCTGTACTGTTTCCATTAATTACGTTATTGGCAACTAAAGTAGTACCAGCAGTTGCAGTAGCGGTAGACCAGTAGCAATAAATACCCATACCACCAAAGCTGTTTACTTTGTTGCGGGTAATTAAACTAGAAACGCCAACGGTACTGTTTTGGTTGTAATAGAAATATAAACCATAGTAGCCATAGTTTTCACCTTGCATATTAATGGTATTGTTATCAAAAACAACTGGGTTGTATTGGTAAGCAATGTATGCTCCCATATAGTTAGAGTTGTTGATGGTGTTATTGGTAAACACGTTATTGCGGTTATAAAGTGAACTTGAAGCACCGTAAAATACCAAAGAGTAACCAGCACCTGTAATGGTGTTACTGTCTACTAAAACCGAATCGGCACGCATAGCAGCAATACCTGTAGCACCAGCAGTACCCGTATAAATAATACCGTAACCTGTTGATGAAGTACTTGTTTGAATAGGAACATTGATGTTACAGTTAATTACATTAACTTTAGTACCCTCGTATCCTGTAGCTGTACCAACCACACCAACACCAGAACTTTGTCCGCCACCAATGTTGTTAATAGTCAAGTTTCTTACAGTAACATAACTCGCTTTGTCAATAAAGAAGGCTGGAGCACCAGCAGCATTTGCATTGATGATGCGTGTGGTTTTATTGTTACCTTGGAAGGTGATGGTATTTGTGCTTGAAGCACCAATAACTGGACCTGTAATTTTTACTTGTCCAGTATAAGTACCTGGACGAATATCAAATACAACTGGACCAGATACCCCATTAGATAAAACAGCAGCAGCTTCTGCAACAGTAGCAAAGTCAGGGGTTGTACCGCCAACAGTGTATGTACCATTTAAAGGCGTGTAGAATGATGCACGTAAAGTGTCATTTGTTCTATCTGCATCAACTAAAGAGTTAGGAGTACTGGTGTATGCTGTAATGGCATTAATAGCACCTAAAGTAATTTGGTTGGTGTTTGTAAATAACGCAGTATCAACGCCACAAGGAGCGATGGTATTGGTAGCCATTAGCTGTGTAACAGCCGTATTGTTATTTAGCTTGTAATTGGCGTTGTAAGAATACACCGGGTTGTTACCAATATTTTTAATAGTAAACCTTAAATCTTGCGCACCTGCAGTAATTGGAGCAATTGGATTTAACAATCTGCTAATTGCTAAATTGTTTGCAACTGCACCAGCAAACTCGTAAGCACCTAAGTTAGGTGTGGTAAGCGAGCGGGTTGCACCATTAATGTCATTAGCAACTAAACCTGCAAAACCAAAACCATTACAACCATCTGTTAAAGCAAAGTTGTTGTTGGCACGAGATACAAATGAAGGATTTTCATTGTATGAAGTATCACCACCAGCTGTAGCAGTTTTAAAAGTTGCAGGAGTATAGAATGCAGCACGATAAACCAGGTTACCAGTTGTAGTATTGGTAGCATTCCAATATAAGTTGTAGTTAACAGTATTGGCAATTGGTGCAGTTGCAAAATAAGCAGGTGTAGATGAACCTGAATAAACCGCAAAAATATTGTTTTTAACATTAAGCACGTTAGAGCCTGTACTGTAGAAAGCGCTTGAAGTGGTTGAAGTTTGAATACCATTCATGCTAATGGTGTTGTGGTAAATATCAGCACGACAAGCAACGTTGTAGTTGTATAAATACAAACCATAAAAACCACTGTAAGAACCACCTGTGAAACTGCTAATTACGTTGTTAATAAACTGTGGAGCAGCAGCAGTAGTAGTTGATATAGGGTAGTAGGCATAAATGCCATAGTAACCGAAGTTGTTAATTTTGTTGTTAGAAACAACATGAGGAATAGTCACATTATTACTTTGGTTATAATAAAAATACATACCATAGTAACCATAGTTCCAACCTTGCATGTTAATGGTGTTGTTTGACACCACAATTGGGTTGTAGTTGTATGCAATATACATACCCATGTAGTTATTACTGTCTATTAAGTTGTTTGTAAAGCTTAAACCACTATTGGCTGAAGCAATAGACGAACCGTAAGATACAATACCATATCCTCCACCAATTGTTCTGCAGCTATCCACAGTAAAATTGTTAGCAGCACAAGCAGAAACTCCATTTCCATTTACAGATCCTGTAGCATTAATACAGTAGCCAGTAGTTGAGGTTCCGGTTAAAATAATTGGAACACGGGCAATACATTTACTCAATGTAATTTTACTGGTAGCACCCACCAATGCAATTGCAGTAGGTGCAGTAGGTGATAAATTTTCTACAGTGATGTTTCTAAGTGTAACAAATTTTGATGCGTTTAAAATAAACAATCCTGAACTTGGAATAGCACCAGTAAACCTACAATTTAAAGCATTGCCACCATCAAAAGTAATGGTATTTATGTTACTTGCTCCTGCAATATCACCTAAAACAATAGCCGAAGTTCTGTTATAAGTGCCCGGGGCAATAGTGAAAACCACAGGGCCACATACACCAGCAAAACCTAATGCGCTTATAGCGGCATCAATTGTAGCATAATTATTTGGCCCTGTAACACCACCAATGGTAAAATTACCAGCCATAGCTGGAGCTTTATTTACTGTTGATGTATCATTATTTCTTAATGTATCATTGGTATTATTCGGCATAGATGTCCATGCTTTTACTTGCGTCAACACATTGTTAGGGAAATTATATGATCCAAGAAGAATTTGTGTACTTACAGCACCAACACCACCTGCGGTATCAAGTGTAGCGGTAGATGCAATAGGAGTTTGTAGTAAACCATTAATTGACCAATTTACATTAAAACCAGTAACTTGATTTTTACCAAAGTTAACTACTCTTGCAACAACATTTTGGTTGTTGTTACAGAACGTAGTAGGGGAGTCGATAGCAGCAACACCAATATCGTTATTAGCGATAGATCCCTGCCAAATTTCAATTTCACGGAAGTTAACATTTGATGATTGGCTACCAATTACAACGATGTCTATTAAACGTAATTGTGTAGTAGTAACAGGTAAAAAGTTAACATCATAATTGCACAGAGCAGTATTAGATTGGGTAAAAGTTGCAACGGTATTCCATGTGGTACCATCCCAAGCTTGTAAAGTTCCTCCACCTAAATATCTTGTTCCAGTTCCACCACAGTGGAATGTTACGCCTTTAATAGTTTGTGCGCTTGACCAGTTAAACTGAATAAAAATGCTGGATCCTGGATTTGTAGCACCTGAAGTAAGCCACATTTGTTGTGATCCACAAGTACCAAAGTTTAAATCATTTAATGTTGAACATGCACCCGTGTTACAAGTACTGGCAGAGGCAGTAGCTTGTGGTGCTAAGTTTACATTTTGAGCAAATGAGCATAAGCTCATCAGCAACATGGCCAATGTAAATCCTAAGGATTTAGAATTGGTGTAATAGAAAAGTAGTTTTTCTTTCATGTGTTTTGTTAGTTTTTATTTGTTATTAATTTTTATCTTTTGCGTTATCTTTATTCACCTTTTCAGGTTGTATTGAGTTTACAAGGTAAGAAAAATCTATTTTAAAGTCAACTTTTATATACAGAAAATGATAGGGTGTTGATAAACTGCTATTGATTGGAATAGGTAGTGTACTAAAAATCAATGGTTTTAGGTACTTGATAAAAATTTAAATTTGTTATTTGTTAATAGTTTGAGGTTGAACATACATTTGCTGTATGCTTACCAACTATTTAAAAGATATTATTAGCAGATTACCCCATACACCTGGTATATATAAATACTATGATAAGGAAGGCACGCTCATTTATATTGGTAAGGCCAAGAATTTAAAAAAAAGGGTAAGTAGCTACTTCACCAAAAACCACCATGATAGTAGAAAAACTGCGTTATTGGTTGAACGCATAACAGATATTCAGTTTACGCTTGTTGATAGTGAGATAGATGCTTTGCTTTTAGAAAATTCATTAATTAAAAAGTTCAAGCCAAAATATAATATTAACCTAAAGGACGATAAAACATATCCATTTATTTGTATTAAAAGAGAACCATTTCCAAGAATAACCTACACCCGAAATATAGTAAGAGATGGGAGTGATTATTTTGGCCCTTATGCCAATAAAGGCATGATGTGGACCATATTGGAATTGATTAAGGCCCTTTATCCCACAAGAACATGCAACTTAAATTTAACAGAAGAGAATATTATCTCCAATAAATTTAAGGTTTGTTTAGAGTATCAAATTGGCAATTGTAAAGCGCCTTGCGTAGGTTACCAGACAGAAAAGGAATATTTGGAAACCATTAAGGAAATAAAAAACATTTTAAAAGGCAATATTGCCGAAGTTAAAAATCACCTCAGGCTTTTAATGAATGCTGCTGCCGATGAATTAAAATTTGAAGATGCAGCTGCATACAAGCGAAAGCTTGAGTTACTGGATAATTACCAAAGTAAATCCACTATAGTTAGTCACCAAATACACGATGTAGATGTGTTTAGTATTGTTGCTGATGAAAAATTTGCATTTATTAATTTCTTGAAAGTAGCGAATGGAATGATTATTCAAACCCAAACATTTGAGGTAAAGAAAAAGCTAGAAGAAACAGTGGAGCAATTACTGGAATATGCAGTTGCTGAAGTTCGCGAACAATACAAGAGCACGTCAAGAGAAATTATAGTTCCTTTTAAACTCGATTTGGAAGATGAACACATTACGTTTACTGTTCCTAAACTTGGTGATAAAAAGAAATTACTCGATTTGTCTCTAAAAAATGCCATGTTTTATAAACGGGATAAGTTGGAACAATATGACAGGCTCAATCCGGAGTTTAGGGTAGATAGGCTGATGGCTCAGATGCAAAAAGACTTAAGATTAAAAACGCCACCTAAACACATTGAGTGTTTTGATAATTCGAATATACAAGGAACCAACCCTGTGTCTGCTTGTGTAGTTTTTAAAGATGGTAAACCAAGTAAAAAAGATTACCGCCATTTTAAAATTCAAACAGTAGTAGGCCCCGATGATTTTGCAACCATGCGTGAAGTGGTTTTTAGAAGATACAAAAGGGTTTTGGATGAGAATGAGCCATTACCCGACTTGGTTGTGATAGATGGAGGAAAAGGGCAATTAAGTTCTGCCATAGAAAGTTTAAAGGAGTTAGGTATATATGGCAGAGTGCCTGTAATTGGTATTGCCAAAAGATTGGAAGAGCTTTATTATCCTGATGATGAATTCCCATTGTACTTAGAAAAGAAGAGTGAAACCCTAAAAATTATACAACAAATAAGAGATGAAGCACATCGTTTTGGTATCACACATCACCGCAATTTACGAAGTAAAAATACATTTGTAACTGAACTAGATCAAATAAAGGGAATAGGTAGCGAATCATCCAATTTATTACTTAGCGAACTTAAATCCGTAAAAAAAATACGTGATGCATCTATCGAAACACTTGAGCATATTGTTGGGAAAGCAAAATCTAAATTGGTGTGGAATCATTTTAATGCACAATAAATTGTTCAAAAACTATGTTTTCTTTCTTTACTTTTTTGAATAATTTTGTTATATTCTTAAATTGTAAATACAACTAATAAAATAAAAAAATGAAAAAACTATTACTAACATTAACTATTGCTGCAAGCAGCTTATTTGTAAACGCTCAAAGATCTGTTAATTGGTCAACAGAAGCTATTCTTGGTATTGATACCGTATTTAGCAGTGCATCAGGAACTCCGCTACCCATTACTTTTGTTGTGAAGAACAATGGTGTTGATACGGTTATGGCAGGTGATTCTCTTTTGTTTCAATATGTTTTATCATCAGGATCTACGCTTATTGCAGCTTACCCGAGTTCAACATCTTTGTCTGTTCGTGTGATTAACAGAACGGTATTACCAGGTGATACAATGCATATGACCTTGAATATTTCTTTAAACTCAAAGGTTAATAGTTCTGCTGTTGTTCAATCAACTGTCATTTCACATGTTATCAATCGCCCAAACTTAGGTTTTGAAGTAGCTCCTAACAACGCCAACAACACCAAAACAATAAATACTGTTTGGATGAACGAGCAAAGATGGCCAGTTGGTTTATCAGAAGAATTAAATAAGGCAGCTGAATCATTAAGCGTTTATCCTAATCCTGCTTCTGATTTAATCAATTTCGCTATTGATTACAATAAAGCAACAGCTGTTAAAATGATGGACATTACTGGTCGCGTTATTGAAACAGTTAACTTTAATCTAAACAACGCGCAAGTTGATGTGCGTAACTACCATGCTGGTATATACATGTACCAAGTATTAGACAATGAAGGCAAAGTGGTTAAAGCAGGTAAAGTAACTGTAAACAACTAATTAAAAATTATTCCTTGTTAAAAGCGCCATATCCTTTGGATGTGGCGCTTTTTTTAATAGAGGAAATGCGTTGCCGTAGTATATCAAATTTCTTTGTTTAAAAAGCTTGTAGTCAGGATTTGAATAGGATATAGCGCGAGTAATACGATAAGGTAAAAGTTCACGAACAGTAATGAAGAATTTAACTTTATCTAACTGCTATTTATTTACCTTGACTTTCAATGTCTTCAGGCTTATTTTAGTTATTGGGTAGTATAAGTTTAAGAGTTAAATCAATACCACTATGGCTTGATTTGCTGATATGCTAGTGCATCAATCACATCTTGTTTGGTTATGATGTGTGTATCTCCAACTAAATTACGCATTAATACAGCATTGTTATCTTTGCTAATTAGCTTTGATACTTCTTCTAAACTGGTTTCAGGGTATACAAATGGAAATGGTTTTTGAACCACAGCATCTACACTTGCAGATTTTAATTCAGGATGTTCAATGAGTTTGCTGTACAAGTGTGAATCGTTTAATGAACCCACAAATTCTCCAGCAGCATCTACAACTGGAATTTGAGAAATATCAAACTTACGCATTTTACTTACCACATCGCATAAATTATCGCTCATGTTTGTGGTAACAAGTTTTAAATGTTTGTGGCCTTCAATTAAATCAACGGCTTTAGGGTGGTTGTTTACCAAAAATCCTCTATCGCGCATCCAATCATCGTTAAACATTTTACCCAAATAACGTGTACCGTGATCGTGAAAAATGATAACCACTAAGTCACCAGGATTAAACATTTCACGCATTTGTATCAAGCCTGCCAAAGCACTTCCAGCGGAATTGCCTCCGAAAATTCCTTCCTCACGCGGTATTCTGCGGGTCATAATAGCAGCATCTCGATCTGTTACTTTCTCAAAATGATCAATGATGCTAAAGTCAACATTGGCAGGTAAAAAGTCTTCACCTATACCTTCAGTTATATATGGATAAATTTCGTTCTTATCTAAAATGCCTGTCTCTTTGTATTTTTTAAATACAGACCCGTAGGTGTCAATCCCTAATATTTTGATGTTTGGATTTTTTTCTTTCAGGTATTTGCCCGTTCCACAAATGGTACCGCCTGTACCAACACCTACAACTAAGTGTGTAATTTTACCTTCTGTTTGTTCCCAAATTTCAGGACCTGTTTGTTCGTAATGAGCCTGCGTGTTACTTAAGTTATCATACTGATTAGGTTTCCAAGAATTAGGAATTTCTTTTTCTAAACGTGATGAAACTGAATAATACGAACGTGGATCTTCAGGGTCAACATCTGTTGGGCAAACAATTACATCTGCGCCAAACGCCTTAAGTGCATCTACCTTTTCTTTACTTTGTTTATCTGTTGTGGTAAAAACACAACGGTAACCTTTTATTACAGCGGCAATGGCTAAGCCCATTCCTGTATTTCCACTTGTTCCTTCAATAATGGTATAACCAGGTTTTAATTTCCCTGCTTTTTCAGCATCTTCAATCATCTTTAAGGCCATACGGTCTTTAATTGAATTGCCAGGATTGGTGCTTTCAATTTTTGCAACAACAGTGCAAGGTAAATCTTTGGTTATTTTATTTAATTGTACCATTGGTGTATTTCCAATGGTTTCGAGTATGTTTTTATGCCACATGGATGCAAAGATAAGTTTAATTTTTTATTAGGCGGTGGGTTAAGAAACAGGTATTAAAGTTTAATTATTATCAATTTTAAATGGCTGCTAAAAATATGACCAACATAAATTGTGCTCAGTTGTTAATAATAGCTTTGATATTACAAGCAGTTTTTCTTACTTGTACTTGTTATTAACCGGATTAATAACCATTAATAGTTTAAAGATTATGAAAACGAAAGAAGAGATTGTGAAAGATTGGTTGCCCCGTTACACCGGCTTACCATTGGAGTCGTTTGGTGAATATATTTTGCTCACAAATTTTGCAAACTATATAAATCTATTTGCAGAAAAATTTAATGTAGAAGTGAAGGGAACTGATAAGCCCATGCAAACTGCAACAGCCGATAATGTTACCATCATTAATTTTGGTATGGGTAGCGCAATGGCTGCCACAGTTATGGACTTATTATCTGCAATAGAGCCTAAAGCTGTTTTGTTTTTGGGTAAGTGTGGTGGTTTGAAAAAGAACACCCAATTGGGCGATTTAATACTGCCAATAGCTGCAATTAGGGGTGAGGGTACAAGTAATGATTATTTGGTTCCGGAAGTACCTGCATTGCCTTCTTTCAGATTGCAAATGGCAGTATCGGCAAGTATAGTGAGGCATAACAAAGATTATTGGACTGGCACTGTTTATACCACTAACCGAAGGGTTTGGGAGCATGATGAAAAATTTAAAGAATACCTACGTAGCACTCGTGCTATGGGCATTGATATGGAAACTGCAACTATTTTTGTGGTAGGCTTTATCAATAAAATACCTAAAGGTGCATTGTTACTTGTTAGCGATAACCCCATGACACCTGAAGGGGTTAAAACATCAAAAAGCGACCAATCTGTTACCTCCAAATTTGTAGAAACACACCTTGCTATTGGCATTGATGCACTAAAAGAATTGCGCGACTCTGGAGAATCAGTTAAACATTTACGTTTTGAGTAATAATCTAGTTAAGTTTGTTGGTACAAATTTTATTACAGCGTTCATAACGCTTTGTAAAAAGCGCAATGCGTTTAATGTTTTCGGCAGAGAAAAGTACTTTTTAGGTTAATAATTCTTTTCATTTTTCTTTTTACATCCCACGGTGTAAAAAAATAAACTTAACTATGTTTGAAAAAGCGACTATCAGCTGCTAAAAGCTCAAAATATACATTTATGATAATGGATTTAAGAAGTGATACGGTAACCAAACCCACCACAGAAATGTTGCAAGCCATGATGGCGGCAACGGTTGGCGATGATGTGTATGGTGAAGATACAACTGTTACCAAATTAGAACAGCAATTGGCCAATGATTTTGGTATGGAAGCAGGGTTGTTTTGCCCAACTGGAACCATGACAAACCAAATTGCCATAAGAGTACAAGCTAGGCCTGCAACCGAAGTTATTTGTGCAGATAATGCACATGTGTTTAAATACGAGGGCGGGGGAATTGCAGCCAACACCGGGGCACAAGCTCGTTTGGTTACAAGTACTTACGGTAAAATTAGAGCCTCTCAAATTGCAGAGGTTGTTAATGCCGAAGATGTTCATTTTCCTAGAACCGCTTTAGTTTGTTTAGAAAATACCAGTAACCGTGGTGGTGGAAGTATTTATACATTGGCCGAGATGAATGAAATTGCCAACTTATGTAAACAACATAAATTACCATTGCATCTTGATGGAGCGCGCATATACAACGCGTTAGCCGAGGGCGATTACACGTCAAAAAATTTAGGCAGTATTTTTAACAGCATATCTGTCTGCTTAAGCAAGGGGCTTGGTGCTCCAGTAGGTTCAGTTTTGCTGGGTAGTAAAGATATTGTTCATGAAGCAAAACGTGTACGCAAATTAATGGGTGGTGGCATGCGTCAGGCCGGGTATTTGGCTGCAGCAGGCATATATGCGATTAAGCATCACGTTGCAGGTTTAAAGCAAGATCATCAGCATGCCAGACAAGTTGCCGATGTTTTATCCAATAATAATTTAGTAGTAAGCATGATGCCCGTGGTGACCAACATCATCATATTTAAATTGAAAGATGCCAATACAGCCGATAGGTTGCAGCAACAGCTAAAACAACAACACATACTGGCCAATAAAGTATCTGCAACAGAGTTGCGTTTCGTTTTTCATTTAGATGTAACGCCTCCTATGGTAAATAAACTGAGTACTTTTTTAGCTTCATTTATAGGATAGTTTACTCATATTTAAGTTAAATTTAAACAAAAACGGTTTAATGAGCAATTCATTAAACCATTTTTTATTTTACATCTGGTATTGTTGTTTAATATGAGTAAAAGGAATAAAAGCCTCTACTACCATTGGCATATATACCTTCAATTAATAATTGACCTTTTCCATTTTCCATGTCTTTTATTAAATCTTCGGCTTGGGTGTATGTTTTTTTATTAAACGAGGTAATGATAAAATCTTCTGGAATGCCCATGTTTCTTATTCTGCCGTTTTTTATGTTACTAATTTTTATACCCGCTTGTATGCGGTATTTTTCGGTCTCTACTTTTGAAATTACTGTAAAATCAGCACCTAAAACGGTTGAGCTAATGCTTTGTTTACGCGTAATTTCAGTATTGCCTTCCCTGTTAATTAATTTCACATACATATCTAGGCTTTTGCCATCTCTAAGTAGGGTAATTTTAACCCTATCACCTGGTCGGTAGTAACTAACTTGTTCATCAAAAAATGCCTTATTTTCAATTTCACGTTCGTTAACTTTTACAATAACATCATCATTTTTGATGCCTGCATTTTCGCTAGGGCCGCTTGGTAAGACATATTGCACATACACACCAAGGTTGTTGTTGATGTTTAATTTTTCGGCAAGAGGAGCGTCAATATCAATAATGTCCATACCAGTAAAACCACGTTGTACTTCCTTGTACTCGATTAAATCGCGCACAATTTTTTGAACTAGGTTTGATGGAATGGCAAATCCATAACCACTGTATGCGCCAGTATTTGAAGCTATAGCAGTATTGATACCAACCAGCTCGCCATTCGTGTTTACTAGCGCTCCTCCGCTATTTCCTGGATTAATGGCGGCATCTGTTTGAATAAAACTTTCAATAGGAAAACGGTTGTTTACTACATTAATGTTCCGGCCTTTAGCACTTACAATACCTGCAGTTACAGTACTGGTTAAATTAAAAGGGTTACCAACTGCCAATACCCATTGGCCAATTTTCACATCGTCACTATTTCCAAAAGGAATGTGCTGTAATCCTTTGCCTTCTATTTTTAATAAAGCTAAATCTGTAGAACCATCGGTACCAACAACTTTGGCTTTATAACTGTGCTTGTTGTTATTGGTAATTACTTCAATTACATCAGCATCTTTTACCACATGCAGGTTCGTTACTATATAGCCATCAGCACTAATAATTACACCACTTCCCGAACTGGTAACGGGGCCACGTCTGCCAAAAAAATCCCAAGCCGACCAAAAATCATAATATGGATCGGAGGCTTGTTGGTTGCTTATGGTTTTAATAAAAACTACAGTTGGGGTAGTAATAGCAGAAGCTTTAATCATATCATCGCTACTTGCTACTTGTAAGCCTTTATTATCTACATTATTATAAATGGCTTGTGTTTGGTTATTTGAACCCCCTTGAGTTAAAATAACCCTATTTGGTAATAAAAAATAAAAGCTTGCGGCACCGGCCAAACCACTTGCAAATCCTAGCGCAATTAAACTCAGTTTTGTTCTCATTTACGGTCTTTTTTTACAAAATTACATATTAGCACATCAAAAAATCAAACGGAAATGATTATTTTTTGGTATAAACAATGTTTGCTTTTAACACCAAATAATGAAGTGTTTGGTTCGGTGTATTCGTAATCAAACTGATTTGTTTTTCCACTTTCCCAATGTCGTAGTTGGTGCTATAAACCACTGTAATGGTTGCTTTTTTGCCTTTTTTTATGGGTTTGCTGTAATCGAAATCGGTTGTGGTGCAGCCGCAAGTGCTAAATATTTTGCGCACGTACAAAGGGCTCTTGCCTCGGTTGGTAATGGTAAAATTAACCGTGTGGGTTGATTGGGTATTTACTTGACCTATGTCAACCACTGGTGTTATGGCTTCAAAAATTGGAGGGTGCGCTTTTTCTTTTTCGTCAAGGTTATCAAAATTTTCTACAATATTGGCGCGTATCAAAAACTTTTTTTTGGGTTCCAAGCTATCATTCGTATGAACGATCACTTCATCTAGCTTTTTCCCGTAATCATTGGCTTCTTTAGCCCTGTATTTAAATTTAATCCCTAGCCCTGAATTTGGCAAAATGTAATCTATATCTTTGGTTACACTCATGTATGATGGCATTTTAATGCCTAATATTTTTATTGTTTTTTGGGTTGGGTTATATATTGTTCTAAAAACAGAATCTGTTGCGTAATTATAAATGGCCGGGAACATGACTTCATATGAATCAAAAAGTGTATTACCTTGTTTTGATGGATATGTTTTAGCAACCCTTGCGTTAACATCATCAACAAAAATGCTAAATTTTAAATAATACACATTAGGCTCGCCATCTGTATACACCGTTATGGTTTTGGTTTGGGTACCACTTAATTCTTTGGGGTAGAAATATATTTCAATTTCACCTATTTGGTTAAAGGCTATTGGTTTATTATCCCATTTAGGCTTAGAGCAACTGCAATCAGGCTTTATGTTTGTAATGGTGGTTTTTCCCTTTCCTATATTTCGGTATTTGTAAACTACTTTAATGGGTTCTTCCTTATCTTGAATAGAGCCTAAGCTTATAAACGTGCGCTCGAAAAACAACGCACCCTTTTCTGTTATAGTTTTGGGTTTAGTTTGGTTGATGTTATTTTTTTGCGCAATAGTTACTTGTGAGCTTAATACAACTAAAAGGGTTGCAATGATGGTGTATAGTAATATTTTATTCATGACAGGTATAATTAGGATTTAATGGTTAAAAGCTATTTTTATATTGACGTAAAAATTACGGTTTGAGTTGCATGGTAAACAGGTCTGCATCCGCAGCTACTGGAAAGTCTGTTCGATATTGATTTATAATTCCTTTATTTATAACATGAATGGCACTGTCTTCTATCATTGCTTTTTGGTAAACAATATTTCCTAACGGATCAATGATGCTAGAGTATCCGCTGTGGTTTACTTGGTTTCCATCTTCACCTACTCGGTTAACTGCCACAACATAACATTGGTTTTCAATAGCCCTAGCTTGCAACAAAATTTTCCAGTGTTCTGCTCTTCTTTCGGGCCAATTGGCAACAATAAATAGGACATCGTAATTGTACGCTGTAGTTCTTCTTGCCCAAACCGGGAAACGTAAATCGTAACAAACCAATAACCTAATTGCAAAGCCTTTGTAATGAACTATTACCAACTCATTACCCGCCTTGTAGTGGTTGTGTTCTTTGCCAATACTAAACAAGTGATGTTTGTTGTATGCATGGTAAGTACCATTTGGATTCATCCAAATAAACCTATTGTATACATCATTGTGTTTGGTATTCATCATAATGCTGCCACAAATTGCAGTGTTGTATTGCTCTGCTATTTGATGCATCCATTGCATGGTCACACCATCAGGCTTTTCGGCTAAACGGGTATTCATGCTAAACCCTGTTGTAAAAGTTTCTGGTAGTACAATTACATCAATGGGTTGGTTAATGGCTGCAATTTTTCTGGTAAACATTTCCAAATTAGCAGTTGGATTTTCCCAATGCAGGTTAGCTTGTATGGTAGCAACAATTAGCTCACTCATATTTTGTGTAATTTTTCTGCCGCTTTTTCAAGGGTTTGGTTCTGTTTGGCAAAACAAAACCGCAGCACATGGTTGTCAATGTTTTTATGATAAAAAACGGATGTTGGTACGGATGCAATTTTGTATTCCTTGGTTAAACGAATGGCATAGTCAGTATCTTTTTCTTTGGTTATTTTACTGTAACCCAGCAACTGAAAATATGAACCTAAACAAGGCATTAATTTAAACTTGCTGCCTTTTACCAATTGCTGAAAATAATCTCTTTTCTCCTGATAAAAAGCAGACAACTGCAAGTAAGCATCCTTATCATCCAAATAATCGGCAATGGCATATTGCACGGGCGTATTGGCACTAAAGCACATAAACTGATGTACTTTTCTAAATTCAGTAGTCAGGTTACTTGGCGCTAACACATAACCCATTTTCCATCCTGTGGTGTGAAAGGTTTTGCCAAAAGATGATACAATGATACTACGCTCTGCCAATTTAGGATAACGTGCTACACTTTGGTGTTCAACGCCATCAAAAATAATATGTTCGTAAACTTCATCACTTAAAACAATGATCTCAGAGTTTTTAACAATCTTTTCTAGGCGCTGCATATCCTGTGCGCCAAGGGTTGTTCCTGTTGGGTTGTGAGGCGTATTGATGATGATCATTTTGGTTTTGTAGGTCACTAACTTTTTAACCTCATCCCAATCAATTTTATAAGTAGGGTATTTCAACTCAGCAAAAACAGCACGACCACCATTAACATGAATGGCAGGTAAGTAGCTATCATAACAGGGCTCAATAATAATAACTTCATCGCCTTCGCCAATAAAGGCACTGATGGCCGCGTAAATGGCATGTGTGCCACCAGGTGTAACCGTAATTTCTGTTTCGGGATGATATATTGCGCTATACAGTGCTTGCGTTTTTTCAGCAATTTTTTCGCGTAAAGTCATTACTCCTAGCATCGATGCATATTGGTTAAAACCAGCTCTCATGTAATGGTTTACCAATTCAATTAACCTTGGACTACATTCAAAATCAGGAAAACCTTGCGCTAAATTAATAGCATGATGTTCCGTGGCTAACGCACTCATCACACTAAAAATGGTAGTACCTGTTTTTGGGAGTTTTGATTTGATGGATCCGGGGAACTGCATAATCTTTCGCTATCAATTAAAGTTCTAAAATACTTGTAATTATTAAAGATTTACAAGTTTAAGCTCAAAAAAACATAAACCATAAATAAATATCTTGTAGCTGTGCATTTTATAGTTTAGGCTTGGTCTTAATCTGCTATATTTGCGCCACTAAAATGATAGCATTAACAGATATTGGATTTGAATTTGGCGGACGCTTTTTATACCGCAACGCAAATTGGCACATTAAACCAAACGAACGTATCGGATTGATTGGTATGAACGGAACAGGTAAATCTACCTTGTTACGGGTAATTAATGGTGAGTACCAACTTACCGAAGGGAATATTTCTAAGCCTCGTGATTTAACCATAGGTTTTTTAAACCAAGATCAGTTAAGTTTCGAAACGGAGGCTTCTATTTTACAAGTTGCAATGAGCGCTTTTCAACGCCAGCTCGATTTAGAGATTGAAATTGAGAAGATACTTAAGGTGATGGAAACCGATTATAGCGATGAGGTTTTAAATAAATTAAGTTATTTACAAACTGAGTTTGATGCATTGGATGGATACAGTATTCACCATAAATGCGAAAAGGTATTGGAGGGGCTTGGTTTTACCACTGCTCAACTGCAACAACCGTATAAAAAGTTTTCGGGAGGTTGGCGTATGCGTGTGATGTTGGCCAAATTATTACTACAAAATCCCAACTTGTTAATGCTAGATGAACCTACCAATCACTTGGATTTACCTACAATTGAGTGGTTAGAAAACTATTTGAGGGATTACAACGGTACTGTAATAGTTGTATCTCACGATAGGGAGTTCTTGGATAAAATGGTTACCAAAATTGTTGAGGTGAGCATGCAAAAAATCAACGAATTTAGCGGTAATTATAGTTATTATTTAGAATCGAAGGCGGGGCGAATGGATTTACAACAACGCCAATTCGATAACCAACAGCAGTACATTAAACAACAAGAACAGTTTATTAATCGCTTTAAAGCCAAGGCAAGTAAGGCTACTGCCGCTCAAAGTAGGGTTAAATTATTAGAGAAACTAGATAGGATAGAAGCCCCTGAAGATGATAATGCAGAGATCAATATTGATTTCCGTATAAGTGTGCAATCGGGTAAGGTGGTAAGTGAAATTAAAAACGTTTCAAAATCCTTTCCTGATATTGAAATTCTCAAAAATGCGCGGGGAGAAATAGTTAGAGGGGATAAAATTGCACTAATTGGAGCCAACGGAAAAGGAAAGTCAACGTTACTACGTTTAATAGCAGGTACAGATACTTATGATGGTGAAATATCTACAGGACATAATGTAATTGAAGCATTTTATGCCCAGCATCAGCTGGAATCGTTGAATGTTGAAAACGAGATTATAGATGAAATGCGCCAATATGCCGTTGATAGAAGTGAGACAGATTTGCGTACCATTTTAGGTTGCTTTTTGTTTACCAACGATGAGGTGTTTAAAAAGATAAAAGTGTTAAGTGGGGGTGAAAAAGCGCGTGTCGCGCTAGCCCGTACGCTATTGGCAGAAGCTAACTTCATGTTATTAGATGAGCCTACCAATCACTTGGATATGCGATCTATTA
>CANLLM010000047.1 GCA_947491825.1 Bacteroidota bacterium
AGAAACAATAGGATAAAAAGCACACTGTAACTTGGCTTATTATTAGAGATAAATAATGCAGCAGCCAAGCCAATAATACAAGCAATGATTGGATATAATGCAGCATCATACCAATATAATTTTGTAGATGATAGACACAATAATGTGCTAATACCAGCCAATGCAAAAAGCATAAATGTACCGAGGTTTTTAACCCTGCTTTGTTCACTTTTAATGAGGTAAACAATGGCAATAGGCAAAGCATAAACCCAATTCAATAACCTGTTTTCGGTTACAAAGGCTTTGTAGTAATAATAGAACGGAAGTTTTTCTTCGTTTAAATAGGTTTGTTGTTCAAGTCTTCCGCCTAATTCAAATTTTACCACCGCATCAACATATCCAGGTGTAAGTATACCTCTGTACCAGTAATACCCGGGTACCAACAATATAAAAATAAACAACCCAGTATAAAATCCCCAGCCTTTTAATATTGCAATAAAATGGCGTGTATAAATGGCCCATGCTAGTAACCCAGGTAAAACCAATAACCCGGCAATGCCTTTGGTTAAACAACCTAAACTTAATAATAGTGCAGTGGCAACTAAATACCATTGTGCATTTGGTTGATGTGCTCTGGTTGTGTATGTGTAAAAGGATAACGATTGTGCAAATATTAAAAAGGCCAGTATACTGTCGGTATCACCGCTGCGGGCAATATGTTGGCTAACAAATCCGGTTGAACTTAGTAAAACAAGAGGCAATGCTAATGCGTAAAGTTTGTCTTTTAAAACTTTTAATCCAACAAGGTAAAGTAAAAAAGTACTTAATAATGCAAATATGGCTGAAGCCAATCTTACTCCTAATTCATTAAATCCAAACAGTTTGATAAAAGGCAGCATGCACCACAAAGCAAACGGGGGTTTGGAGTTTCCTAAATCAGGCTTGCCTAATAAAAACACTTCCAAATAATGCCTATTCTCCAACATTTCTTGCGCGTTTAATGCATACCACGATTCGTCCCACATGTAAAAGGGTGCGCTATCTAATTTGTGGAATAAAGAAAAGTAGCTGATTAGCAGCAGCAGCAGCCAATAAAATAAACCGTTAGAGCGATGTATAATGTTCATCAATGGCAATAATAACAATAATAGATTTAACTATGACTGATTCATACAATTTTTAAAATTTCTGATTCTAATTTTAAATGCTATTTTCGCACCAAAATTTCCGAAAATGAACATTCACGAATATCAAGCTAAACAAGTATTAAAATCATTTGGTGTTGCTGTGCAAGAAGGCATAGTGGCTGAAACTGCTGACGAAGCTCACACTGCTGCTCTAAAATTAAAGGAGCAATATGGTAGTGATTTTGTTGTTGTAAAGGCTCAAATACACGCAGGTGGCCGTGGTAAAGGAACAATTGTAGGTAAAGACCAACGTGGTGTTGCAGTTGCAAAAAATGCTGACAAGGCAAAAGAAATAGCTGGAAATATTCTAGGTGGTACTTTAGTTACTATTCAAACAGGCCCTAAAGGTAAATTTGTTAGTAAAGTATTGGTTGCCCAAGATGTATATTATCCGGGAGCTAATGAACCTAAAGAATTTTACATGAGTGTAATGCTTGACCGTTCTCAATCAAAAAATATTATTGTATACAGTACCGAAGGTGGCATGGATATCGAGCATGTTGCAGAACATACTCCGGAATTAATTCATAAAGAAACGATTGATCCTAAAGTGGGTTTGCAAGGATTCCAATCACGCAAAATTGCTTTTAATCTTGGGTTATCTGGTGAAGCACACAAACAAATGGTAAAATTTGTTAGTGCATTATATACTGCTTATGACAGCAGCGACTCGGCTATGTTTGAAATCAACCCCGTATTAAAAACATCTGATGACAAAATTATTGCAGTTGATGGTAAAGTAAGTTTTGACGATAGCGCATTATACCGTCATCCAGATTATGCAACCATGCGCGATTTAGCTGAAGAAGATCCAACTGAAGTAGAAGCAGGTAAGCACAACCTAAACTTTGTTAAATTAGACGGTAATGTAGGGTGTATGGTTAACGGTGCTGGTTTAGCAATGGCTACTATGGATATCATTAAATTATCAGGTGGTGAGCCTGCAAATTTCCTTGACGTTGGGGGAAGTGCAAATGCTACAACTGTTGAGGCAGGTTTCCGTATTATTTTACAAGACCCTAATGTTAAAGCTATTTTAATCAATATTTTTGGTGGAATTGTTCGTTGCGATCGTGTTGCTCAAGGTGTTGTTGATGCATACAAATCAATCGGCAACATTCCTGTGCCAATCATTGTTCGTTTGCAAGGAACCAATGCAGAGCAAGCCAAAAAGTTAATTGACGAATCAGGCTTAAAAGTATATTCAGCTATTGTTTTAAAAGAAGCAGCCGACTTGGTACAAAAAGCGGTGAGTGGTACTATTTAATTCAATTTCAAGCTTTTTATGGGTTTTTATTACTTGTTCTGTTGATGCTTAGGGGGTTAGTTTAATGATTATTCACATAAAGCAAAAAGTTTCGGGTTAATTAGCCTATATTCGTGCAATGCAAGTTGCATAAATAAGTACACTAAATAAATAATAATGGGTAGATCACAAGAAACATTCAGTAAAAAAGAAAACGAGAGAAAAAAACAAAAGAAAAGGAAAGACAAAGCCGAGAAACGCGAAGAGCGTAAATCCAATTCAGATAAAGGAAAATCGTTTGAAGACATGTTAGCTTACGTTGATGAGAACGGTAACTTAACAACTACTCCTCCAGATCCTAAGAAGAAAAAAGTATTTAAAGAGGAAGATATGCAAATAGGTGTTTTTAAACGTGCTGCCGAAGAACCTCAAGATACATTGCGCACTGGCGTTGTTACTTTCTTTAACGAGTCGAAAGGTTTTGGATTTATTAAAGATTCAGTAAATAACGATAGCGTTTTTGTGCACATCAACAGCTTAAAAGAAGCCGTTAAAGAAAATGATAAAGTTACGTTTAACGTAGAAAGTGGTCATAAGGGACTAAATGCGGTTAACGTTATTTTGATAAAATAAAACCATTTATACATACATTAAATTACAGCCGCGAACCTCGCTGTTGTCTATTCTTCCTAATACTTCAAAAGTTCCGTCAGTAAGCAATCTACCTAAGTCTTGTGTTTGAATAAACGCACAGCTGTCTATGTTTGCTAAGTCAATTACATTTATAATGCCTGCCTTACCGGTTGGCATTATTGTAAACGGATCGTTCAGGTCAGTAATTACTACTTTCATCCAGGGTGCACAAGTAAATAAACCATCACACTTAGCGTATGCCTGAGAAAGTAATTCTGTCATACCATATTCCGAATGTATCTGTTGTACTTGAAACTTTTCTTTCAAATAATCATGAACTTCAAATCGGGTTTTTTCCGCTCTGCGACCTTTCATTCCGCCTGTTTCCATGACAATGGTATCTTTCAAATCTAACGCAAACTGCTCGGCAAAATCAAGTAGCGCAAATGTTACTCCCAATAAGAAAATCCGTTTTTTCTCCTTTAAAAGTTGCTGTATGGTTTGTGCTAATTTTTCGAAATTATACAAATAAAAACCACTTTCAGGTTGTTTACTTGCTTCAATTAAGCCTTGTGCCATGTCAATTAAGCTACTTCCTTTTCTTTCCAAATAATTAGGCAATAGGCACAAAAAAACATATTGGTTGGTTGGGCCATAAAATTGCTGGAATGCAGTTAAGTAACTTTTATTGTAAATTTCAATATCGGCTACAAAATGTTTGGATGGTGTTCCTCCGCTTGTGGTGCTGCTGGTGTATATGGTTTGAGGTTGAAAATTACCACTTTTAACTTCGTATTGTTTAAAAAAACTGATAGGTAAAAAACGGCAATCATTCACACTTTTTATTATGGTTTTATCGTTGGTTAATGCAGCATATTGATGTAAAAGATGATTATGCTTAAGCTGATAAGAATATAACTGTAAGGCTAATTCATCAAAATGTATTAATTTTGGATCAATAGATTGTTGTATGAAGTCAACTTTGTTAAAAAGCATAGTATTATTTTTATCTACCATTTTGCTGTATGCCTGCAAAGGTGGTGAAATATATCCTATTATTCCATCAATAGAGTTTGAAAAGAGTTCTTTTATCAATCGAGACTCCACTAATTTATTGGTTTTTTCTATTAAGTTTAGAGATGGAGACGGAGATATTGGGCTTGAGGACGGTGATACATTGCCTCCTTATAACAATATAAAAAATCCGTTAACGGGCAAAAATACCAACATTTACTACAACAATTTATATGTAGAGTTTTTAAGAAAAGAGGGTAATTCTTACAATTATATTATTGCTGATTTTTCTGGCGATACACTTCGTGCTGATGTGCGTGTTATGCCATTAACTCCGGAAGGTAAATACAAGGCAATACGGGGTACAATAGAAGTTACGCTTGAGCCAAGTGTTTTATTAAATGACGGTGATACTGTTAAATTACGTTTTTTACTGATTGACCGGGCATTGAACTTTAGCAATACCGCGGAATCAGGAGACATTATTATTGTGAAATAATGAATTGAGGTGATGTATTAAAAGTCATCATCATCATCATCATCTTCAAAACCAAATCCTTTGTCGTAATCTACGTCCATATTATCAATATCAGGATCAACATCTTCATCAACGTCTGTTGTCTCTGCATCATCAATAATTTCGTCCTCCTCGTCCTCCTCCTCATTACGCAATTTTTTCGGAGCGATTTTTTTAGGGGCAGACTTTGCTGCGGTTTTAGCTCCTTTTTTTGCCGGAGTGCTTTTAATTGGTGTACTTTTTTTGGGCGTGGTCATCTTAACTTTAAAAAGGTTTGCGGTAACACAAATTTAATTGTTTTTGTTTATTGTTAAGCAAAGTTTAATAATATTTAACCTGCTTTTCATGGCGTGAAATAATGAAACCGAATAGTAAAATCCAAAAATGTGGGACAAATTTTTTAAAAAAAGATTTCCTTAGCTGCCATAAAGGTATTGCAATGGGCGTTTACTATGTCGGCAACCTCAGGTGAATAACCGCCTCCCATAACAGCTACTGCTGGTATCTTCAGGTTTTTGCAATGTTCAAAAACTACTTCATCCCTTGTTTTACAATCTGCTAAAGTCAGGTTAAGTTTTCCAAATTTATCCGTTAATAAAATGTCAACACCACTTAAATAAAATATAAAATCTGGACGATGTTGGTCAATTATTTTCGGTAAATGTGTTTTTAAAAGTAATAAATAATCTGCTCCGCATATCCCATCAGGTAATTCTATATCCAAATCACTCTTTTCTTTTAAAAACGGATAGTTGTTTTTACCGTGCATGCTAAAAGTAAATACTGCAGGATTTTGTTCAAATATTTGTGCTGTGCCGTTTCCTTGGTGCACATCTAAATCTACAATTAGTATGCGTTTACTTAATTGATGATGTAACAAATAATTAGTAGCAATGGCCAAATCGTTTAATAAACAAAAACCTTCTCCTTTATTGGTAAAGGCATGGTGCGTGCCACCAGCTACATTAATTGCTACACCGTATTCTTTGGCATACTGAGCACAATCAATGGTGCCTTGTGCAATACATATTTCGCGTTTTACCAATTCTGGTGTTAACGGAAATCCTATTCTGCGAATATGACTTGCATCTAATGCGCAATTTTTTAGCGCCTGCCAATATTCAAAATCGTGGGTTAGTAAAATTATTTCTTCTTCGCAAAACCGTGGCTCAAATAGGTTATCCTTAGTTATGATGCCCTGATATATAAGTTGTTTTGGAATGAGCTCATATTTTAGCATGGGAAACCGATGTCCCTCTGGAAGTGGATGTTGGTATATGTTCGCGTACGCTATTTTTAACATGGTATCGGTGCAAATTAAATAGCTTTGATATATCGATTGGTTTTAATTAATTTTACCTCGTCAAAAACCGGACTAATATATGAAAATACTTGTTCTTAAAGAGAGTAAATCGAACGAAAAACGTGTTGCACTTACACCAGCAGTTGCTTCCCAATATGTTAAACAAGGTTATGTTTGTTTGGTTGAAAGTAATGCTGGATATGATTCAAATTTTGATGATGATGCATACAAAAATGCGGGTTGCCCAATTGTAAATAAATTGGATGGATTGCAGCAGGCTGATGTTGTTATTAAAGTAAATGCACCAACTACAGATGAGGTTGCGGCTATGAAAACAGGAAGTATTCTTATTTCTTACATATATCATTTGTTTAATCCTGAATTGATAAAACAGTTGGTTGGTGCACAAATCAGTGCTTTTAGTATGGATGCAATACCTCGTATTTCTAGAGCACAAAGTATGGACGCATTGAGTTCTCAAAATAATTTGGCAGGATATAAAGCCGTTATTTTAGGCGCTGACGTAATGGGTAAAATATTCCCATTGATGATGACCGCAGCCGGAACACTAACTCCATCAAAAGTATTGATTTTTGGCGCTGGTGTTGCAGGATTACAAGCTGTGGCAACTGCCAAACGGTTGGGTGCTGTGGTTGAGGTAACTGATGTGCGTCCTGAGACCAAAGAACAAGTAGAATCGCTTGGGGGTAAATTTATTGAAGTAAAAAGTGAAGGCGTAAAAGTAGAAGGTGGTTACGCTAAAGAAGTTAGTGCTGATTATTTACAAAAGCAAAAGGAGGCGGTAAATAATAGGTTATCTCAGGCTGATTTAGTTATTACTACAGCCCTAGTAGCGGGTAAAAAAGCGCCTGTTTTAATTACAGAAGAGCAGGTAAAGCTAATGAAATTGGGTAGTGTTATTGTTGATATGGCCGTTGAGCAAGGAGGAAATTGTGAACTGAGTGAATTAGACAAAACAATAGTAAAGCATGGTGTTACCATTGTGGGCCAAAGTAATTTACCGAGCACACTTGCACAAAATGCCAGTGAGCTTTATGCTAAAAATATTTATAATTTACTCATGCATTTATCATCTAAAGATGGCATGAAATGGGAGTTTGAAGAAGAAATCACTAAAGGAACATTAATTACCCATCAAGGTAAAATCATTCATCCTTCATTACAAACAGCTGTAGCTTAAACACAAATTATTATGGAAAAAATATTATTTATTTTTACAGAAAACATAGAACTCATCTACCTTATTATCCTGATGATTTTTGTGGGAATTGAAATCATAGGCCATGTGCCTTCTGTTCTACACACACCTTTAATGAGTGGTGCTAACGCCATACATGGCGTTGTTATTATCGGATCTATCATTGTAATGGGACAAGCTGAACATGTGCTGTCTTTATCACTTGGTTTTTTAGCAGTTGTACTTGGAACACTTAATGTTGTTGGTGGTTTTGTTGTTACCGATAGAATGCTGGAAATGTTTAAGAAGAGAAAGTAACGAGGGAAATTCGATTTTCGGATTTCGATTTTTATAAAAAAAATATAACAAATGCAAGCACACATATTACAAATTAGTTACCTCATCGCTTCGGTAACATTTATATTAGGATTAAAATTTTTGAGTAATCCAGCAACTGCGCGTAAAGGAAATTTAATCGCAGCATTTGGCATGGGATTGGCCATTTTTACGACCATATTTTTATATACAGATTCAGATGGAAATCACCTAAGAAATTTACCTTTTATTTTTGCAGGTTTATTGGTAGGTACAATTGTGGGTTGGCTAACAGCTAAAAAGGTACAAATGACGGCCATGCCCGAAATGGTTAGTTTATTTAATGGAATGGGTGGTGCCTGTGCCATGCTTATTTCCATTATAGAATTTCAACATATTACACAGAGCGCAAATCAAACAATAGTTCCATTAGGGGAGTTAGCTACCATCATTGTTGGAATGATCATTGGTTCTGTTTCTTTTGCTGGAAGTATTATTGCGTGGGGTAAATTAAGTGGTAATGTAAAAGACAAGTCATTCGGCTTTCAGCAATTTATTAACATTGGCCTGCTCGCTGTAATATTGGTTTTGGCTGCATTGGCTGTTGTAAACACTGATGCACAAATGTTTTATGCTGTATTGGTGTTGTCATTGGTATATGGTATTTTGTTTGTGTTGCCTATTGGTGGTGCAGATATGCCTGTGGTCATTTCCTTACTTAATTCTTTTACCGGAGTAGCAGCTGCCTGTGGTGGTTTCTTATATGATAATAAAGTCATGTTGGTAGGAGGTATTTTAGTAGGAAGCGCAGGTACCTTGTTAACTGTGGTCATGTGTAAAGCCATGAACCGTTCTTTGTTAAATGTATTGATAGGTAACTTTGGTGGTGGGTCTACCTCAGCTGCAGCTACATCGGCAAGTTTTGAAGGTACCATAAAAGAGGTTACAGCAAGTGATGCCGCTATATTAATGAAATATGCTAAAAAAGTAATTATCGTACCGGGCTATGGATTAGCTGTTGCACAAGCACAACATGTGGTGCACGAGTTAGAAGAATTGCTTGAAAAAGAAGGTGTGGAGGTTAAGTATGCTATTCATCCAGTTGCAGGCCGTATGCCAGGCCATATGAATGTTTTGTTGGCAGAGAGTAATGTAAGTTACGATAAGTTAGTAGAAATGGAGGAGATTAATTCGGAGTTTACAACTACAGATGTGGTATTGGTTGTTGGGGCTAATGATGTGGTTAACCCTGCTGCCAAAACAGATCCAAACTCCCCTATTTATGGTATGCCAATTTTAGATGTTGAAAATGCAACCAATGTAATTGTAAATAAACGAAGCATGAAAGCCGGCTATGCGGGTATTGAAAATGAACTTTTCTATAAACCTAAAACCAGTATGCTTTTTGGTGATGCGAAGAAAGCATTAACGCAATTGGTTAGTGAGATAAAAAACTTGGGTTAATACGTAATCAGAAATTACAAGACACCGCTTATAGGAAACTATAGGCGGTTTTTTATTCTAGTAAGTCTTATATTTAATATGATGCGTAATGAAATATGCTTAGACCGGTTGCTGCAAATTATCATGTTGCTGTGGTTTCTATTTATTTTCCATAACGTATGCTATATTTAATCATGTTATTGCTTCGTTGGCTATTTCTGTAGGCATCATAAAAATAAAATATATCGTTTTGATTGGCCCACTTGACCGTTTTATATTTAGTGTTGGTTATCTGATAATCAAATAAAATAGCCCTTACATTATTGCGCTTGTAAGTTTTCCAAAAACTGGTTGGTCCGCCTGCACCAAAAGTATATACGCCAGAAGTGGCAAACGAGTCCATATTGATTTTAACTACTGTTACAAAATCGGGGGTATCCTTATAACTAAAGGTATATCCCATTCGTTCAAATTCTGCTTTACAAGTACTTTTTAACTTGGCATCAAAATCCGGATTGAAAATATAAGGCACCTTATTTTCTATGTATACCTCCATGCTTTCATTTGGTTTATTTCCGGCACGCACTTTATTACGTTGCCAATACAAGCGCTGGCAGCCGCTTAGCGTTATATGTATAATTACTGTGTACAAAATAGCGGTTTTTGTGCTCATCTTTGATGTGATAAATCTAATAAAATTAACTAATTTATGTATGATTGTGCTGTATAAATTTTTAACAACTTATTTTATTAAAAAGTCATGATGGTTTCGTTAATAGTTGCAGCCGATGAACAAAACGGTATCGGATTAAATAATAAATTGTTGTGTTATTTGCCTGCCGATTTGAAATATTTTAAACAGGTAACAAGTGGTCATTGTATTGTAATGGGACGTAATACCTATGAGAGTATAGGTAGGCCATTGCCTAACAGAACAAATATTGTAGTAACCCGAAATAAGGAATTAACCATTGATAGATGCATAGTGGTGAATTCGCTAAAGGATGCTGTTGATTATGCTAAACAGCATAACGAAACTGAATTGATGATTACAGGCGGAGGAACTATTTATGCTGATGCCGTGAATTGGTGCGATAAAATTTATCTAACAAGAATTCATCATACGTTTTCTGCGGATACTTTTTTCCCAGAGGTAAATACTTTAGGATTTCGACTTACTTCATCAGAAAAGTTTTTAGCTGATGAAAAGCATGCTTACGATTATACCTTTGAGGTGTGGGAGCGTTAATCTAGGTTGGGTATTATAGTTAATGCAGGTAGATTTTATGATAATATTCTTGCTATTTTTTTAATCTTTTACGTCTGCTTAATGCATGGTTTAAATATAATTTTGTTATTTACCCGTTAACTGTTATTTACTGTTTAGCATATTATTTTGCTTTTAATACACTTATTAATAGTTGATTAAAACAAAATTATTGGTATCGTGTTTTGAAGAATATACATATTTTAAATCATGAAGTTTATTGCTCGTTTATTAACGCTGATCGTGTTTACCTTACCTACACAAGCTCAAACTTTAAATAATTATTTTTTCAGCTCAATCAGTGGAACATACTTATACTTGCCTTTAAACGCGACATCTCCAGCTTTGTCAAGTGGTAGTTTAAATGAAGGGCTTTATTCATCCATTCCCGTAGGGTTTGATTTTTTTTATTTAGGAAGAAAAATCACCACAGTTCAAACCAGTACAAATGGTTGGATGGTGCTTGGTTCAAACCAATCAAATGTGCCCGTTGCGGCTAATAATCTAAATTCTTTTTCATTGCCTAGTGATTTATTGGCCCCTCTTTGGGATGATCTAGATATGGCCAGTGGTACATTTCGTTATCAAACCTCAGGTGTTGCTCCTAATAGGATTTTTACTGCAGAATGGCGCAACGTGGAGTGGAATTGGAATTCGAATACTGCTGTTATTTCTTTTCAAGTGAAACTGTTTGAAACAAGTGGGATTATTCAATTTGAGTATTTGCAAGAGCCCGGGATTGTCTCGGGTGCAAGTGCAACCATAGGTATTAGAGGATTAGATTTTTCAAGTACCAATGCTTTCATCTCTTTAACTTCTGCCTCAACGAATCCAACATCAAGCACCTCTAATTCAACAAACACGATAAATACAAAACCAGCAACAGGCCAAATTTATAGATTCTCTAACAATACAGTTAATGCCCCATCAAATTTCAATTCAAATTCAAGAACCATTAACAGTATGAATCTTACTTGGACTGATAACTCATTGAATGAAACAGGCTTTGTTATTTATAGATCTGTTGACAATGTAAATTTTGTTTATGATGGTATTACAGCGAGCAATAACACTAGCTATAGTGTACCAAATTTAATTAGCGGAACTACTTATTTTTAAAAAATTTATGCCATTAATGAAGGTAGGTTAAGTAACCCTTTTGTTGGGTCTGCTGCAACGCTTTTAGGAACCATTGGTGGTTTAATAAATGTACCTGGAAACTATTCATCTATTACTGCAGCATTAAATGCACTCAGAACATCAGGGATGTCAAGTTCTGTCATCATTCAACCTAATACCAATTACAATAACGCATTTGAAACATACCCTATTAATGTTTCAGGTTTAGGAACCTCTTTAACCAGAACACTTACCATTCGGCCTGCTGCTAATGTAACTTCATTGGTATTATTGGCGCCAACTAATAATTCCGTATTTGCGATTACAAGTACAAGTAATTTTATAATTGATGGCAGACCAGGTGGACAAGGCTCCAATAGGGTGCTCACATTGCTCTGCAACAATGGTATTAATACCTTGTCTTATGCTGATGATTGTTCAAATGATACCATTCGATTTTGTAGAATTGGACTAAATGATAATGGAAATGGTTTTTTCCCTTTTTCGAGTAACATTACATTTTACTCAAGTTTCGGATTTGTTGGTGGGAGCAATAACAATGCAATTGTAAATAATGAGATATATGGAATAAATCCTCCTTCTTCACTCATCACATTTTCGAATTTTGGCGCTGTGGTTAGTCAAAACAATACAATTAGTAATAACATCATGTATGATTTTGCTGGTTTAGCGAGGTTTTTTGGTGGATCAAATGGCGCAATTACTATTGAGGGCGCATTTACAGATTTTGCTATTAACAATAATAGTATTTATGAAACACAATCCGTATCGTCAAATTCATTTTCGAATCCATATATTTTAAGTGGGATTAGAATTTCATCTAACATAACTTCATCATTTATCATTAATAATAATATAATAGGAGGCAGTAACCCTCAAGCTACTGGAAACCCATGGGAACTTGGTCCGGTAAGTGAATTTAACGGAATTATTCCAATAGATATTTCAGTACTTGGTACAACTAATTTGAGTATAGCTAATAACACCATAAGAAACTACTTCATTGGGTCGTCTGCCTTGTTCAGTTCATATCCTGGTTTTTGTGGGATACGCTTTACAAGTCAACTTAAGGCAACTGGTGTTAACATATCAAACAATGCCATTGGGCGCGATACTGGTAATTCGAGTATTAACATTATCAATGAAGGACCATCAACGATGCTTGTTGCAGGTATATTAATTGATGCTCCTGATACTTCAAATATTGTTTGTAATGCCAACCAAATTGGTAGTTTCAACATGTCTGGACCTTCTAGTAACAATGGTTTTCAGTTCTTGGGAATCTCCATGCAAAGTTCAGGTGTTTTAAGTAATAACACGATTGGGAGTTTAATAACTAACAACAGTATATTAGCATCTAATACCGCATCCTCAAGTCAGCAAACGCTGGTTGGGATATCTAATTATTTATTTCTTGGGTTTGTTGCAAGAAATGAACTCATTAATATAACTGGTAATACCATAAGCGGATTGAGAAATAATTTTAATGTCCCCACTGCAATTGATAGGATGGTGGGTATAGATTTATTGGAAGCGCGTGGATCAACTATTTCTTTAAATAATATTCAGCAGTTAACTGTTTCAACCTCATCATTAACTACTAATTTTTATCCGATCAAGGCAATTCAAATTTCAAACTTAAACTTTCCAAGCCTCACCAATACCTTGATTAATCGCAACACCATTTCAACCCTTAGTAATTTATCGCCAACCGGAGCAGCCAATGTTGCCGGAATAGTTATCAATAGTATTTCGCCAAGTTTATTCGACATTTCGAGAAATTTCGTTCACTCATTTCAAGTAACAACAAGTAGTTCTAATACACAAATGGGCGGTATCGTTTTACAAGAAGGAGATGCACAGCTAACCAATAATATGATTCGTTTAGGGATTAATAGCATAGGATTGCCAATTACTTCGCCTATTAATATTAGTGGGGTTGAAATAAATTCTTCTGATAATACTACTTTGTGGCATAACTCCATTTTTATTGGGGGAACATTAATTAATAGCACTTCCAGTACTTATGCAGTGAAACGAAATGGCAATGGAAGCTTAACCTCCCTCAATAATATTTTAGTGAATCAAAGAAGTTTTACAAATGGTAACGTAAAACGAAACTTTACATTGGGATTAGCGTCATCTAATTTATTTTTTTCAAACCACAATTGTTATTTCAGGCTTGGCAATGGAAGTGCTTTGGTCGAAGTTGGTAACACTGTTTATGACTCCCTATCCTTTCTTCGCAATGTTACCAATACAGATGCCGTTAGTGGTATTGTTAATCCAAATTTTATTAATCCTAATGGAAATGCTCAAACTTTAGATTTACATGTTTTTGGTGTAACACCTATTGAGTCTAATGGCACCCCAATAGCTGCTGTAACAATTGATTTTGATGGCCAAATACGCAGTGGTTTAAGTCCAGTAGATATTGGTGCTGATGCAGGGTTATTCACCTCATCAACTTTGCCAGTAAAATGGAATTCTTTTGAGGTAAAAAAACTATCTGAAAACCATGCAAATATTAACTTTACTGTTGCCTCGCAAATCAACAATAAATACTTTTCGGTTGAACGATCTTTAGACGGTGTAAACTTCGCTTCTGTAAAACAAATTGATGGGGTTTTGAATACCAATCTTCTGATGGCTTATCATCACCAAGATGACATTAGTTTAATTCCTAATGGTTATATATACTATCGAATAGTACAAGTTGATATAGATGGCAGGTATAGCATGACTGATACGCGGAGTATTTTTAAAATTAAAGACTTTATTCAGGCTAATAATATAAAGGTTGTGCCAAATCCATTTTCTGATCGTGTTAGTGTAACTTATCCAGCTTCTGAAGTTGATGGCGAAATAACATTATATGATATGGAGGGAAGGATGTTGAAGTTATTCAAAACAGAAAAAGAAAGTAACACCATAATCATTAATACAAACGACCTTAATAATGGTGTTTACTTTCTTAAATTTAACAATCAAAAAGCGGTTAAAATTGTTAAAACAAACTAACTATTTGTTTCCTATTTATTGATTTTTTTAAAGCAATATTTCAAATATTTCTATAGTTTTCATGAACAAGTAGCACAACTCTAAAAGAAGATACTATGCTATGGTATCTTCATTTTTTTGCATGGTAAATCCTAATAACTTCCCTGTAGGCATGCCACTGCTGTAGCTCATCATATTTTTTTGTTCTACGGTTATGTAATTTATAGCGTCCGTAGGAGGCGCTATCAAATCAAAGTTTAAACAAAATAGCATGGCCTCCTCAATGATTTGACGCAATGTTTCTTTTGAAATGATATTCTTTGATAAATCATCAAACATAAATGACAGTGGTCTTTTTCCGTCTATAAAAAAGTGCTCATCTTTATTAACAAAAATCCTTGCTATAAGATAGCCCATGTCGTGTTCACGGTTATATTTTATAGAGTCGGATAGGAAATTATAAATTTGAATTAAGCCACAAAATTCTCTTAATGGATCTTCTTTTACATATTTGGTTTTACTCACGTAATGGTCATTATCAAAATCAAAAACATTGGTGTGCATCATAATCACTAGTGTATCTCCACTAAATTTTAGATGCGCTTCAAAATCACCTTTGTCCATGTATTTAACTTCAACATGTGGTGCATTAGGACCAAGCCTTGGATTCAGCTCTGATTCAATATCACGCATCACCATTTTAAGGTCTCTGAAAATGGATTGTGTTTTGGTAAACACCTCTTGTTTGGTAGATGATTTTTTACAAAGTAACTCGTGTATGGTATTGATTTTAGGTTCAATCATGGTTTTTGTTCATTATATCTCACACTTTTTGTTTTACAAATTTAACAGCGTTTTCTAATGACATAAATTAGTAAGCCCTTGCGAATAGTACACGCTGCTCGCTTGGTGCTCCGGTTAATATGCAATTGCCATTTTCCAATGGATTGTTAAGTGGTACACATCTGATAGTGGCTTTGGTTAGCTCTTTAATTTTTGTTTCTGTTTCTGATGTGCCATCCCAATGTGCACTTACAAATCCTGTTTTGTTTTCAAGAGCATCCATAAACTCGTCCCACGTGTTTACGTTATGTATGTGTTGGTCGCGGTAATCTAAAGCTTTCTGGTAAATGTTCGCTTGTATTTGGGTAAGTAAATGTTCAATTTTATGATCAATATCAATACTGCTCATTACTTGTTTTTCTTTGGTATCTCTTCGGGCTATTTCTACACTTTCGTTTGCTACATCTCTTGGGCCAATAGCTAGGCGCACTGGAACTCCTTTTAATTCGTATTCGGCAAATTTATAACCTGGAGTGGTGTTATCACGGTCATCTAATTTTACAGAAATACCTTTTTTGCGCAAAGCAGTTTGAATTTCCTTGGCCTTATTTAAAACCAATTCTTTCTCTTCTTCTTTTTTGCCAATAATAGGCACAATAACAACTTGTATTGGGGCTAAGTTTGGAGGCAATATCAATCCTTCATCATCACTATGGCTCATAATTAATGCACCCATTAATCGGGTTGAAACGCCCCATGATGTAGCCCAAACATATTCTTGTTTATTATCCTTCGTGGCATATTTTACATCAAATGCTTTTGCGAAATTTTGTCCTAAAAAATGTGATGTTCCCATTTGTAAGGCTTTACCATCTTGCATTAAACCTTCAATGCAATAGGTTTCTATCGCTCCGGCAAAGCGTTCGTTGGCAGTTTTAATCCCTTTTACCACTGGCACAGCCAAAATATTCTCTGCAAAATCTGCATATACTTCCAACATTTGTTTGGTTTCTGCAATAGCTTCTTCAGAGGTAGCATGAGCAGTATGTCCTTCTTGCCACAAGAATTCTGTAGTGCGTAAAAATAAACGGGTACGCATTTCCCACCTTACTACATTAGCCCATTGGTTAACCAAAATGGGTAAATCGCGGTGCGACTTAATCCAATCGCGGTAAGTGTTCCAAATGATGGTTTCAGAAGTTGGACGAACAATTAGTTCCTCTTCTAGTTTGGCCGTTTCGTCTACTACAATTTCTCCGTTCTCGGCTGTTTTAAGTCTGTAATGGGTAACAACGGCACATTCTTTGGCGAAACCATCCACGTGACTTGCTTCTTTAGTAAAAAACGATTTTGGAATAAACAACGGAAAATAAGCATTTTGGTGTCCTGTTTCCTTAAAGCGTTTGTCTAATTCAGCCTGCATTTTTTCCCAAATTGCATAACCATAAGGCTTAATAACCATACAGCCCTTAACTGCTGAATGTTCTGCTAAATCTGCTGATTTTACCAAATTATTATACCATGCACTGTAGTCTTCGCTTCTTTTTACTTTTTTATTATCCATTTGGTAGGAGTTTTTGGAATAGTATTTGTCTATAACTGTAATTCGGCAACAAAATTATATTTTCACAGCTATAAAACACAGTATTATGCCATATCCTAAATTAAATATCTTTTCTGCCATATTATTTGGAGCAATTACACTGGTTTCGTGTAATACTCCCCAAGGTGTTTTAAACAGGTTTGAGGATGATGTTTACCATTCTCGAAGGGCTTCTGGTAATAAGTCTGTTTATGTTCCAGAAGTTGATGTTGATGAGCTCATCAAAAATAATCCTCCGCAGTATGGTAACGAAAATCAGATAGAACAAGAATACCAATCTAACCCGGATAATGATAGAAAAGATTATACCAACCCGAATGCTGCTGATGGTTATCAGAGATATAAAGCCGCTCAAGAATCTCAAGATTTAGGTGTTATTTCTAACAATGACGGCTTTTTGAGCACTGTACCATATTCAGGCTATGAAGAAGAAGCCAATGAAGCAAGTATGCTCCGCAGACAATATGCAGGTAATTATGGTGGTTATTTTAATAATCCGGGTCGCTTTAACCTTTGGGGACAACCTAGTTTAAACATAGGATGGAATAATTTTTCTGGATGGGGAATAGGTATGGGCTTTAATAATGGTTTTAATAACGGATGGAACACAGGCTACGGAATGGGTTGGCCACATTACAATACTTTTTATGATCCTTTTTGGGGAGGCAATAATTGGTGTTCGCCATGGAATAGTTTTAACAGTCCTTGGGGTTTTAATTATTGGGGATACAATCCGTGGGGATACAACCCATGGGGATGGGGTGGTTATTATGGCTATAATAATTGGTACGGTTGGGGTAATAGGCCACATCATTATGTTGCTGGTTGGGGTCATAATCAATTCGAAAACAATACACCAGCTAAAATTTCTCGTCCAAGAGGAAATGGCGCTGGAACCAACATGCCCAGAAATCCAGATGGCGGTAGGGTATCTATGCCGCGTGGAGACCAAACTCAAACACCACAAGCCGATCAAGGTAAAATTGTTATGCCTCGCTCGGGTAATGATGCACAATTAATTGATCGCGATGGTCAACCGGTTTATGTTGCGCCAAATCAATATAGAAACACAACTCCAAGGCCTTATCATACCTATCCTAAAAGTGTTGACCAAGAACGTAATTACAGAGAAGTGGCGCCACCAAAACCTCGTGAAGTTGCACCTTCAAGGCCTAACCTAAACAATAGAAATAATACAGCGCCTACTCCCAACAGAAACGATGAGCCAAGCATTAGAAGCAATGATGTGCCTCGCGAAACTGCACCTGCACCGCCCAATTACAACCCATCGCCATCAAGAAGCGGAGGGGGAGTTAGTTCTCCGCCAAGTGGTGGAGGTAGGGGGAGCTCAGGTGGAGGAAGCGCGCCACGTTCTCGTCCACGTTAATTAATGATTATTTCTTTATTCTTAATGATAAATACGAAAATGAACAAGTATATATTCATGTTGGCTGCGGTGGTAATAACTATCAATGCGCAAGCCCAAAATGAATCAGATATTTTACGCTATTCACAACAGTATAATTTAGGTACTGCGCGGTCGCAAGGTTTAGGTGGTGCTTTTGGTGCTGTAGGTGCTGATTTTTCATCAACTTACCTAAACCCAGCAGGTATTGGTTTGTACAGAAGAAATGAAGTTCACTTATCAGCTGCTGTAACAGGTACACTTACTTCCGGTAATTTTTTAGGTGGTACATTTGATGAAAGCAGAACCAATTTTAATATTCCTTCTTTTGGTATTGTATTAAGTAAAGTTAATACGGGTTTAAGTGGTGATGCTGATCAGGGGATTATCAACTATAACTTTTCTTTCGGGCATAACCGTACCAATCATTTTCAGCAAAATATTTTTATGGAAGGCTACAATACCAAAAGTAACCTATCACAATTTTTTGTAGAACAATCGAATGGTATTCCATCAAACCAAATTAGCGCTAGCGGCACCGAGTTTGAATTTTATAACATGGGTTGGAATGCCTATTTAACTGATACGGCAAGTAACAACTCAACCTACAATTCGCCATGGTTTAATGGGGATAATGATTACCGTGTAAAACAATCTCAACAGATTACAAAACGAGGGGCAATGGATGAGTACAACTTTTCTGGGGCAATAAATTTTGATAACATTTTGTATTTGGGAGTGGGGCTAGTATTTAACGAATTACTTCAAGAATATAAGTCTGTTTTTACCGAGAGTGACCCCAACAATACAGTTACTACAACCACAGCAGATACCGTTGGGAATTTTTACCGTTCAAGTTATTTAAGTAGAGATATTAGAACAGCAGGGCAAGGTGTTGCAGGTAGGTTTGGTTTTATACTTCGCCCTGTTGATTTTTTCAGGATTGGCTTATCGGTTCAAACCGCATCACGTATTAATATGAAAGATGATTACCAATACAAGGTTGGTAGTGATATCAGGTGGCCAAACATTGGGCAAATGAATATTGAAAGTCCAAAAGGAACCTACGAATATCAACTTATTACGCCTGCACGTTACACTGCAAGTGCCATGATCTTGCATCCTCGTTTAGGTTTTATTTCTGTTGATGCAGATAGGGTAAACTACGCTAAGGGCCGTTTATCATCTGCTAATATGGGCGAGTTTAGTGATGCCAACGCGCGTGCACGCAATGATTTTCAGGAAGCCTATCAGTTGCGGGTAGGGGCAGAGTTTAAAATAAAAGATGTATACCGTTTTCGTGCGGGTTATCATTTGGCTACAAGCCCTTACAAAAATGAAATTGCTGGTGTAAGTAAAGAGGATTTAATCCGTAAAGGATATAGTTTAGGCACTGGTTATAATGATGGTGTTTATTTTATTGATTTAGCATTGGTGCACACCACATTTAATGAGTTTTATACCCCCTATCAATTAAACAGTGGCTACTCGCCAACAGGAAAAGCCGCACATACCATGATAAATGTTGCTGTAACAGGAGGTGTTCGTTTTTAATTGCCCATGCTTTATAAGGTGATTAACCAACCCACCACCGATAAAAAACATAAATTAGGCATTGTACTTTCGGGTGGTGGTGCAAGGGGATTTGCGCACATAGGTGTACTTAAAGCACTTAATGAAAACGGTATTTTCC
>CANLLM010000048.1 GCA_947491825.1 Bacteroidota bacterium
GTGCCTGAATTGATGCATGCTTTTTCAAGATCTTTGATGAATGTAATTGGGTCGATTTGTTCAGAAGACTTGTTTTTAATACTGCCTATAATTAAGACTGGTTTACGGTTGTACTTTTGCTCAAAATTGCCTCTCCAGGCTCCTGTTAATATTTGGGTAATCAATTCGTTAGAAACTAATCTTGAGTCACTATCATTCCAACGTCCACTGAGATCAGTCAGTTGACTAGGCTCTATACGAGTTACTTTGCGGTTAGCGCAAGCTGTTGAAAACAATAGGCCTACGACAAGTGATAATACAATTAAAATACGTTTCATAATTTATTTTTTTTATTGGTGTGCAAATGCTGTTCCAAAATAATAAATTTAACATCAATAAACTAAAAAAGGGAGTCGAAACTCCCTTTTTTAGTTAACTAAACTGTTTAAATACAATATTATTCAACAATAAAAACACCTTGCATTTTCATCCAGTGACCAGGATAAGTACAAATATATGTATAAGTTCCTGCTTCAGCAGGAGCTGTGAATTCTATAGTTACTGTAGCTCCGGGAGCTGCAACTGCTGAGCCAGCGATCACATTTACATTTTGAGGGTTAAAGTAGTTTTGATCTTTTAGGTTAATGCCTTCAGTAGCAACTTCTTTTTCGGCACCTTGTTTAACAAAAACAATGTTGTGCAACATAGAAGCATCAGTTCCTTGATTTGTTAAATTAACTTTTACAGTTGAACCTGATTTAACTTTAATTTCTTTGGTATCATAGCCCATGTCGGCCATTGTATTACCCACTGCATTAATTGTAAATTCTACTGTTTTTGGTGCTTCAGTAACAGTTGTTGATTCTGTTGCAGTTGTTTCTGCAGTTTTGTTTGAATTAGAATCTCCGCAAGCATAAATTAGTGCTAATGCCATTGAGGCGATGATGATTTTTTTCATTTTGTTTTATAATTGATTTTAATATTAAACAAACAATAGACCATTAAAGTTTATGGTTTCTTAAAAATCCCCTGTAGTTTTTTCTTTGCTTCTTGTTCTGCTTGTTTTTTAAATCTTTCTTTTTCTTCAGCAGCTTTGTCTTCTGCTTCTTTCTTTAAACGAATGGCTTCAGCTTGTGCTTTCTGTTTTGCGTTGTCAGATTCGAATTTCAATTTAGCTAAAGATTCTTTTTTTAACCTATCTGCCTCTGCTTTTGCTTTCGCTGCCTCTGCAAGTGCTTTATCTTCTAATAGTTTCCTCTGTTTATTAAGTTCTTCAGTCGCCTGTTTTTTTAATGAATTAGCTTGTTGCATGCCGATGTTACTTAAATTGGTTGTGATTTTAGGGGCGGAAAATGTACCTCGAATTCCTAACGCCACATTAATGTTTTCATCCATTTTGATACTTGAACTTGCTTTATCATTAAGAGATGCTAATGTTGTTTCGAGTGCCGTATTCACGGCACCAAGTTCAGATCTTTTAAGATCAACTAATCCTTTATAGTCTAAAGTCTGATCTAGTCCTGTTGAACCTGATAGATTCATGATTTTTCCTGCAAGGTTTACATCAAATGGTTCTGTGTATATTCTTCCATTTTCCACTTTGTATGCTATAGAAACATTTCTCAGCCCAACACTTTTATACTTGTCATTTTTCAATACATCTGCTATTTTGTTAAATAACTTTACATCTTTAATTTCTGCGTTTGGAATCGTTAAATTACCGTTTACAAATAAGGTAGTATAATTGGTTTTTAAGTGGTTATCTAGTGTTGTTGTTAAAGATAAGTTGGTTGAAAATGTACCAAATATATTTTCGGCTATAGGCGCTAATTTTTTTATAGTGTTGAATGTTTTAAATGCTTTTTGGATATCGAGGTTAGTGATTTCAAAATTAATTTTTATTGTTGGTTTATTTGGGGAGGTTGTTTCGTAGAAACCATCCATTTTTATGCTGGAACCAAGAGTGTTTAAGATAACATTGTTGAATGATAACTTTTGATTTTGAACTACTACCCCTCCTGCAAAATTATTAATTTCGATATTAGAATATAATAGCTTTTTGATGTTGCTGTTAAATTCAAAATTAATATTAGTGGGTATTTCTGGCGCTAATAATGATGTGGTGTCTTCTTCTGCTTGTGGTTTGCCATCTGGTTCTTCTGAAATAAATTGGTTTGCATTAATGGAGTTTGAGCTTAAATTTAATTTTCCATTTAAAATTTCATTACTAAACATGTATGCGAAGAAGTTACTTAATTCACCACTTATTTTCATATCGCTTTTACCTATTTGGGCATCAAATGATTTGAGTGTAACCAATTTCGGTGAGAAGCTTAAATGTGCTTGACTTAGATTAAATCCTTGTGGTAAATCTTTTGACTTGAATGATATACTTTGGGCTAATATTTCACCATTTGCTTTAAATGATTCGTAATTCTGTTTTTCGATATCTGAAATTTTACCAATGGCCGTAACATCAGCGATGATTGTTCCAGAAAGGCTCATTCCGTTTTCTAAAGGAGCAATTTTATTTAAATTGTTTAAGTTTATTTTACCTTTCAACCAGGAGTCGATAAATGGATCTTGCATGATGTTATTAGCTATTAGTTTTGCATCAAATGCATCGCCAACAATGTCCATATGGAATTTACTTAAATTAACTGTTGTATTATTTAATTGACCGTTATTATTGGTTATAGCTAGTTTCATTTGTATATCCTTTATAGGAACAGGTAAAGCTGGGTATTGAAACATGGCATTACTGATGATTGCGTTGAATGCAAAAGCGGGAAGTGTTTTTTCGTTGTAAGTTCCTTTCGCAAATCCATTGAATGCTAATGTTCCTCCTGTTTTTACATCAGCGAAGTTTTCTGAATATGCACCAGGAACTAGTGATAAAAAACTTTTGAATGAGGCGTTTTCTGCATTATACTTTATGTCCATCAAAATATCTTCATTAAGCATTTGAATAAAGCCTTCAAAGTTAAATACAAGTTCGTTTAGTGATATTGAATTTTCTTTAATAGTATATTTCATTTCGGGCATGTTCATGTCAAGTTTGACTTTAACACCTGATTTTACTTTACTTAAGTATGTTATTCCACCATAAGATATGTCGAGTTGTTTAACGCTTGATAAGATATTCAATTCAAAAATATCTTGCGTAAAATCGCCTGTCATATCATAATCCATGCCTGATAAATGAGTGTTAATACCCATTGCTTTATCATTGTATGTAATATTGGCGTTGTTTATTTCTAGTTTTTTAAGGCTAAGATTAAATTTTGTTTGAGTAGTATCTGTAATTGTTGTTTTTGAAGAGTCTGACTTTGTAATATCCCAATTTGTTTTACCATTAGCTAAAACTTTAGCATTTATGTTTGGTGACTCCAATACGATTTTTCTGATTATAATTTGTTCTCCATTAATTATACTCTTTAGATCAACGGTTGCTTCGATATTATTCCAAGAAATAAGAGTATCTCCTTCAAAATCATCTCTGCATATCACGCTTAAGTCTTCCAAGTTTAGGGTTAAGTTTGGGAAGTTTTTTATCAAGCTTAAACCAATGTTATTATTGAAATTTACAGTTGCATTGATATTTTTATTGACTTGTTGCTTAATCAATTCTATGAGCTTGTCTTTAAAAAAGTAAGGAACAATGATTATTGTAGCGATGAGGATACCAATAATGATGGTGATGGATATGAATAGTTTTTTCATAATTATTAAGCAGAAATACTTCTAAGCAAAGTTAACAAAGTATCTCAAGTAAATAGCTTGTTTATAAATTGTTTATTACTAGAGAACTTCTGAGCTCTTCCTCAATAACATTTTATTGAGGAGTATCCTTTCCCCAATGTGGATTTTACTCTAAGGATATAAGGATATTAATGCACTAATTGAAGTGATAAATCTTGGGAAAATACATCATTATTTGAGTAAGCCTTGAAATGATGAAGAACTTAGTAATTGTATCCTTGATTCCTACGAGCAGTATAGAAAAAGCATCAACGAGATTAAGTTAAACAATAAATTAATATGCAGTAATGGTCAATTAGCGTTTCTTTTTCCATCAGCGATTATTATCTTAACCATACTTCTGTAGCACCCCCGCCATAAAGCAGGGTGTCAGCGTCCGCATATCGTTCTACAATCTCTTTTTGAGCTGATAAAAGGTTTTTGATTTTGTTTTTAAGAAAATGATTTCCTATTCCGTGAATGAAGATAATGCTTTTCATTTTATGAACATGTGCCATTTCTAAAGATTGTGTAAAAGCACTTATTTGTAAATTTAATATTTCTTGTGCCCCTAGTTTTTCTGTATTTTCTGTTAAATTCTCTGCATGCAAGTCAATAACCTGATTAGGCTTATCCTTTAGATTAATTATATTTTTTGATTGAGTAACGATTTGTTCTGTAAAATCCTTTTCTTGAAGTTTTTTAAGTGATTGAGATGTTAAATCGCTATCTAATCTTATGGTATATGCCTGCTTGCCTAAAAAGTAGCACTGTTTGAACGATGCATGGAACTCTTTGGCATTAAGTCTAACTTTTTTTACTAAGGTATTGATTGATTTAAATTCTTCGTTAATAGGAGTAATAACAAATGTAAACTCAGGCCATTTATTAAACTGTTCAATACTAAAAATTCCAAGAGATATATTGGTCTCCAACTCAACAATAATCCGATATTTTAGTTGTTGATTTTCATATACAGCAACCATTATCCAGTCGGCCTCACTATTATGAATTTTGAGGTCAAGACTATCATCATTTATCCTGTCAAAAGCAATGTGAATGCCATGGTGGATTTTGATGAATTTAGGTTTAACTGTAATGGTTTTTTCGTCTTCTTGTTTCGGCTTGTTAAGTATATCGTTAATCTTAACCACTTCATTTATCAAAACTGGAATTTCAAAGTCATCTTCAATTGTTACACCTGCTGTATTATCTTTGATACTGGTAACAATCCCTTGCATATTTTCGTTGACAAACCTTACCCTATCACCTAGCTTTATCATTGTTATTTATTTAATTGCAGATCGCAATATTTCTTTTAGCTTCTGGGCCATTTCGGCCAAGTATTTTTCGCTAATATCTTTAATGTTATTTTCACCACCTGTATCCAATATCAGCGTTTCTGCAAGTATTAATTTACCTCTGTTATCCCACAAATTATAATGCATTACATAAGTGCGTTTGTATTCTTGTTTCATCCACTCGATGGTATTTTTATTTGAAGTGTTAATTTCAAATTGAGTGATGTATAGGATATAATCATGTTTATGTTTTTTATATAAACTAGCGTGCAGATTTGGGTCTTGAATCTCGCCCACCATTGTGGCGGTGTCGTTTACATAAAAAGTTTGTTTTTTATTTTTTTTACGGAATAAATTACTACTAAATAAGCCTTTATTTTTACTGATGGCATTGCTTGTGTAATATTGCGAAGCTGCATATACTCTTTTTAAATCTTCTTCACCATTTAAACTAGTTGCTGATAGTAAACTTACCGCATCAAATGATGCTAATATTTGGTGATAAACATTTGATTCTAATTTGCCGCGCATTTGGTTGCGTAATTTAGGTTCGTCTAGTCTACTAAAACGCGCAAGGTCTGCATCCGCATCGCTAAAATACATCATGCTTGGGTAGGGTACTACCAATATTTTTTTGTTTGATTTAGTGCTATCAGTTTGTGCAATTGCTGATATGCCAAATATAAAAATGTTGATTAATATAATGATATTTTTCATGCCTATTTGATGAATAGTCCAATGATGTCGTTACCAAATATAAGTACCATTAGAGTTAGTAAAATAACCATACCAACTGTTTGAATACGTTCCATTGCTTTTGTGCTTATGGGTTTTCCAGTAATCATTTCAATTAACAATAAAACTACATGGCCACCGTCTAATGCTGGAATAGGAAGAATATTCATAAATGCTAATCCTAAAGATATTAAAGCGGTGAATAACCAGAATCTACTCCAAATCCATTCTCCGCCATAAAACTTAGCGATACCAATGGGGCCTTGCACTGCTTTATTTGCTGGGATATCGCCACTAAAAATTTTACCCCAACCTTTTACTTGTAAACTAATGGTTTCAACTGCTTTATTTACTCCTTTGGGGAATGATTCCAATAAGCCAAATTTTAATGAATCGTATTCTATTCCCATTGGGTTTGGAGCAATTCCAATTTTACCATCAGAGGTAATGTCAATTGGCATAACCACGGTGTCAATTCCGCGCAATAAGGAAATTTGAGCCTGTTTACCTGATTCAACTTTTAAAGCATCTTGCAACTGGTCGAAGAACATTACAGGTTTTGTATTAACAGCAAGTAATACATCGCCTTTTTTTACACCTGCTTTTTCGGCCGGAAATCCGCTTACTGTTTCTTCTATATTGTATTTAAATCGCGGAGCTAAAAATTCTGCTTTTTTTGAAGATGTAAACTTTCGTGTAAAATCTTTCGATAATGTAATTTGGGTTTCTATTCCATTGCGTTCAACGATGTAGGTTGTTACATCAGCCAATAACTCCTCGCTACTTAATGCATTTTCGAAATATTTAATTTCTTTACCGTTAACCGATTTCAATTTATCTCCTGTTTTGAAACCTGATTCTTTAGCTAAATCAGAAGCAACAACACCATATTGCAAAGAACTATTTAACGTGTATTTTTCCCCATAGGTATATGATATTAATGCAAAAATGAAGATGCCCGTTATTATATTCATTACCACGCCACCAATCATAACGATTAAACGTTGCCAAGCAGGTTTGCTTCTAAATTCCCATGGTTCGGCAGGTTTGCTCATTTGCTCACTATCCATACTTTCGTCAATCATTCCTGCTATCTTTACATATCCGCCAAGTGGTAACCAGCCAATTCCATATTCTGTTTCACCAATTTTTATGCTGAATAATTTCTTACCCCAAGCATCAAAAAATAAATAAAACTTTTCTACCTTAATACCAAAAGCCCGAGCAGCCCAAAAATGACCAAGTTCGTGTAATATAACCAGTATTGATATGCCCGCAATAAGTTGGGCTGCCATTATTAATCCTTGCATGTATGTTGATGTGTTGTATTAATGTTTGTTTGAAAATTATGGAGGTGCGAAAATAAGCTATTCGGGTCACAGATTATAGCAAAGTTTGAATCAAATTAATGTAGGGAGTCTAAACCAATGATGCCGCCACTTTACGGGTTTCAGCATCTGTTTCAATGTAGTCTTGTAAACTTGGTTTTTGAATAAATTTTACTTTTTGCATGCATTTTTCATTTAGTTCAGCAATTTGTAAAAACTTAATCTTATCCCCTAAAAATGCATCTACGGCAATTTCGTTAGCCGCATTTAAAATACAAGCCATATTGCCGCCATTGTTCATCGCCTCGTATGCTAGAGCTAAATTGCGGAAAGTATCTTTATCTGGTTCCTCAAAGGTTAACATATTCAATTCTTTAAAATTCATGCGTTTAAAATTAGTGTTTACACGCTCTGGATAAAAGAAGGCATAGTGTATTGGGAGTTTCATGTCTGGCAATCCCATTTGAGCTTTAATGCTTCCATCATTAAACTCTACCATACTATGAATAATGCTTTGCGGATGTATAACAGCTTCTATTTGCGAACCATTTAATCCAAATAACCATTTAGCTTCAATTACTTCTAGGCCTTTGTTCATTAATGTGGCTGAATCGATGGTAATTTTTGCCCCCATACTCCAGTTGGGGTGTTTAAGCGCTTGTGCTTTTGTTACCTCCGCTAAATCGCTTCGCTTTTTTCCACGAAAAGGGCCACCGCTTGCCGTTAAAATGATTTTATCAATGGTATTTAAGTCTTCGCCAACTAAACACTGAAAAATAGCTGAATGTTCAGAATCAACAGGGATTAAACTAACCCTATTCTCTTGACACATTTCAGTTATTAATTCACCTGCAACTACCAAGGTTTCTTTATTAGCCAATGCAATTCTTTTTTTGTTTTGAATAGCTTTGATGGTGGGAAGTAATCCACTGTATCCGACCATTGCTGTTAGCACAGTATCTGCAGATGTTATTTCCATTACATCTACAATAGATTTATTGCCAGCAAATACTTTTATATCATCATTTGCCAATGCTTCTTTTACTTGTAAGTACTTGCTTTCGTCAGCGATTACCACATGATTTGGATTGAATTCTTTAGCTTGAGCTATCAACAAATCTGCATTGCTATTTGCCGTTAATACTTCAACTTGAATACGGTCTTTTTGTTCGCGAACTATTTCTAATGCCTGGGTTCCAATTGAACCAGTACTGCCTAAAATGGCTATTTTCTTTATGTCGTTCATCTTTTTTTACAAGGAAAGTTTATCTGCAATTTTTCTATCATTACTGAGGCGGGGTACTTTATTTTGCCCGCCTAATTTACCTTCACTTTTCATGTAATTGATAAATGAGTTATGCGGTAATGGCTGAATTACTAGAGGTTTTAAAATATTGCCATAGATCAAGTCTTTATAGTAAATGTTTTTTTGTTGCAAGGCGTCATCTACTTCAAGTGCAAATTGTTCCAAATTTTCAGGTTTTTTAACGAACTCAACAAACCATTCGTGATAAGGTAAGCCACCTTCTTTTGGATTTACATTAGGGGCCACTGTAAATTCAACTACTTCAACTTGGTGTTTTTTTGCAATTTCCATTAATGCATATTCTACTTCCTCACCAATAACATGCTCTCCAAATGCCGAAATAAAATGTTTAATACGACCTGTTACCAAAATACGGTAAGGATTTTTAGAGGTAAACTTAATTGTATCTCCAATGTTATAACCAAATAATCCGGCATTGGTGTTTAGTATAATGGCATAGTTTTTATTAAGCTCAACATCTTTTAAGCTGACGCGTGTTGGTTTTTCATTGTAAAACTCATCGCTAGGAATAAACTCATAAAACATTCCATTATTGGTTAGCAATAGCAATTCTTTTGCCTTTTGTGAGTCTTGATAAGCGATAAATCCTTCACTTGCTGGGTAGGTTTCTATGGTGTCAATTTTTTTACCAATACTGTCTTCTATTTTTGCTCGATAAGGTTCAAAGTTGACCCCACCGTAAACAAATAAATTAAAGTTGGGAAATAGGTCTTTCATTTTTTTACCACCACTGCGCTCACTCAACTTATCAAAATACATTTGTACCCAAGGTGGAATTCCGCTTATTAAAGTCATATTTTGTTTCAGTGTTTCATCAACTACTGCATCAACTTTTGTTTCCCAATCTTCTATACAGTTTGTTTGGTATGTTGGCATTTGATTTTTGCGCAAATAATTTGGCACATGGTGATTTACAATACCACTTAGGCGACCCGTGTAAACACCATTTTTCTTTTCTAAGGTCGGACTACCAGATAAGAAAATAAGTTTACCATCAATAAAACTTGCATTGCCCGTTTCTGCAATGTAACATAACAATGCATTACGTGCCGAGTTTATATGATAGGGTATAGATTCCTTTGATATGGGAATATATTTTACACCCGAAGTAGTACCACTAGTTTTGGCAAAGTAAAGTGGTTTTCCTGGCCACAATACGTTTTTTTCGCCTGCTACCATGCTATCGAAGTATGGTTTTAGCCCTTCGTAATCTTTAACAGGAACAGCATTCTTATAATCTTCGTATGATTTTATTTTAGCAAATTGGTGGTCTTTACCAAACTTGGTTTGAGCGGCAGTAGTAATTAATTTAATAAAGATTTGTTCTTGCGTTTTGAGCGCATTTGCAGCATCTTTTTTTACTTTAATTACAATATATTTTGCAAATAGTTTTGCTATTATCGATTTGATTCCCATGTTAATTTAAGTCCTCTGGTAAACAAGTTTTAATTGGTACTAATAAGATACGCGGATACTTTATAAAATATATCTCTTTACAATTTATCAAGGTATAGTTACCAAGCCGATTTAACTTTGCATAACAATAAATAAAAAGTAGTCTAGTTTATTATTGATATTAATAGATAGATATGATTTTTTCCTTAGGATACTTTACCTCAAAACTAAATTTTAAGGTGTTCGATTTTTCACCATCAAGTGTAACCGTCCATTTTAATTTCCCAGTTGTTTCATCATACTCGGCTCCTCCATTATTTAAAAGGGCTATCTCAATTTCTTTATCCGTACTCACAGGGATTTGATCTTCAACCACTATGGTTATGGGTTCCTTGCGCGTGTTGCGAATGCTAATTTCCCAAGTATTCAACTCCTTTTTACTTCCACCAGAAAATGATTTGCTGCTAAAGTCTTTTAATAAGTTACGCTGTATTTGTATCCGTTTATCTTTACCTAAAGAAAGTAATAGAGAATCGCTAGTAGTTCCATTGATATAAGTTTTTCCTGTAAAAGTACCGTCAAAATACACATTTGCCTCACCGCTAATTTGGTTCACCAAATCATTTCCCGATACCTTAGCAGTTACAAAAGCTATTTTATCTAGCTTAGGCACTGTGCCATAGGCATAATGGGCGTCTAAATTATTTACTGTCAAATCTACTTGATGTGGATTATTATCGCTAGGGATGGTATAGGCAGATGTTACATTAAACTCTGTGTTTATTTCGGTTTGTACAGTGTTTGAAATACCGCCCGAAAAATCAACTTCTGCATCACTAGCTGCTTCCCCTTGTGTCCTTACTCGATCTTGATAATAAGCAGATTCATCAGCTCTTGATCCTCTAATATTTAGTGCGCTTGATTTTTGCTTTGTTGTACTATATACCTTTGGCACCTGATATCCTAGATATATTGGAATTAACTCTGGTTTAATTCCATTTTCGTTTGGGTTAGCAGTACTTAGTTTTAATACTACATTTTTCCAGTCTTCTCCAGTAGCTTGGCTGATGTAGGCCTTGCTCACCAATTGTAAAGGGCTTTTCGTATCTTTTACCCTAATGTCATAAAAAGGGGTCCAACTGGCTTTATTTAACAAATAGCTCACCTCTATTATCGCATTTTCTATGGTTGATAATGCTTTTAGGGAAACAACAATTTCAGTAGATTGATCTTGGGGACTAACTTGAAGCTGATTTAGCTGGTTTTCTATCTTCTGTTTATACGCTGAATATCTGATTTCTAATTGGGTAAGTTTAAACCAATCGTCTTTAAACTCATTTAATTTTTTCTTGTACAATGTCATCAAGTCTTCTAATTCATCAGATCGAACACCTATCTGGCTGCTGCCTACATTTTTATTGGCAAGCATTAAATCTTTTTCGTGTATAATTGTTTCCTTGTCTGCTTTAAAATGATTGAGGGAATTATTCAAACTGGCTAAGGAGTCTTCAAGTAGAAGAACTTCTTTACTTTTTTCATTTGGTTTTAAATAGTTGTCTCTTAGTGAAACCGATAATAAATTGATTTTACCATCAACCCTTACTTGTATGCTATTTGTGTTGATTTGATTTGAAAGTTTATCAAATACTAAATTGGTAACACCTGCTTGCAAATTTACCTTAGCCAAACGAGTAACTTGTGCCTGATTTAAGAATACGGTTACATTAGTTATGGTAGAAGATGTGCGTTGTTCGTTATCTCCGGCTTTTGCGCCAAAGTGAGACAACTGTAATAATAAAATGATGCTGTATTTAAACAGCTGTATCCGCTTATAGTGGAATGTTTCCATGTTTTTTTCTTGGTAAGTTAGCTACTTTATTTTCAAGCATTTTAAATGCTTTTATCAGCTTTAAACGTGTTTCTTCAGGGAATATTACCTCATCAATAAAACCACGTTCGGCTGCACGATAAGGATTAGCAAAAATATCACCGTATTCTTTTTCTTTCTTCGCCAACTCAGCAGGTGAATCTGCAGCCACATCGATCTCTTTTTTGAAAATGATTTCAGCAGCGCCTTTGGCACCCATTACTGCTATTTCCGCTGTTGGCCAAGCAAAGTTCATATCGCAACCAATGTGCTTGCTGTTCATCACGTCATATGCACCACCATATGCTTTTCTTGTTATAACAGTTACACGCGGAACAGTTGCTTCACAAAATGCATAAAGCAATTTAGCACCGTTGGTAATAATTGCATTCCATTCTTGGTCTGTGCCTGGTAAAAACCCTGGTACATCTTCAAATACCAATAAAGGAATATTAAATGAATCGCAGAAACGCACAAAACGTGCGCCTTTTTGTGAGGCATGAATATCTAAACAACCAGCCAATTGTGATGGTTGATTTCCAACAATGCCAATGCTTCTACCGCCTAAACGCGCAAAACCTACTACAATATTTTCTGCATAATTTTTATGTACCTCGTAAAACGAACCTTCATCAGCAATTTGTTCAATTACCTCACGCATGTCGTATGGCTGATTTGGATTTTCAGGGATTATATTTTTTAAAGCTTCTCTAATTTCATTAGATGGATTATAAGCTAGGTTAGGAGTTCTTTCCTCGCAATTGCTTGGAATGTAACTTAATAGTTTTCTTAGTTGGTTAAGGCAATCAATTTCATTGGCAGCCGTAAAATGTGCTACACCACTTTTACTTGAATGCACGGAAGCTCCACCTAATTCTTCTGATGTTACTTCTTCATGGGTTACTGTTTTTACTACATTTGGTCCTGTAACAAACATATATGAGGTGTTTTCTACCATCATAATAAAATCGGTAATTGCAGGACTGTAAACAGCACCACCTGCACATGGACCCATTATGGCAGATATTTGTGGAATTACACCACTTACCATGGTATTGCGATAAAAAATTTCTGCATAGCCCCCTAGAGATACTACCCCTTCTTGTATTCGGGCACCTCCCGAATCATTTAACCCAATTAGTGGCGCTCCTGCTTTCATGGCCATATCCATTAATTTACAAATTTTTTCAGCATGTGTTTCACTTAACGAACCACCAAAAACCGTAAAATCTTGCGAGAAAACATACACTAATCTGCCATCAATAGTTCCATAGCCCGTTACCACTCCATCGCCCAAGAACTGCTGTTTTTCCATACCAAAGTCTTTACTTCGATGTGCTACAAAAGCACCAATTTCTTCAAAGCTGCCTTCATCCAATAGAAAATGCAAACGTTCACGTGCGGTAAGTTTGCCTTTTTTATGCTGAGAATCTATGCGTGCTTGACCTCCTCCTAATTGTGCTTCATCGCGTTTTTGTTGTAATAAATCTCTTTTATTCATGGCGTTAGCTTGGGTTAATGTATTGCTCATATTTAATTGCTTATCGATGTTCAGGTAAATGCAATAATAGTTATTTAGGCGTTTATTTTTAAGGGTTGATTAGCTCAATAGCTCAATAATTTCATCCACGTTAATTGTTTTAATGAAACTTTCTTCATTTGTAATAATACTGTTTGCTAATTCTTTTTTCTTTTGTTGTAAGGCAAGTATTTTTTCCTCAACAGTGTCTTTGGTAATAAATTTATAAGTAAACACCGTTTTGGTTTGCCCAATTCGGTGCGAGCGGTCTATTGCTTGTTGTTCTACAGCGGGATTCCACCATGGATCGATGATAAAAACATAATCGGCTTGGGTTAAATTTAAACCTACACCACCTGCTTTAAGCGATATTAAAAAGTAATTGATTTTTTCATTGGTCTGAAATTTATTAACGGCTTGCTGCCGTTGCTCGCTACTCATACTTCCATCTAAGTAAGAATAGTTCCAATTTTTACTATCAAAATGTTGTTTGTAAATGTCGAGTTGTTTGACAAACTGAGAGAAAATTAATACTTTGTGTCCTTCTTGTTGTGCCGTTTCTGCGCGTGCAATTAATTCATCAAACTTACCAGATTGACCGCTGTATGCTTGGTTTGTTAAAACAGGGTGATTTGCTATTTGACGTAACTTGGTTAAGCCTTGTAAAATAGCAAACTGAGATTTGTTTAAGCCAAACTCTTTTATAGATTTTAAAATCTCGTTTCTATAGTGGGATTTCACCGTTTCATATGACTCCGCTTGCTCCTCTGTCATGTTACAATAAACCACTTGTTCGATTTTTTCAGGTAACTCAGTCGCTACTTGGTCTTTAGTTCTGCGCAGCACAAAAGGCTTAATAATGGCCTTTAATTGTTGCAGTTTGTGAATGTCTTTTCCTCGCTCAATAGGTGTTACAAATCTTTCAGTAAAACTTTGAAGGCTGCCTAACAATCCGGGGTTTATAAAAGCTAACTGACTCCATAACTCCGATACACTGTTTTCTATTGGAGTACCAGTTAGTACTAATTTGTTTGATCCTCTAAGTTGTTTAACAGCCCGTGATGATTGTGATTGATGGTTTTTTATGGATTGGCTCTCATCTAAAATGATGTAATTAAACTGGAAATTCTTCAGCAAATCAATATCCACGCGAACAGTCCCATAGGTGGAAATGACTAAGTCGTAAGCTAGAAATGTTTGCGGATTTTTTTCGCGATTTATTCCCGTATAGATAAGTATACGCAGGTTTGGAGTAAATTTTCTTGCCTCATTATACCAATTGTATACTAATGAGTTTGGTACTACAATTAAAGATGTTTTGATGCGCGTGTGCATGCTTTCATCTAAAGTTGTAGATACCTGTGTGATGTCTAAGTGTGTGGTGGTTTTGATTTGTGTTTCTATGCCACCAAATAAGTTTAATTGTGGTGCTTGTTCTTCTAACTGTATAACTATCTTATCTGGCTCAATATCTTCATTGGCAAATTGTTTTGTAAAAGCATATAGTTCTTTTTCTTTTTGCAATAATGCCAATGTTTGAATGGTTTTACCCAGGCCCATATCATCCGCTAAGCAACCTCCAAATTTGTTTTGTTTTAAAAAATAAAACCAGTTAAATCCGGCTTTCTGGTAGGGTCTTAATATGCCAATAAAATCATTAGGCATATCAATATCTCTTACTTGTCCGTAGGTTTTCATTTTTTTCAACTTATCACTTAAACGCAAATACTTTCCACCATTGTGATTTAACTCTTCGATTAAACCAATGTGCTGTTTTTCTAGAAGTATTTCATCTTCACTGGTGCTAAATGTTAGCATTCCGCCTAGGTTACCAAACCACTCATTTGGTATTACTGCTATTTGCCCATTTGGTAAAATGAACTCGCGTTTTCCTTTAAGGATGTAATCTTTAAGTGCCATAAAACTAAAAGTATAATCGCCAAATTGTACAACCGCCTTAACGTCAAACCAATCACGTTGTTCGGTAACTTCAAGTTTTATTTGTCTATGACCAATAAAGTATTTGTTTAAATTATTGCCTTGCTCAACCAAGATGTTTTGTTGGCGAAGCGTTTCAGTGTTTTCATTCAGCCATTCAAGAAACTCATATTTATTAGTAGTTTCAAGTTTTATCAACTCGTTCGAGTTCACCTGAATTGTTGTGCTTTTTAAACTAAAGTAAGGTCCATTTAGCTGAATTAGACCTAAATCTTCAATCTGTTTTTTCTGTTCCTCTTCCCAACTATTATTTCGTTTAAAACGGACAAAGGTGTAATTATCACCTTGTTTTTCAACCACCACACTAACTAAATGCTGGGTGCCATATTCAAAGTTTGATTTGCCGTAGTTAAAAGTAAGTTTGAGTGATAATTGCTCACCTTCGTATACTTGAACTTTTAGCACTGTGTGCGCTACTACTGACCTGGTTATTATTTCTAATCCTTCGGCATATACATCATACTTCTCAACAAGTTGTGTCACAAATTTATTGAAGTAAGTTTCTTCCGCACTTTTAGCAATTTGAATAAATCGTTTGTTTAAAAATGGTTGAAGTTTTTTGCCATCTACGTCTTTTGCAAAATCAAATAGCTTGTCGTTTAACAGCATCCATGCTGGAGTGTTACATATAATGTTTGCACCCTTAAACATAAATTCAATACGCTGGTCTACATATTTAATAGTGGGGAAGTAGCGTGTACCTTCTCGGTCTCTTCTGAAGTGAAATAATACGGTTGATTTCTCGTTAGAAACAGTAATTTTTTGTGAGCTAGGATTGTTGTCGTTACCCATTTTGTAAATGGTTTTACCTCGTAATAAATTCAATACAATATTCATTCTTTCGTCAATAAACGATCGAATTGCACTCATTAAGAAATCATCATCTTTGTTACGTTCAAAAAACTCTGCGGTGCGTATTTTCTTTTTCCCGCCTACATAAAACTTCTTTACTAAATAGTCATCATCCAATTCATCCAAAATCTGAATTAGTTGAAGGTCGGAATCGGCAATTTTTTTAGAAAAATACTCAGATGTTTTAGCGAAAACGCGTTGGTGGGTTAGCGTGAAATTACCTAACGAATTTATCTGCACCACATGCGGTTCAAGCACAAACCCAATGTGAGGGTGGTTTACAAGCGTGTAAACCAAATCGAATGGCATTGTATTAACAACTAACAAAATTTACCCTAATTTAATCTGGCTAAGGTAAGTGAATGCGGTTATTTAACACATATAATTTTATTAGATATTTATCCTCTATATTTCCACAGTGCCTTTAAAAACTTGTGTTGCGGGGCCTTGTAACCAAACATTATTAAATGTTGAATTATCTGCATTGTAATGGAAAGTAACTTTTAACCTGCCACCTGGAGTAGTTACGTTTGTGGTATGAAGGCCGTTAGGTAAATTATTTAACATTGAGGAACTTAATGCTGCAGCAGTTACACCTGTGCCACAACTTAAAGTTTCATCTTCCACTCCACGCTCATAGGTGCGCATACTAATTTCGTTTATTCCTATTAGGTTAACAAAATTTACATTTATCCCTTCTTTTGTAAATTCTTGGTTATATCGTATGCTTTTAGCATCTGCATCTATATTTAAAGAGTCTATATTTTGGGCAGTAAATTGCACATAATGAGGCGAACCTGTATTCAGTATAAAGATATTGTTTTCTCGAATTTCAATTTGCTCAACATCTTTCATTTTTAATTTTATCCATACAGCTTTATTGATGACGCCTTCAGGTTCTACATCGTGTATGCCATCTATTGCCATAAAAGAATGTTTCCCAACGGCAATTCCCATTTGCAAGGCAAATGCAGCAAGGCATCTTCCGCCATTGCCACACATGCTACTTTCTTTACCATCACTATTGTAATATTTCATAGAATAGCTTTGTGAAGGGTGGGGTTGAAGAAGAATTAAACCATCAGCTCCAATTCCAAATTTCCTATGACACAAACGAGCTATCAAACCTATGTCTTCAATTGGAAATGTCAAGTGCCGATCATCAATCAAAATAAAGTCGTTGCCTGTGCCTTGATATTTATAAAAGTTAAGCTGCATGATTAGTAATTATGTATTTGGTTATCTGCAAGTAAAATAATTTCTCTTTCTGCTTCAATCCATATTAACTCGCCTTCATCCTTTAATAATAAAAGCTGATAAGGAGCTTTTAATCCAGTAATATTTAAATTATTCCCATCAAAGCGATATGTGTTGCCCAACTCAGCTGAGTTCCAAAAAGACACGCTTACAGGTGAGCTTTTATATTTGATATCGTATTTATGGCTGTTTTTGTAAATCAATTGTTGAACCTCAGTTGCCAGGAGTGTGCTGTCTAATTCATTTAAATAAAATGCAAGCTTTTCTTCATAGTAACTTCTCTTAATTGGAATTAAAATGGTGTCAAATAACAACTCGTTTATGATATCTGAAGCCGCTAATGAGGAGTCGTTTTTATCTTCTTTAATGTTTAATGTTACGTTGTCATTGATGGTATTAGTTTTAGTTCTCATAGAAACGAACTCATTACTATCTTTAATCATTTTTTTACCTACAAAAGGAATGTTAGATATAAGCCTTTTTATTAGTTTTTTGTCTCTGTTTATTTCTTCTTTAAGCGAGCGGTTTTCTAGGTAGTAATTAGTTGCAACGGCTATTCCAACTATTGTTATAGTTAAGTAAAAGAAATTTGCTAATCTACTTCTTTTGGGGCCGCTGTCATGTTCAGATATAAGTTCTTTTAGAAAGCTTTTACGGTTTGATTTGTAGTGTTCAAACGCCTGATTTAATTCTTTGTCGTTTGCTAAACGCGCTTCCAATTGCGATTTTTCGCTACCCGACAATTTATTGCGTAGGTAACGTTCAAAATAAAATTGGTGTGAATCGTGTGGTGAATTTCCCATATGTGTTTGCCTTTGCAAAGTTGTACAAATTTTTGAACGGTAAAATAAAATTTTGTGGCTTGCGTTAAATTCCTGAATTATAAAAATTGGAACGCTGTTTGAAATCAATATCAACCAAATTAATATTTTAGTAGCACATGAAAAATTACTTAGGATTATTTGCCGTTGCAAGCCTTGGAGGACTAGTGGCTGTCGGTATTACAACATTAATTGATGACAAAAATGCTGACACTTTTTCAGCAAATTACATGGCAAGATATGCCAGTTTAAACGAGTCAGGCAGTCGCCCCGACTTTGTAGAGGTTGCCGATTTGGTTACCCCAACAGTAGTTCATATTATCACTACCGTTGAGCCTAAACAGCAAGAACGTCAACAACAAATGAATCCGTTTGATTTATTTGGACCTGGATTTGGTTTTGAAATGCCTAACACTCCTCGCAGTGGTTCGGGTAGTGGTGTTATTATTAGTGCTGATGGATATATTGTTACCAACAACCACGTAATTGATGGGGCAACCCAAATTAGGGTAATATTAAATGATAAGCGCGAGTACAATGCTGAGTTGTTAGGTAATGACCCCAATACCGACTTAGCATTACTACGCATTGATGAATCGAATTTACAATATGCAGTTGTAGGTAACAGCGATGATGTAAAAGTTGGACAATGGGTTTTGGCTGTAGGTAACCCGTTTAACTTAACTAGTACTGTAACAGCAGGTATTGTAAGTGCAAAAGGGCGTAATTTAAATTTATTGCGTGATGCACGTAATCCGGAAAGCCAATATAGTATTGAAAGTTTTATCCAAACAGATGCGGCTGTTAATCCAGGAAATAGTGGTGGCGCATTGGTTACATCTGATGGTAAATTGGTGGGTATTAATACCGCAATTGCAAGTCAAACTGGTCAGTATGCCGGTTATGCTTTTGCCGTGCCAGCTAATTTAATGAAAAAAATAATTGGTGATTTAACTAAATATGGAGCAGTTCAACGTGGTTTTTTGGGTGTGAGTATTCAGGATGTGAATAGCCAGTTAGCCGATAAAGAAGGATTACGAGAAGTGCGCGGAGTATACGTGGCCAAAGTAAACCCCAATAGCAGCGCAGAAGATGCAGGTGTTAAAGATGGAGATGTGATTATTAAAGTGGAGGATGTAGTTGTGAATAGCAGCAGCGAATTACAAGAACAAGTTGGGAAACGCAGTCC
>CANLLM010000049.1 GCA_947491825.1 Bacteroidota bacterium
TAGATCGCTTGTTTTTATCTGTTTTATGTGCATCATATAAAGAAGAAGAAGTTGGTGAAGGTGACAAAATAGACACACGTGTTGTGTTGAGCTTGCCTGCAATTTTAGCTCCTTATAAAGTGGCTATATTCCCTTTAATCAAAAAAGATGGTTTGCCCGATATAGCACGCAAAATTATTGATGAATTGAAGTTTGACTACAATTGCTTTTACGAAGAAAAAGATGCTATTGGTAAACGCTACCGCAGACAAGATGCACTTGGCACGCCATTTTGTATCACTGTTGATCACGAATCTTTGGAGAATCAAACCGTTACTATTCGATACAGAGATACCATGGTGCAAGAACGTATTCCTATCTCTAAAATTAGAGAAATTTTGGCAACAGAAGTTAATTGGAGTAAACTTTTAGCATAACCAATTCCAAGCCCTTTGTAAAGATTTTACAAAGGGCTTTTATATTATCATTATCAATAATAAAATTATACATACAGGCTTAATTAGCATCTCACTACTTTTATTTGACCAGTGGATTGATAGCAAAATACCTGACTAAAAGTTATTTTAGTGCCTGTTCGTTTTATTCCCCTCATTATTTACTTTAACTTCGTTTTATGACTCCTGAACAAAACATTGTACCGATTGAAAATAAAGTTGCAAGTAGCAGTTTAATTACCTTAAACCTCGAAGCATATTTTAATAAAGGCGAGCGTGTTGTGCTTGATATCAAACCTTGGCTTTTTATGGAATTGATTTTAAAAGAAAAGGATTTTAGAGAGCAGGTAAAAAACCATGATTGGACGCAATACGAAGAAAAAAATGTTGCATTTGTTTGCAGTACAGATGCGATTGTACCTACTTGGGCCTATATGTTGTTGGCTGTAAATATTGAGCCCTATGCCAATCGTTATGTATTCGGTAATATTGATGTGTTAAACACGATACTCTATCAAGATGCGATACAAAAAATCAATCCTATTGATTTTGCCGATGCGCGTGTAATCATTAAAGGCTGTAGTGATGTGCCTGTACCAGTTAGTGCTTACGTTGAAATTACACACAAACTTACACCACATGTAAAAAGTATTATGTACGGTGAGGCTTGCAGCAATGTCCCCATTTACAAACGCAAATAAAGAGGCTTTCAAAAGCTTGAAAGCCCCTCTATTTATTATTATTTTATTGCCACCACGCTAATTTCTACATTTGCGTTTAGCGGTAATTTAGATACTTGAACCGTTTCGCGGGCGGGGAAATTTCCAGTAAAAAAACTACCATAAGCTTCGTTTATGGCAGCAAAGTTTCCTAAATCTGTGCAGTAAATGGTTGTTTTAACCACATCGCCAAAATCCATTCCCGCTGATTGTAAAATAGCCAATACGTTTTCCATCACCTTTTTTGTTTCTGCTGAAATATCATGCTGTATCATTTCTCCTGTTACTGCATCTTTAGCAACTTGTCCGCTGGTATACAAAGTGTTTTCAATCATTACACCAGGGCTGTATGGGCCAATTGGGGTGGGGGAGTTTGCACTGGTAATTATTTTCTTTTCCATATGAGTTTGTGGGTTAAATTTGTTTTCAAAAATACAACCTACTCATGAAGATTTTATTACGTGGAGAAAAAATAGTAACCAACGAGTTAAAACAAAAATTAACTGCGGCAGAAGTTACTGAAATTCAAGACTCAGATTATCCCCCAATTGATCTAAGTGTTTTTGATGTGGTATTTGATTTGAGTATTGACGAACATTTAAATGCGTTAAAATATTACGCCCCACTTAAAAATATTCCTGTTTTTGTTGGTGCAGTTAAAACGCAGTTGGCTGCTGCTGCTAACCTTTGTGGTAGAGAAATACTATGTACTTTAATAGGTATAAATGATTTGCCAACTTTTATTAACCGCAGTTTGGCTGAGGTATCCTTATTAAATAAAACAGATGAACCAACATTGCATCAAATCATGCTCAACTTGGGTTGGGAATATAAATTGGTTCAAGATCGAGTAGGTATGGTTACTCCACGTATTATCATGATGATTATTAACGAGGCTTGTTATACCCTGCAAGAAGGGACAGCAAACATGCAAGACATTGACACTAGTATGAAGCTTGGAACAAACTACCCATTCGGTCCTTTTGAGTGGGCTGATAAAATTGGTATTAAACATGTTTATGAAACACTGAAAGCTGTTTATGATGATACCCATGATGAACGCTACAAAATTTGTCCTTTGCTAAAAACCATTTACCTAAAAAATGGTTCTTTTTATAATTAACAACAAAACAATTGAAAAAATTATTTTTAATTCTGGGTTTGATGGCTTTTGCCACAACCTATGCGCAAGACCATTTTTGTGCCACACACAAGCAAAAATATTTTCAAAAATCATATGGTAAGGCTGCCACTTCGCCACAATTAGCTTTAATGAATAATTATGATGTAAAGTTTCATCACCTCAATTTAAATATTGAAAGAAACAGCACCATCATAAACGGAAATGTGCGCACCATTGCACAAGTAGTGGCTGATGCATTAGATACTTTTGGTTTTGAATTACACAACAACCACACTATTGATTCTATTGTTAACTCTTCAGGGGATAGGTTATCAGTGCAGCATCAATCAAATTTCGCTTATGTTGTGTTACCTCAAGCAATACAAAAAAATAGTTTAATAGATGTAACAATTTATTATCATGGAGATGCCCTTGTTGTTGCAGGCGCTGCAATAGGTTCTGGCTTTACCACAGGTACGTCAACTCGATGGGGAAATCAAGCCACATGGAGTTTAAGCCAGCCATATTCGGCTTATGAGTGGTTTCCATGTAAACAAGCCTTGCAAGATAAAATTGATTCTGTTTACACTTATATTACCACAAGCAATGAGAATAAAGTGGGTGCAATTGGTGTACTTAAAGATGTTGTTAGCTTAGCAGGTAATAAAGTGCGTTACCAATGGCAATCAAAACTTGCAGTTGATTATTATTTAATATCCATAGCAGTTGCCAAATATGTAGAATACAATACTTATGCGCACATTGATGGCGATTCCATGTTGATTCAGGACTATATTTATGATAATCCGGCAACGCTTACTACCTTCAAGCCCGAATTAGATAAAACTGCTCCCATGTTAGAAGGTTTCTCAAACTGGTTCGGAAAATATCCGTTTTGGAAAGAAAAATATGGCCATGCCATGGCACCTTTTAGCGGTGGAATGGAACATCAAACCATGACCAGTATTGGTATTATTAACTTTGGTATTGTTGCGCACGAGTTAGGCCACCAGTGGTTTGGCGATCATGTTACTTGTAAAACTTGGAAAGATATTTGGTTAAACGAAGGTTTCGCAACCTATTGCGAATACCTAGCCCTTGAATTACTTAGTCCAAGCGAGGCTCCTGCGGATATGCTTGCTGTGCACAACACGGTAATGTCTCAAACTGACGGTAGCATTTGGTTTGAAGACACCACAAGCGTTAGTCGCATGTTTTCGTCAAGATTAACATACAATAAGGCGGGTGCTTTTGTTCATATTTTACGTTACGAATTAAACAACGACTCCTTATTTTTTGCAATCTTGAAACGCTATCAGCAACAGTTTGCTTTTGGTACTGCAAGTACCACAGATTTTAAAACATTATTAGAACAACAAAGCAGTAAAGACTTTACCCAGGTTTTTAACCAATGGTTCTATGGTCAAGGTTATCCAACATTTAATGTTTCATGGAATCAAATTAACGATACCTTATACTTGGTTTCAACCCAAACCACAAGCAGCACAACGCCTTTGTTTATAACGCCTATAGAGTATAAAATTACTTATACCGGTGGTGATACAACCCTCCGCTTAATGCACAGCCAAAAACAAATGGTGCATAAAATAGCAATTAATAAAACGGTAAGTACAATTGCCATTGACCCAAATAATTGGATTATTAATCGTGGTACTGCTGCAAAAGATCCAACTATTGTTGGTTTAAATGAGCAACTAAATAACCAAACCATTATGCAGGTATTTCCTAATCCAGCTAGTCAGCAGATTCAAATAAATGGGGTAAATCCATCAAGTAATGTATTGGTTTTTGATGCATTGGGAAGGGTTCAGATATCAACCACATTAAAAAATAATCATTTAGATATTAGCAGTTTGAATGCAGGATTATATTGGGTTGAAGTAAAAGATGAATTGACCCAAAACTGTATTCAATTTATAAAACAGTAAATACAAACCCATGAAAAAGACAATATATTTATTGGCATGTATACATTTAGTGATTGTGGCTTTTGGTCAAACGTCAAACCATAAAGAAACCTTTAACCGTGTTTATGATGAGGTTTTAACAAATGGACAATGCTACCAAACCCTTGATTATTTGTGCAACGAGATTGGTGGTAGATTAAGCGGTTCTCCGCAAGCTGAGCAAGCTGTGCAATACATGTTCAATAAAATGAAAAGTTATGGCTTTGATACCGTTTACTTGCAACCAGTTATGGTGCCGCATTGGATTAGAGGTGCAAAAGAGGAGGCATTTATAGCAAAAGGTCGACAAAAATTTGATGTGCGCATTTGTGCATTAGGTGGCAGTGTTGCTACATCTTTAAATGGCATCGATGCAGAGGTAATAGAGGTAAGAAGTATTGCTGATTTAAAACAATTGGGCAAAGAGCGCATAAAAGGTAAAATAGTATTCTTTAACCGACCGATGGATCCAACCCACATTCATACCGGTGCTGCTTATGGTGGGGCAAACGACCAAAGAGGTTCTGGCCCTGCCGAGGCCGCTCGTTACGGTGCTGTTGGTGCGGTAGTACGTTCGCTTACCCTGGCTAATGATGATTTCCCGCACACGGGGATGACAAAATACAACGATTCATTACCAAAAATACCCGCTTGTGCAATTAGCACAAAAGGTGCCGATGCGCTTAGCAACATGATAAAATTAAAATCAGAAGGACAAGTAAGGATGTTTCTGAAAATGAATTGCCAAACTTTGCCTGATGCACCATCGTACAATGTTATTGCCGAAATTAGAGGGTCAGGAATGCCCAAAGAAATTATAATTGCAGGTGGGCATTTAGATAGTTGGGACAATGGTCAGGGTGCGCATGATGACGGAGCAGGCTGTGTGCAAAGTTTGGAGGCACTACGTTTAATTAAAACACTTGGTTTAAAACCTAATCGTACACTGCGAGCGGTGTTGTTTATGAATGAAGAGAATGGAGTAAGGGGTGGATTAGAGTATGCTCGTGTGGCTGCTTTAGATGCGAACCAAAAACATATTGCAGCCATTGAAAGCGATGCGGGAGGTTTTACCCCTCGCGCTTTTGGGGTTGATGACACCAACGCGGTTAAAATTTTTAAAAAATGGGAACCGCTTTATAAACCTTATAGCATTGACGAAATTCGTCAGGGTTGGGGTGGGGTTGATATTGGTCCATTAAAAAAGCAAGGAACCTTATTAATTGGATATGTGCCAGATTCGCAAAGGTATTTTGACTACCACCACACCGAAGTAGACACTTTTGATAAAGTTAATAAACGTGAATTGGAACTTGGGGCCGCTGCAATAAGCACTTTAATGTGGTTATTAAGCGAGGAAGGCACCTTAAAATAGAAAACTAAAATGCTTGAAATTAAGTGCGTAAATGGCATTTTCAAGGTTTTACGTAAAAAAGTGTAAAAAGTGTTGCACAGTTTTGAGCAAGGAGTATATTTGCACCCACAAAAATTGTCCGATGGTGTAATTGGCAACACGTCTGATTTTGGTTCAGAAGAGTCTAGGTTCGAGACCTAGTCGGACAACAAATAGAAAGATTGGTGTCGGGTTTTTTCTAAAAGAAACCCGGCACTTTTTTTAAAACTACGGTCCAATTGTAATTAATAACTAAAGTACCATGTCGTCACCACGTAATGAGGTAAAACTCTTCTCAGGCCGCAATTCCTTATTTGTAGCCGAAAAAATTGCAAAAGCTTATGGCAAACCGCTGGGTGATCTTACTGTATCGCAGTTCAGCGATGGCGAAATCCAGCCTAGTATCAATGAAAGCGTTCGCGGTTGCGATGTGTTTTTCATTCAATCGACTTTTCCAAATGCTGATAATTTATTGGAATTATTGTTGATGATTGATGCAGCTAAACGCGCCTCTGCCCATTATATAACGGCCGTTATCCCTTACTTCGGGATGGCACGTCAGGATCGTAAAGATAAGCCGCGTGTAAGTATAGGTAGTAAAGTGGCTGCCGATTTATTAAAGGCAGTTGGTGTTAGTCGTGTAATGACCATGGACTTACATGCTCCACAAATTCAAGGTTTCTTTGAAATACCAGTTGATCATTTAGATTCATCTGTGGTATTTATTCCTTATATTCGCAACCTTAACGAAATTAATCTTATTTTAGCTTCGCCTGATATGGGTTCATCAAATAGAACCAGAACCTTTGCCAGAGCGTTAAACTTAGATATGGTTATTTGCGATAAAGAGCGTAAACGTGCCAATGAAATAGCATCTATGACACTTATTGGTGATGTAGCTGGTAAAGATGTGATTTTGATTGATGATATTATTGACACAGGTAATACATTAGCTAAATCTGCACAAATGCTTAAAGAAAAAGGAGCATTAAGTGTAAGAGCAATGTGTACGCATCCTGTATTATCAGGTAATGCATACGAAACGCTTGAAAACAGTGTGATTGATGAATTAGTGGTTTGTGATACCATTCCATTAAAGAGGGAAAGCAGTAAGATAAAAGTGTTAAGTGTAGGTGGGTTATTTGCAGACGCCATTCATAATGTAACGGAGTTTGGAAGTATCAGTTCACTATTTAACACAGCAACTAAGTAAATTCGCTTAAATAAATAATATAAATGTAAGACAGAGGTCCTGCGAATTGGCCGAAGTTTTGCAAAAAACAAAACAAAAACAAAATGAAAACACTTGCCATGTTTGGTTATTTGCGGGACGGAGTAGGTAAATCAACTACCAAAATACTTCGAAACGAGGGTAAAGTGCCGTGTGTATTGTATGGCGGAAACGAGAATGTAAATTTCTCCATGTACTCTGAAGATTTTAAAAACTTAGTGTACACTCCTAACACTTACAAAGTGCAACTTGACATTGATGGGAAAATTTACAAATCGGTATTGAAAGACATTCAATATCACCCAGTGAATGATTCTATTCTTCATGCTGACTTCCTAGCTATTAGCGAAGATAAAGAAGTGGAGGTAAGAATTCCGGTTAAGTTTATTGGAAATTCAGTTGGTGTTCGTGCGGGTGGTAAATTGGTAGTTAAATCACAGAAATTACGTGTTAAAACTTTACCTTCTAAATTACCTGATTACGTTGAAATCAACATCGATAACTTAGAAATTGGTAAATCAATTAAAGTAGCAGATATCCCTGCTCAAGAATTTGCCATCCTTGAGTCTCCAAATAATCCAATTGTTACGGTTAAAACTACCCGTGCTGCACAAAGCGCTGCTACTGCAGAAACAGGTAAAAAGAAATAATTTTATTTCTATAACTACTCTAAAATCCCGCATCAGTTTTGGTGCGGGATTTTTTTGTCTAATTGATACAATTAGCCAGCTTTTAGCATTTTCATTTTAATATACTTAATCAACTAACTATTCAATATTATTATACTTGCACCATGAAGTTTTTAATTGTTGGCTTAGGAAACATTGGAAGTGAATACGCACATACGCGCCACAATATTGGGTTTGATCTTTTAGATGCGTTGGCCAAAAAGCATGGCAAAATATTTGCACCTGATAGATATGCTGATCATTGTATGATATCCGTTAAAGGAAAACAGTTGCACCTAATAAAGCCAACTACTTACATGAATTTAAGTGGTAAAGCTGTTAGGTATTGGATGCAAGAACTAAAGCTTGATGTCAATCAGATTTTTGTTTTGGTTGATGATTTGGCCATTGATTATGGAAAGATTCGTATTCGGGCAAACGGAAGTGATGCTGGACACAATGGTTTAAAAAACATAAACGAGTTATTGCTAACACAAAATTACCCGCGTTTGCGATTTGGTATTGGGAGCAATTATGCCAAAGGCCAACAAGTAGATTTTGTTTTAGGTATGTTTAATGAGGAAGAACAAAAAAACTTGCCCGAGTTAATAAAACATAGCATAGATGCCATCGAATCCTTTGCGCTTTCTGGCCTAGAGCGTACGATGAACTTTTACAATAAGAAGTAATTTTTATACGATCATAAATAAAATTTTTGACCACTGAGCTCAACTTTTTACTTTGGTATTGTAAATAGCATTACGCGATATCTAATTCAATTCTTAACTCCTTCATCTGTTTCTTATCAATGGTGCATGGCTCATCAATTCGCCCTTTTAGCGGGATTTCGTGTCGCATTGCGCGGCACTCAACATCTATGCTTTTAGTGCTATATTTAACTCGTTTAATTGTTTAGTGTCAATCATACTAGGAGCATCAATCATCATGTCCCTTCCGCTGTTATTTTTAGGGAAGGCAATAAAATCACGAATCGAATCTGCTCCACCAAACAATGAACATAACCTATCAAATCCAAAAGCAATGCCTGCATGTGGTGGCGCCCCGTATTGGAAGGCATCCATCAAAAATCCAAACTGATGTTGTGCTTCTTCTGCTGTAAAGCCTAGTACTTCAAACATGCGCGCTTGTAAATCTTTGTTAAAGATACGCACACTACCGCCACCAACTTCTACACCATTAATTACCATATCGTATGCGTTTGCGCGCACTTGGCCTAAGGTTTCAAAACTGTTTAATAAGTGAATGTCTTCAGGTTTTGGCGAGGTAAACGGATGGTGCATGGCGAAGTATCGGTTATCTTCCTCATTAAACTCTAACAATGGGAAATCAACCACCCATAAGCAGCTAAAAGTGTTTTTATCCCGTAACCCTAAGCGTGTACCCATTTCTAAACGTAATTCGTTTAATGCTTTGCGGGTTTTATCTGCTTGGCCTGCCAATAATAAAATTAAGTCACCAGGCTGTGCGTTAAAACGCTCGGCCCATGATTTAAGGGCCGCTTCATCATAAAATTTATCTACCGATGATTTAATAGTTCCATCTGCATTTACACGTGCATAAACTAAGCCTGTTGCGCCAATTTGCGGGCGTTTTACAAAGTCAGTTAACTCATCCAATTGTTTGCGGGTGTATTCGGCACAACCTGTTGCACAGATACCAACTACCAACTCGGCATTGTCAAACACTGGAAAGTTCTTACCTTTTACCACATCATTTACTTCCACAAACTTCATCTCAAAGCGCGTATCAGGCTTATCGCTGCCGTAAAATTTCATGGCATCAGCATAAGTCATGCGTGGTAACGATTCGATATCAATTCCTTTAACTTGTTTAAACAAGTGTTTTACCAAGCCTTCAAACATATTTAAGATGTCTTCTTGCTCCACAAAACTCATTTCACAATCTATTTGTGTAAATTCTGGTTGGCGATCTGCACGCAAATCTTCATCGCGGAAACACTTTACAATTTGATAGTATCGATCAAAACCGCTTATCATTAACAATTGCTTAAAGGTTTGTGGCGACTGTGGTAAAGCATAAAACTCACCCGGATTCATGCGGCTTGGCACCACAAAATCGCGTGCTCCTTCGGGAGTTGATTTAATGAGCACCGGGGTTTCAACTTCAATAAAGTCTTGTAAATCTAGGAAATTACGCGTTTGTTGGGCCACCTTATGGCGCAGCTGTAAGTTACCTCTTACACTGGCTCTGCGCAAATCTAAATAGCGGTATTTCATTCTAATATCATCACCACCATCGGTGTTTTCTTCTATTGTAAAAGGAGGTGTGATGGATTCATTCAATATGTTAAAATCAGTTACACTAATTTCAATTTCGCCAGTTGGCATATTTAAATTTTTACTTTCACGCTCTTTAACTGCGCCAGTAACCTTTAGTACAAATTCTCGTCCCAACTTGCGGGCGCGTGCACACAAATCGGCATTGTTATCCATATTAAAGGCAAGTTGTGTAATACCATACCTGTCTCGCAAATCAACAAAAGTCATTCCTCCTAAATCCCGGCTTTTTTGAACCCAGCCAGTTAAAGTTATTGTTTCGTTGTTGTTGCTTAATCTTAGTTCTCCGCAAGTATGTGTACGTAGCATATTGTATCCTTATTAGCCTTAAATAGGGTGCGAAAATAATAAAAAGGAAGGCTACAATAGCATTTAATTTTGGGTAAATACGTATGTTGCTGCTTCAATTATGGCAGCGTTGTTTTCGGACGAATATTTTATGCAATTGGCCCTGAAAGAGGCCCAAAAAGCCTATGATTTGGGCGAGGTTCCTGTTGGTGCAATTGTGGTAAGTAACAACAAAATTATTGGTAAAGGCCACAATTTAACCGAACAATTAAATGATGTAACAGCTCATGCAGAAATGCAGGCCATTACAGCGGCTGCCAATTACTTAGGTGCAAAGTATTTGGTTGATTGTACTTTGTATGTTACCCTAGAACCTTGTGTAATGTGCGGTGGGGCTTTATTTTGGAGCCAGATTAGTAAAGTAGTTTTTGGAGCTACAGATGATAAGCGTGGATGTGGCAAACTGGGCAATATTTATCATCCTAAAACGGAACTTGTTTCTGGGGTTTTAGCATCAGCGTGCGCTGAGTTGATGAAATCTTTTTTTAAAAGTATACGATAGTACATTCAGTATTAAATTACCCAAATTACAACTGAAAAATTATTTTAGGCTGTGACAATCTAAATAATTTGTTAGCTGTTTAATAACAAATAGCACTATTTTTGCTTCTCTTATATTAACAACTTAATTATAGAATCATATGGCATTCGAATTACCAAAATTACCATACGAGTACACAGCGCTTGAGCCGCACATCGATGCGCGTACCATGGAAATTCACCACTCTAAACACCACAACGCTTATGTAACAAATTTAAATGCTGCAATTGCAGGTACTGATGCAGCGCATTTATCAATCGAAGACATTTGTAAAAACATCAGTAAATACCCAATGGCTGTGCGTAACAATGGTGGTGGACATTTTAACCATTCGTTGTTCTGGACTATCTTAGGCAACAATGGATCTTCTCCTTCTGCTAAGTTACAAGCTGCAATTGAAGCGGATTTAGGTGGAATGGATAAATTGAAAGAAGACTTTAATAAAGCGGCAACAACTCGTTTTGGTAGTGGATGGGCTTGGTTATGTGTTGAAGGCGGTAAGCTAAAAATTTGTTCAACACCTAACCAAGATAACCCATTAATGGATATAGTTACAGATTGTAATGGTACACCAATTTTAGGTTTAGATGTTTGGGAACATGCTTACTATTTGCATTACCAAAATCGTAGACCAGACTATTGTTCGGCATTTTGGAGCATCATTAATTGGGATGAAGTAAGTCGCAGATACGAAGCAGCTCTTTAAATACATTCAACCATTTGCACAGGGCATAACTTCGTGCACACAATTATTTTATTATGCAAAATGTAATTAACATTCGTGAAATTGAGTTAATCTCATCTGCCGAAGGTGTAAAAATATTCGACTATGATGTATTAACCCGTGAAGAAGACAAACGTGTTAGGCGCGTTGCTTTAGATAAAGCAGCAACTCTTTCAAAAGTTTCAGGCCGTAAAGCAAACATTGTTCTAAAAACGCCTTCAGGATACAAACGTATTCAAACATTGGTTCAAGGAGTAGATGCAACTTCTGCGTGGATTGATAATGGAATTGTTATTCCATTAATGGCTATTTACGCGGTTGATATTTTGTAATTAAATACTTCAACAAGAAGTTTTTAATTAGGAGGGTAGTACCCCTATTTAATTTTATAAAGTTGTGTTTAACTGCTTGATTGTAACTTTTAAATAGACATGCTGAACAACTGTTCAACTTAAAAATAATGTTGTTTTACGCTAAGATTAAGGAGTAAAAAAGCCAGACATGTTCACATGTCTGGCTTTTTTAATGTATTTTCTAAATTTTAATTTATTCCACCGTAACAGATTTAGCTAAGTTTCTTGGTTGATCTACATTACATCCGCGCATTACTGCAATGTGGTACGACAATAATTGAAGTGGTACACTTGCTATTAAAGGTAACATAGCCTCTTCGCAATGTGGTATATAAATTACATGGTCTGCATGTTGTCTGATGTGTTCGTCACCTTCTGTAGCAATGGCTATTACACGTCCTTTACGCGCTCTCACTTCTTGAATATTACTGATTACTTTTTCATAATTACTATGCTGTGTGGCTATAATAACAACTGGCATTTCTTCATCAATGAGTGCAATCGGTCCGTGCTTCATTTCTGCTGCTGGATAACCTTCAGCATGTATGTAGCTTATTTCTTTTAGTTTTAATGCGCCTTCTAAAGCAATAGGAAAACCATATCCACGTCCTAAGTACAATGCATTAGTTGAATGCTGAAACACGGTAGCGATTTTTTTAATGCTGTCATTTAGTTTTAAGGCAGTTTCTACTTTAGCAGGAATCGTTTCAAGTTCTATAAGCAATTCTCTTAATCGTTGTGTGCTTATTGAGCCACGTTTTTGTGCTACAGATAGCGCCATTAATATTAGTGCTGTTACCTGAGCTGTAAATGCCTTGGTAGATGCCACACCTATTTCTGGTCCTGCGTGCGTATACGCTCCAGCATCTGTGAAGCGAGGAATAGATGAACCTACAACATTACAAACCCCAAATATGGTTGCTCCTTTGCTTTTAGCAAGTTCAAGCGCAGCTAATGTATCAGCTGTTTCACCGCTTTGAGATATGGCTATTACAAAATCTGTTTCGTCTAATACTGGATTGCGGTATCTGAATTCAGATGCGTATTCAACCTCAACAGGAATTCGTGCAAAATCTTCGAATAAATATTCTCCAACTAAACCTGCATGCCAACTGGTTCCACATCCAACAATGATAATTCGTTTAACATTTTTTAACTTGTCTTCAAATTTATCAACACCTGCCATAGTGATGGCACCATCATTAATGTGTGTTCTCCCTCGAAATGAATCTAGAATAGAACGAGGCTGCTCATAAATTTCTTTAAGCATAAAATGCTCAAAACCACCTTTTTCTATGCTCTCTAAATTAATTTCAAGTTCCTGTATGTATGGTGTTTTAATCGTATTGTCTATGGTTTTAACCGTTAGGTTATTGTTATCAATAATCACTAATTCGCCATCGTTAAGATAAACTACGTTACGGGTGTATTCAACAATGGGTGTTGCATCGCTTGCAATAAAATGCTCATTTTCGCCTATGCCAACCACCATAGGACTGCCTTTACGTGCACCAATTAAGTAATTGGGGTTAGACTTAGATAATATAACTATTGCATAAGCACCAACTACCTGTGTTAATGACATACGAACAGCCTCTTCAAAGCTGACATCATTATTTTGATGGACTTCTTCAATTAAATGAATCAACACTTCTGTATCGGTTTCACTTTTAAAAGTATGCCCACGCTCCATCAAAGCTATTTTTAGCGAATGATAGTTCTCAATAATTCCATTATGTATAATCGCAAATTCACCACTTTGAGACAAATGAGGATGTGCATTCACATCGTTAGGAGCACCATGGGTAGCCCATCTGGTATGGCCCATGCCAGTACTTGCATGAAGGTCTTTTCCCTCATTTTCATTTTCAAGGTCAGCTACTTTGCCACTTTTTTTATAAATATTTAATGCTTTTTCAGGTGTTAAAAGGGCCACGCCAGCACTATCATACCCACGGTATTCTAAGCGTTTTAAACCTTTAATAATAATTGGGTAGGCCTCGCGGTGGCCTATATAAGCTACTATTCCACACATATTAACTCAAATTTACTACAAACTTTCGGTTTTCAAAGGTATACTTTCTGTATCGGCTTGTTTTCCCAATGCCTTTAGCAGGTTTTGCGTTTCAGTAAGCAGTTTTTCAAATTCTTCAAATGAGAGGGCCTGTTCGCTATCGCTTAATGCTTTTGGGGGGTTAGGATGTACTTCTACTAAAATACCATCAGCGCCAATTGCTGCGGCAGCTAAACTAGCTGGCTTAACTCTTAACGCATTTCCTGTTCCATGGCTAGGGTCAACAATTATCGGTAAATGACTTAATTCTTTTATTAGTGGCACTATACCAAGGTCTAGTATATTTCTACTGCTTGGATCAAAACTTCTTATACCCCTTTCGCATAAAATAACCTGCGCATTACCTCCGCTCAATATGTATTCGGCAGCTAGCAGCCATTCTACTGTTTTACCTTGGAAACCTCTTTTAAGTAATACAGGTTTATTTATTTTACCCAACTGATCTAGCAAATAGAAGTTATGCATATTTCTGCTACCAACTTGTAAAACATCTGCATACTCCATTACCTCATCAAGCAGGCTATAGTCTAATATTTCGGTAACAACACCCATGTTGTATTTATCGGCTGCTTTACGTAATAGCTGTAAACCAGCTTTACCAAGACCTCTAAAACTATATGGAGAGGTGCGTGGCTTATAGGCCCCACCACGTAAAATTTTTACACCTAATTTGCTCAAGAATTCTGCAGTAGAAAATATTTGATCTTCGTTTTCAACAGAACATGGTCCAGCCATGATATTAAAAATGCCATTACCAATGCTATTACTCCCAATATTAAAGCTAGTTGATTCTTTCCAAATTTTAGAGGCAAGTTTATAAGGAGTGTTTATTTGATACGTGCGCTCAATACATGCAAATTCAGACAAATTATCTATATTGGATTCTTTAGTAATTACCACAATATGTTGTTGTGGAACTAAATGATAAGCAATATGATGCTCTGTTAAATAATTAACCAAAGCCAACTTATCGGCTTCTACACTATTTTGTTTTAATACAATAATCACATTACTACTTTATAACAGTGTAAGTTAGTATAAGTTTCACTTTTTGTTGTCCGGGGATGATACTTCTATCTGTATCTAATATGGCTCTGTTAGCTGCTATGTTATAATCTTCAGGCACAAACAAGTTTAATCCGTAGTTAACATCAACTTTATTTTTGTTGTACGCATTCAGCAAATTTTGAACATGACGGTTAATATTAAATGTGTATGTGCCTTTTGTGGCATCATAGGTTCCGCCATAATAGGTTGCAGACTCGCTGAAGTCAGCAATATTTTTTCTTCTGCCAAATTCATCTGCATCCCATAAGTTTAATCGGGCAGGTATTGGATAGTTTTGGGTATCTTTAACTGTAAAAGATATGCGTGCACTATTTACCGCTATGGGTTTATCGCTAGCTATTTTAGAAAGACTCGGAATTAATATTCTTGTTTTAATACCAGCAGCAGGTTGAACATAACAAGTATTTTGATGTGTTCCGTTATTGGCTGCTTGCAATGTGGCAGGTAAATTACGGTGCTTGTATTGATTTGTTTTCACCTCAGCAGTACCTGAAACAGGAAATACATATTTAACCTGGGTTGTATCATTTCTACAATATACCACTAATGACGTTTGTGGGTTATCAGACCTCATGTTAAAATACGCAATAGCACCATCACCTGAGGCCATTGATGACTGTTCCGCAGAAATCATCAATCCCTTGAAAGTAGATTTGAAATTAGTAGCCGAGGTAAATGAATCTACGGGAGTTGTTTTTAATTTATTAATAAAAGCAGGGTCTGTTAATTTTATGCGCAATTGTGGCGCATAGCTCATTCGTTTACCTGCAACATACTCAATAACACTGTCTGTTAAATTAAACTTTCCGCTGTATGATCCTAGTTCGGTAGGAGACGTTAGGTAATTCCGGTTAGAGTAAAAGTACTCTGATAAAGAAGTGGGCAAATCTTCATTTACCTCATACACCTTAATGGTTTGCGCTGTATTGTTTCCATAAATGGCTGATGGCGCTGCGTAGCGAATTTGCAATACAACAGAATCAATGGTTTGGCTACCAAAAGTAAAACCTGCAACAGGATATAAAAATTGAGTTACAATATTGGCCGCAGTAACACCCATAATTGGGTCGTTTATTTGGCCAAGCATATAATAGGTAAGAAAACGGGTGTCAACGCTATCTGCAAGACTGCTGTAAGTTATTACCTCGAATGTATCAGTAACTTGCACATCAAAGCCGCTTCGGTTGCCAATTACATCAGATCCAACTTCGTTATTTTCTTTTTTGCATGAAAAATTTACTAGAACAACTGCCGCTAACAGCAAGTATGCAAAATGTTTAGTTCTGTCTCTCCAATAAATTATCATACAGTTTAATATAGTCTTCTACGTAACCTTCTTGTTCGTTGTGATCTAACACTACTTTACCTTTTTGCTTTTTTATAAAACTAGCAACTTCAGGATCTATTTCACTGCTACATTTTACTACAGCATCAGCGTAGGTAATAGCTGATTTGTATAAACCTGTGCAAGATGAATCCAAAGATGACATTTGCTTATTATCAATGGTATTTAAGCTAGCTTTACGTGCAAAATCTTTACCTAAACTGCACTCAAATTGGTTCTCGAATACACTGAATACCACTTTTGCATTTTTAAATACGGGTTCGTCCTTGTAAATAGTTTTAAGGTATAATGGTATTAAACCTGTCATCCAGCCTTGGCAATGAATGATATCTGGTTGCCAACCCAGTTTTTTTACTGTTTCCAAAGCACCCTTACAAAAGAAGATGGTACGTTCATCATTGTCGCCAAAAAAGTCGTTGTTTTCGTCTGTGTAAACGAACTTGCGATGAAAATAGTCTTCGTTATCTAAAAAATAAACCTGCATTTTGGCTTCCGGTAATGAAGCAACTTTAATGGTTAGTGGATTATCATTGTCGTCTATCGTAATATTAATACCTGATAGCCTTACAACTTCGTGTAACCTGTTTCTACGTTCGTTGATACAACCATATCTAGGCATCAATACCCTGATTTCGTTGTCTTTCTCCTGAATGGCCTGAGGTAATCGTCTGGCTAACTCCGCAACTGTACTCACTTTTAAATAGGGGCTCATTTCTGATGAAATGAACAAAATTTTCTTCTTTGCCATGATGGATGTGCTTAAAAAAGTCTACAAAAATATATAAAATTTATAGAAAATTACTAATATACCGCCCAGTTTATTTTGTATTATTCTGTAAACCACACATAATTAGCTATCTACATGTTTGTATTTAAATCCATTAAGTTGTTGCAGGATCATTTATCCGAGAATCGCTCCAAATTTGATAAGGTTGGGTATGTTCCAACCATGGGTGCACTTCACCAAGGCCACTTAGATTTAATAGCAGCTTCAAAAACAAAAGATTGTTATACTGTTTGTACCATTTACGTTAATCCGACTCAGTTTAACAATGCCGAAGATTTTGAAAAATATCCAAGTACCATCGAACAGGATATTGTAAAACTCACACAAAGTCAGTGTGATGTACTTTTTTTACCTTCGAGTACTGAAATGTATGGTGCTCAAGTAGTTGCAGATAAATACAATTTTGGGTCTGTTACCAGTAGTTTTGAAGGTGCGCTAAGACCAGGGCATTTTGATGGCGTGATTACCATTGTAAGTAAATTATTTGATGCAGTAAAGCCTGATGAAGTATTTTTTGGACAAAAAGATTTGCAACAATGTATGGTGGTGAAACACTTAATTACCAAAAGTTTTTCTAACATCCAAATGAACATTGTGCCTACCAAACGCGAATCTAGTGGATTGGCGATGAGCTCAAGAAATGTAAGACTCACGGATGATGAAAGAGCTGTAGCAATTCGTTTATACAAAGCCTTGGTATTTGTGAAGCAACAAGTATTGCAGGGTGTTGCGACAAGTGAAGCAATTAGTATTGCCAAAGCACAATGGTTAAATCACCCCAAATTAAAATTAGAATATTTGGCTTTGGTAGATGCAGACACCATGGAGCAACATGAATTAACGAGGCCCGAAATACATTATGCAGTAGTTATCGCATGCTGGTGTTCAAATGTGAGGCTTATCGACAATATGCTGTTGACTGATTAATAAAAAAAAACATTTACTTTGATCCAATGCGAAAGCAAGATGAATTTTTAGAACTATCAGAAAAGTTTGCGTTTGATCGCGAACACCGCAGCCGCATGCAAGTTAATGTGCACAAATACGAAGCGGCTTTTGTTATCGCTAAAAAACAGTTTTCTAATTTAGAGTTAGCACGTGAACGTGCTGCTTACTTTAAATGGAAGGTAATTGAAAATCTTGATAAATATCTAATTGAATTTGAGTCTAACGTAATACGAAAAGGGGGTAAAGTACTTTGGGCAGATGATGCTAAAGGTGCTTTAACAGAAATCACAACCATCATTAACAAGCACAATGCTAAATTAGTGGTTAAAGGCAAAAGCATGATAACCGAAGAAATTGGGTTAAATGCGCATTTGCGTGCAAATGGAGTTGAGGTTTCTGAAACTGATTTAGGAGAATATATTGTTGATGCTGCTAACGAGCAACCTTATCATATGGTTACTCCTGCTATGCACAAAACAAAATTAGAGATAACCCAATTGCTTAATGCTAAAATAGGCACCTCAATAGAAGCCGACCCGGAAGATATTGCAGCGGATGTTGCAGCCGAGGTGCGTGGTAAATTTTTGAAAGCTACGATAGGTATTACCGGAGCAAATTTCTTAATTGCTGATTCGGGTATGGTAGGCGTTACCGAAAATGAAGGTAATGCACGTTTGTGTTTATCCATGCCGCAGGTTCATATTGTGGTTGCAGGTATAGAAAAAGTAATTCCATCTATCAATGATGCCGAATTGTTTTTTAGCTTGTTAGGTACCTATGGAACTGGACAAAGAATTACAACTTACAATTCGTTGGTTGGTCCAAGGGTTGCAGATGACATGGATGGCCCAAAAGAATTTTATGTTGTTTTGGTTGATAATGGCAGAAGTAATATTTTAGCTCAACACGAGCAACGACAAGCTT
>CANLLM010000050.1 GCA_947491825.1 Bacteroidota bacterium
GCTACTGCTGATATACCGAAACCGAAGTACTTTAAAAAGTCACGTCTGTTTGAAGTCATTTCACCGTCTTTATCGGTTAATACTTCTTCTAACGGAATACCTTCTGCAAATTCATTTCTTTTATTTTGAAGAAATTTAGGGTCGTTATTTAATTCCTCTAAACCTTTCCAGTATTTATTTTTATTTTCCATGGATGAATTTTTTCTAAGTGATCATGATTAAACTTCAAACGAAATCAATCTGAAATATTAAATTAATAGTGGCATTTACCGCACTCTAAACCACCAACATTACTAACGGTTGCATATGATTTACCTTGTGCTTTTAGGTCTTCATGCAATTTTTCGTAGTAATCATTATTTTTCACATCCACTTTAGCTTCGCGATGACAATTGATACACCAGCCCATTTGCAATGAACTTTGTTGGTATACAACTTTCATGGTTTCAATGGCACCGTGACAACTTTGGCACTCCACTTTTCCAGCTTTTACGTGCTGAGCGTGGTTAAAGTAAGCCAAATCAGGTAAGTTGTGGATACGAACCCATTTAATAGGTTTTTGTTGCTTGCTAGGGTTGTATGCTTTTTTATCTGCATCCCAACCTACAGCATCATAAATTTTTGCAATTTCAGGTGATACCTGGCCATCGTATTTAGCACTTGCTGTAACGTGCATATGGCAATTCATACAAGTACTGGCCGAAGGGATAGTAGCTTGTTTACCTTTATCCGCACCATTATGGCAATACAAACAATTTATTTTGTACTTTCCAGCATGTAACTCGTGACTGTAGTTAATAGGTTGCGCAGGCGCATAACCTTGCTGAACACCAACTTCAGTTTGTCCATAGTTAAAACCATAGATTCCAAGTGCTACTGTAAATCCTATAATTACTAAAATAGTACCAACAACTGGATGCTTTGTGAATAATTTATATTTCCAAGTGGTTCTTACATCAACAACTGGCTCAAGTTCAAGAGCTGCTTGCTCAGGAAATTTCGAATCGTATATGCCTTGAACAGTTTTTTTAATGCGATAAAGCACAAACACTATCAAAAACAAAATAAACGCCATGATAGATAGCGCTATAAACGTTGTGTTATTGTAAAATGAATCTTTCGCTGGAGCGGCAGCTTCTGAAGTTGCAACATCACCACCGTTTGAAGGAGCAACTGATGCTTGTGCTACAGGAGGTGTTTTAATGTACTCCAAAATTGATTTAATTTGAACATCTGAAAGATTTTCGAATGAAGTCATCACTGATTGGTTATTCTCGTTGTAAGCTTTCACTGCTTTCTCATCACCTGATTTAACAAGAGCTTGGGAGTTCTTGACCCATTTAATGAGCCAAGCCTCGTCATACTTCTCGTTAACGCCTTTTAGAGCAGGACCAACTACTTTTTCGTTCAGCGCATGACACGATGTGCAGTTGGCATTGAATAGTTTTTCACCCTCGACTACATCTGCTTTTGCGAATGATGCACCTGAAGCGAGGAGTGCAAATAATGTGGTAATTCTTAAAAATCTCATCGTAACAATCTGATTGTTCAAGGTTTAAATTACTAGTGAATACAATGGTTTGCACGTATTTTGCCACTAGAAGTGGTCGCAAATATATTCACATTATTGTAAATTTATCGGGCTTTTTAAAAAAAACTAATTTAGAGTATTTCTAAAGAGGGTAATATTGCCATTTTGAAATTCTAATACAAAAAAAAGCCCCTGAATATCAACGGCTTTTTCTATAGTTATACACTAAAAAAAATGGGAATTTATTTTTGTTGCAAAGCTCTTTCGCCCAATTTAGTATTATCGAGAGATTCGAATCTTGAATTTTGACTCAAAAATTCGGGTACGATTAACTTCATTTTACCTACAACCAATTCATCATTTTGTTGCGCATATAATTCTAGTAAATCATCAATTTCTTTTGCTGCTTGCAAGAAATCGTATGTACGCACACGTCCAACCATTATTTTAGGATGGTAGGTTGGTAAGGTATTCTCTTGATCAGCCAAAAGCTCTTCTTTAATCTTTTCTCCGGGGCGTAAGCCAGTGAATACAATTTGTATATCCTGTCCAAGTGTTAATCCAGAAAGTTTAATCATTTTTCTAGCCAAGTCAATTATTTTAACTGACTTTCCCATATCAAAAATATAAATTTCGCCACCCTTACCCATATTACCCGCTTCAAGTACCAACTGACAAGCCTCGGGAATTGTCATAAAATATCTAGTGATATCTGGGTGCGTAACCGTTATTGGTCCACCTTCTTCAATTTGTTTTCTAAATTTTGGTATAACAGAACCGCTACTCCCTAAAACATTTCCAAATCGTGTGGTAATAAAACGTGTTTTAGAAGATTTAGTCTCTATTAAAAAGTTATTTAACGATTGAACATATATTTCAGCAATGCGTTTTGATGCACCCATTACATTTGTAGGATTAACGGCTTTATCGGTAGAAACCATAACAAACTTTTCTACATCGTGCTTCACAGATAAATCAGCAATATTCCTTGTGCCATTAACATTAGTGCGAACTGCCTCGCCAGCATTTTCTTCCATAAGAGGAACATGCTTGTATGCAGCCGCATGGTATACAATTTCCGGTTTATAGGTATTGAATATCTTTTCCATGCGATCTTTACAACAAATATCACCAACCATTAACTTCAATTGTTTGAGGTTATGTGGAGCTATAATTTCGTTTAAATTATTATCTAATTCGTAAAGTCCTACTTCACTTTTATCAACCAAAACCAGCAGTTTGGGCCCAAATTGCAATAACTGACGAACAATTTCACTACCAATAGAACCAGCAGCACCAGTAACCATGATTACCTTGTTTTTTACTTGCTCAGCAATTGCTCCTTTGTCTAAAACAATGGTATCGCGTTCAATCAAGTCATCAATTTTTACATTTTTTATTTGCTTGTAACTCAACTCTCCGTTAATCCACTTTTCTATAGGAGGCACATTTCTAACCGATATGTTGTATGTTAAGCAAGACTCAATAAGTTCCTGCTTTCGGGTTTTACTAATACTGTAATCACTAATAATGATTTCTTGAATATCTAATCGGTGCACAACAGCATCGAAATCTTTATACGGATTATAAACTGTTACACCATCAATATACTGACCGTTTCTTCTTGTGTTATCGTCAAAAAAAGCCACTACTCGAAGCTCACCACCAACATGCTGCTCAATTTTTCGTTTGGCTATTATACCTGCCTCACCCGCACCAAATATGGCAATACATCTTTGATTAGCAGCATCAGGTTTGGTTATGTGTATGTATAAAACCTTTACGCCAAGCCTAAACGCACTCATTAATAATACCGTACCTATGTAATCTATTATTATTATTGAAATAGGAATAAAAACAATTCCATTACCATTTAATTTAGTGTAAGAGAAGTTGGCTAAAACCAACAGAATCGAGCTTATGGATACAGTGTAGAAAACACGCAACGCATCTTGAATACTGGTATGACGAATAATGCCCGCGTACACTCTGAAGTATACCATAAGTAATACCCTAAACCCAAGAACAAGAGGAAGGGGTCTTAAATAATCATAGCTAAACTTATCGTCAATAAAAAAGTTGAAACGCAACAAAGTAGCCGCAACAAATGAGAAAGCGCAAATTGATAAATCAATAAAAAATATAACCCAGCGGGGAATACTGTTTGTTGCGGGGAATATTCTCTTTAAAAAACTCATTTTGTCTAACTATCGGGGGAATGGTTTAACGATGCAATATATTATTAAATTATAAATAATGTAAAAATTAAGCTAATAAATGATTTTAAAGAAGGTTTTAAGAATTAAACCTATGTCTTTAAAAGGTTGATTGCTTTTTATATATTGTAAGTTCATTTCTAATTTTTTAGGCATAATAAAGTTGATGTAATATTCATCAGGCTTTTCAGCTTTTGCCAATAACTCGTTTTCGTTTATAAATTGAATGGAAGCATAGTCAGTCATTCCAGGACTTACCTCTAGAACTTTCATTTGTTCAGGTGTATACATGTTTACGTACTTCCGTATTTCGGGCCTTGGACCTACTAAACTCATATCGCCTATCAGTACATTCAGCAATTGAGGTAGCTCGTCAAGTTTATACTTGCGTATGGTGTACCCTATTTTTGTTATTCGAGAATCGCGCATGCCCACTGTTAACTGGCCTAACGACTCCGAATCAAGGTACATACTTCTGAATTTAAATAGTTTAAAATCTTTGTTTTTTTTACCTACACGTGTTTGTACAAAAAATGCGGGTCCGTGGCTTTCTAATTTTATGGTAAGCCAAAGCAGCAAAAAAATAGGACTGAAAATAATAATACCAAGGGTACTAAAAATGATATCGAAAAGTCTTTTAAACACAGGCTAGCGGTATTTTAATGGCAAAGTTATGATTGAGTTAAAAGTGGATTGTGTTGGATATGCAATATTTAACCCAACACCTCATGAACAGACAAAATTACACTTTCTGTAACTTTATTAATCTGTTCTTGCGTTAAATCAATCCAAACTGGCAAAGAAATTTCATTTTCATATTGAGCGATTGTTTGAGGGTAGTTGTTTATATCATACCCTTGAGCCACATAATAACTCATCTGTGGTACGGGAATAAAATGGACATTTACACTTACTTGCTTCTCAAATATTTTGGCAATAATTGCATCACGTTGCGTTTCAGTGGCATCTTCTACACGCAAAGCGTATACATGATAAGATGAGGTTTTATCAGCAGTTTCATATTCAGGTATAACAGCCCAACTTTCTTTACTTAATGTATCGGTATATGCATCAAAAATAGCTTTGCGTTTAGGAAGCGTTTCTTCATCATACCTCGCCAACCCAACCAAACCAATACTGGCTGTGATATCGGTCATGTTCATTTTGTAACCTGCCTCAACTATATCATAGCGCCAATTACCCGGAATGGTTTTGGCTAATGCATCTTTATTTTGACCATGAAGTGTTTTAATACATAAATATTTATACACCTCCACATTATCAAATGGCTCTGGCAAATTTAAAGCTATTGCACCGCCTTCTGATGTAGTTAAGTTTTTAACAGCATGAAAACTGAACACGGAAACATCGGTTAGCGTTCCGGCACGTTTACCTTTATACCAAGCACCAAAACTATGGGCAGCATCACTCAAAATCAGGATACGACCAAGTTGTTTTTGCTCATGGTTTTTTGGTGAGAATACAGATTTAACCTGCACATCATTAACCAATGCGTTCAACTCATCATAATCGCATGGGTAGCCAGCAAAATCAACAGGCATAATCACTTTTGTATTTACTGTAATGGCTTTTTTTACTTCTTCAGGGTTGATGTTAAAGTCTGATTTTACATCAACAAAAATAGGTTTGGCACCACAATGCATAACTACATTAGCAGTTGCACTGTAGGTATATGCAGGCAAGATTACTTCATCACCAGGCCCAACACCAAACCAACGTAGCATTATTTCTAGGCCCGCTGTTGCCGAGTTTAAACAAAGTGTTGACTTGTTGCCGCAATAAACGCTTATTTCCTTTTCGAACCGTTTGGTTTTCGGACCAGTGGTGATCCATCCACTTTTAAGGGTATCTATTACTTCATCGATTATCCTCTGATCAATGTGTGGTGGGGAAAATGGAATCATCTTTACTACAGATTTTATCATGCAAGTTTACGCGTTACAAATTGATGTTACAAGTATTTAATTTATTGCATAAAAAACCTATTCGTTAATAACAACGGTAGCCTACCAAGATTAATAACCATCTAACTATATTTTTTAACCACTGAACACCTTTTAACTATGCTTATACTTCTTTTAATTAAGTTTGAAGCAACTATTAAATTACCCATGAAAATAATATTTATTTTACTTTTAGGATTTGGAGGGGCTTATCCTATAACCTGCAGTAAAAAAGAGACAAAGCTAAAGCAAGAAAGTTACCTCAAATACTACAAAGCACTAACATCAGTGGTAATCATAAACAACAGCTGATCACATTATATAATCATCTAAAAATAGGCAATTGAAATCAATAGCAAAAAATAAACTTTACTGGATTTGCCAAATAGGTGGCTGGTTTATTTTTATTGCAATGGAGCTTACAAGTTACATGCGCATTGATGGTTTTAAAGGTGCTTTAGTAATTAATGCTTTAGTAAATTTTGTATTGGGTATAAGTGTTACACATTTTTACCGTTTGTTTGCTATTGGGCAAGGGTGGTTAAATTACCCCCTTTATAAAATTTTACCAAGGGTTTTCATTTCTGTTTTGGCTATGGTAAGTATATTAACTGCTATTAATATTCCTTTAGATAGATATACTTATCCAATTTTTCAACAGTTGGATATTACCTTCGGATTTTTAATGGGTTACTTTTTAAACCTGAGTAAGTTTATTTTGCTGTGGACATTAACTTATCATCTATTTCAATATTGGGAACGTTCATTAATAGCAGAGAAAGAAAAATACCAATTGCAAGCAGCTGCTAAAGAAAATGAGTACCTTAATTTAAAAAACCAACTTAACCCTCACTTTTTATTTAATAGCTTAAATAGCATACGTACATTGGTTGATGCTGAACCTCGATTGGCCAAAAGTGCCATTAACCAACTAAGTAGTTTATTAAGAAGTAGCTTACAAACTGGCAAACAAAAAACCATATCACTTAAGGATGAATTGCAAACAGTTAAAGATTATTTAGCAATTGAGGGTATCAGATTTGATGATAGGTTAAAATATACTTTTAATTTAAATAACGAAGCTATGGATTGTCATGTGCCACCCATGATGCTGCAAACCTTAGTTGAAAATTGTGTTAAACATGGCATTTCAAATTTGAAGAACGGTGGGGAAATTATATTGGAAGCCCACATCGTAAAGAACGAATTAAAAATATCAATTATCAATAGCGGACAATACATACCTACACATAACCACGAAGGTCTTGGATTAACTAATACACGCGAACGATTAAAAATATTGTATGATGAAAAAGCCACTATAACCATTGGCAATAAAAACAGTAATCACGTTGAAACCAAAATTACCATCCCACTATGAGTATAAAAGCCATTATTGTTGATGATGAAAGATTAGCCCGCGAAGGCCTGAAACAATTATTAATAGAAATTAGAGAAATTGAATTGGTTGGAGAAGCTGCGAACGCAGATGAAGCGATAGCATTAGTTGAAAAGCATAAACCACAACTGTTGTTTTTAGATATTGAAATGCCTGAAAAAAATGGCTTTGATTTATTAGAGGAATTGATAGAAACGCCTTATGTGATTTTTACCACTGCATACAATGAATTTGCTATAAAAGCATTTGAAGTTAATGCCATGGATTACCTGCTTAAACCAATTGAGTTGTTAAGGTTAAAAGAGACAATTACAAGGGTAAGAAAACAAATATTTGAGATTGATCAACAACCTAAATACAATAGAAATTTATGCGAACAAGATCAAGTTTTTATTCGCGATGGCGATAAGTGCTGGTTTGTTAAACTTGCCGATATAAGATTGATTGAAAGTACAGGTAATTATGCTAAGCTTTATTTTGACAAACACCAGCCACTCATTCATAAAACACTAAACTCGCTTGATGAAAGGTTAAGCCAAAATTTATTTTTTAGAGCAAATAGACAGCAAATTATTAACCTACAATACATTGATAAAATTGAGCCGTTTTTTAATGCTGGCTTTCTGATCTATTTAAAAGATGGAACAAAGGTGGAAGTAAGCCGAAGGCAATCAGTTAAATTCAAGGAGATGATGAGTTTATAAATCTATCATAAACTATTGGAATCATCCTAGCATCATCCATTGTGGTTTGTATATTGATCGGCAAATTGAAATGGACATAATACATGCCTTAAAATTACCGATTATTGTTTATTTTGCCAATGAAGAAAGAAAATGTGTATGATTATTAGAGCCACAAAAAAAGTAATAACCGCTAATAAAATTAAGCCACAGAAAATTACTGAGCAGAAAATAAACAACCTGAATGAATGGTATGTTACGCTCTTATCATCTGGCTATAAGGGTAAATACTTTTCGACTTATGTACATAGTAAAAGTTTACTCACTATTTTTACTGAAGGCAAAAGTATTAAGCAAACATTTAAAAGTTTTAAATTACGATTAAATGCTTTACTTCATCGTTCTTCATTCCCTAGTGCACTTATCGCTCAACTTACAGAAGCCACTTTAAATATTGAAACGATTTCAACAACCAATAACCGAAGAACACTAGCACAGATCAACCAAATTATAGCTCACGCACGCACTCGCTTTGATATGACACATACCTACATAGATATTGATTTAGATGTAGAAGAAAATATTGTGTTGAACATGCTATTTAGCTATGACAAACATTATTTTGGTCCAGCATCTTGGTGGAACAATTATATGCAAGGGAACGACCCCTATTTGCCAGCATATGAACTTAGCAAAGAACAAGAAATTATAAAACCAAGTGAATTAAACAAATTGGGTTTAACAAATGAGGAGGAGTTGCACATGCAGAACCAAATGCTCAAAATGGATTTGGAACAAAAGTTTGGTAAGCCAATTAGTTTAAACGAGGAAGAAGATATGCATAAGCTTCCGTTGTTTATAGAAAATGAGTTTTTAAAGCACATGAGCGCTTTTGAACAACAGATTAGAACAGCTCAAGAAACAACTGTATTTGATCTATTAGGCAAACCCTCGTTTAAGTCTAACGGTTCAATAACGGAGCATAAGTTAAATGCCGAAATAAAACGTGTGGTAAAGCTACTTAGTAAGCACAATATCATGGTTGATTTTATAGGCGAATATTCACCACAAATAATACATCAGTTTTTAACTGTTGAGTTAATGGAAAAAATGGTTTCAGATATGCGAATTCCAGGTTTCATTACTCATTTTATTTACGAAGAGTTTCACCCAAATAACGAACTGGCAATTACAGGAACTATTAATATGCTGGTAAATATTATGTTTGATGAGGAAGGCGACTTAGATAAACTTAAACCGCATTTTGAAAATGATCATTTCATGCTTAATTATGAAAAGGCTAGTTTTATAGATTTTAAAAATGCAGTGAACAGATTTCATTTAACCAAAAATCCTGAAATTGTTTTAGGTTATGAAACCGAAACTTTAAAATTTGATGAGTTAGAAGAAAACGTAAAAGCCCGAGGATACATAGCATTTAAAAACCCAATTAAAGGTAAACACAGGATAAAACACCGATTTATGGTTACCTTAAAAAACGATGAAGATTGGTGGAAATTCACCCACGTATTTTTTGAACCGCTTAATTAGACTTCACTAACTTTTTTAAATCGATAATAATATTTTCTAAGCCATTTATTTTAATTTCATAAACGGTTTGTAATTGCATTCCAAGCTTACCTTGCGGAAAACCTTTTCGAGCAAACCACTCCAAATAGCTTACCGGCAAATCGGATATTAACCAACCTGCGTATTTACCAAAAGGCATTTTAGTTAGTACTAAACTTTTTAATATTTCGGGATTTGGTTGCAATAGTGAAAGGATAAGTGATAGAATTAACATTACAAATTAAGCCAGCCTAATACCTTCGGGTTCAATCTTTATTTTTCTATCGCGGTACAAATTACCTAAAGTCATTTTAAATGTTTTTTTACTCATACCAAACACCCGATAAATATCTTCTGTACTACTCTTGTCGTGGTATGGCAAATAGCCATTGTGTTTACGTAACTCACGCAAAATAACGTCACCTTCATCTTCTACCCGCTGATAACCGGGCTTACCAATCATAATATCTAATTTGTTTTCCTCTTTTATCTTCTTCACAAAACCAGTAAAAACATCACCTACAAACAAATCTTTAAACACTTCGTTGTAATGAAGCAAGCCTAAATGTTTATCATTTACGATTACTTGATAACCCAACTCCGTGTCTTTATAAACAATACACTGAACAATTTCTTTCTCTTTAACTGTTAAGACTTCATTATTTAACTCGTCATTTAGTTTTTCCTTTGCAATAACTTTTCCTGTTGGTGTGTCATATAAAATTTTAACCAAGCAATAATCTCCAGTAAGCAAATCATCTTCGTGCATTGATCGAGGCAATAGTAAATCTTTGGGCAAGCCCCAATCTAAAAAAGCCCCAGCAGGACTCATATCTACCACTTTAAGTGTTACTAAATCCCCTACTTTGCCTTTAGGCTTTTTGGTGGTAGCACATAAAATATTAGTTGAGTCGTGGTATAAAAAAACAGGCAACTTATCACCAACCAATAGTCCACTATCAGCATATTGCTTTGGCATAAAAGCCGTTTGTTCTTTGGTTTCTCCAAACCAATATCCGTCAGCAGTTTTTTCTAAAATAGTTAATTCGTAATAAAATCCCGGTTTTAACATATTGAACAAAGGTGCAAAAATTTGGAGTAATATCAGGTATTTTTTTATGCCTAAATTGAAGCTCTTTTAAAATGAAACTCATGATTAGGTTGTACTTGCGGTTTAATGGATGTACTTTTTACTTACAGAGATTCCTCGTTCAAAAAGTCCTCTTCGACTCGAGGTGACTTCACTTTCCGATACAAAACTTACTAAAAATATTGGCCAAAAGGTCATCAGTTGTAACATCGCCTGTAATTTCACCTAAATGAAACAATGCCTTACGAATATCAAACGCCAACAACTCGCCTGTAATTTGCATATCAATGCCATTTAAAACCAATTGTAACGCTTCGCTGGCATGTTGCAGGGCCTCGTAATGTCGAAGGTTCGTAATAATAACATCGTTTTGCACTTGGTCTTTTCGCACGGTTTCTATTAACCTTTGTTTTAAAGATTCTATTCCGGTTTTATCTTTTGCCGAAAGCGAAATGGTTTTCGCATTGGGTATAAATGGTCTGGTGGTTAAGTCTATTTTATTGGCAACCGGAATTACAATTGCATTGATGTGGTTAAACTGCTCCAGCTCTTGGTTTAATTCTTGTGCAGTGCTCGTAGCGGCATCGTATACATAAACAATAATGCTCGCTTTTTGCAGCTTATCGAATGTACGCTCAATTCCGATTACTTCTATTTTATCTTGAGAACCAATTCTTATGCCAGCTGTATCTGTTAACCTAAAAGTTATGCCATCAATCACAAATGCTTCTTCAATGGTATCGCGTGTAGTACCAGCAATATCGCTAACAATAGCACGCTCTTCGTTTACCAAAGCATTTAACAAAGTTGATTTTCCGGCATTGGGTTTACCGGCAATTACAGTTGGTATGCCATTTTTAATGGCGTTACCGTATTTAAAGGAGTGCAACAGTTCTTGTATCAGATGCTGTATGTTGCTAACTAATGTGATAAGGTCGTCTCGCTTGGCAAATTCTACATCTTCCTCAGCAAAGTCTAACTCCAACTCTATTAAAGAGGCAAAATTAATGAGGCGCTCACGCATATCGGCAATTTGGTAACTAAAGCCACCACGCATTTGCATCATGGCTGTACGGTGACTTTCTTCACTGTTACTCGCAATTAAATCGGCTACTGCCTCGGCTTGTGAAAGATCCAGTTTTTTGTTTAAAAAAGCACGCAAGGTAAACTCACCCGGTTTGGCCAAACGGCAACCTTTACTTACCAATAATTGTAGGATTTGTTGCTGTATATATGGCGAACCATGGCAACTTAACTCTATGGTATTTTCACCTGTGTAAGATTTTGGATTAATAAAAAGGGTTGCTAATACTTCATCAATCACAATATCCCCATCAACTATTTTACCAAAATGTACGGTATGCGTGGCTTGCTGGGTTAAACGTTTTCCTTTAAAAATAGCCTCAACTGTTGTAATTGCTTCTGCACCACTAACGCGTATTACGCCTATTGCTCCTACTCCACCGGCTGTAGCCAGCGCACAAATGGTGTCATTTAAATCTTGCTTAATGTAGTACGACATATTTATTTAATGCCACAAATGTAATATAAACAACGGTTGATTTATGCTTGCGATTTATCCATTTGGTTAACCGCTTATGTAAAACTCATCCCATTAAAATAGTTGATTTTATCAACTATATACATTTTCAATTATGTTTGTATGATGTTACCAACTCAAAAAAACAAAATAAATCCATTCGAATCGAAAGAGAGCCCTTTGAGTTTGATGTTTAACATGCTTTATAAAAAGTATGATCATGCTGCGGAGCAAGAATTATATCATGCTGATTTAGAGCGCTATTTTTATGTATTGGGATTAATTTGTAAACATCAAGAAATAACACAACAATGCTTAGCCAACTGTTTGCAAATTGACAAGGCTACTATGGTTAGAATAATTGATTACTTGACAGAAAAAGACCTTGTAAAACGGAACCCACACAACGAAGATAGAAGAGCATACCTCATATCTGCAACTGCAAAAGGCATAAAGCTAGCACCAAAAATTGAAGCTACATTTAGTCAACTAAACAAATTAGCATTTAAGGGCTTTAGTGCCGAGGAAAAAAAGATGTTTTTAGAACTAATGAACAGAATGGATAATAATTTATCGGATGTAGCAAGTAACATACCGGTTCAAAAAAATAAATAGCTATGAAGAAGAATTTCATTTACATTATTTTAGGAGTGGCTATTTTAGGCTTATTGGCGTGGCCTAAACTAAAACCTAATCCAAATGCACCAGCACCTACCGCAAGTAAAAAAAGCATGCCCACAAAGGTAAAAACATTATTGGTTGAACCACAGACTAGTGAGCGAAGAATAGAAACAACTGGAAACATAATGGCAGACGAAGAAGTGGTGCTGTATCCTGAAACACAAGGAAGAATCATACAAATTTATTTTATAGAAGGTGTACAAGTAAAAAAGGGTGAGCTACTTTTAAAAATAAACGACAGCGAATTACAGGCTCAACTTAAAAAAGCAACGGCTACCAAAAAACTCAAAGAAGATACTGAAAATCGGAATAAAACTTTATTAGAAAAAGGAGCGATAAGTAATGAAGTGTATGATATTGCCTTTACTGAATTAAGCAGTATAAATGCTGATATAGATTTATTAAAAGAACAAATAAGAAAAACAGAAATAAGGGCACCATTTAATGGAGTGATCGGATTACGCAACATAAGTGAAGGAAGTTATGTAACTCCAGCAACTCGAATTGCTGCGTTACAAAATATCAATCAAATTAAAATAGAATTTTCAGTGCCAGAAAGATATGCTAACACAATACAAAAAGGAAATACCGTCCTATTTATTACAGAAGGAAACGAAAAACAACTCCAAGCAAAAATTTATGGTATAGAACCAAAGGTTGATGAAGTAACACGAAACGTAATTATGCGTGCCATCTGTAACAATCCTAACCAGCAAATTTTACCGGGATCTTTTGCCAAGGTATCAATTGTTGCATCAACAAATACGAAAGCTTTTATGGTGCCAACCCAGGCTATTGTGCCTATTTTAAAAGGACAAAAAGTATATGTTGCACAAGGCGATAGTGTTATAGAACGTAAAGTAAAAACAGGCGTACGTAAAGATAATGTAATTGAAGTAACGGAAGGCTTACAAGCTGGAGATGAAGTAGTAGTTGAAGGGGTAATGTATTTACGTCAAGGAGCTAAAATAAGGCGTTAGTCATAAATGATCTTCTTCTGAAGAAACTCAAATAAAAATTTCAAAATCAGAAGAAACAAACAGCTAACCTTTAACCTCTAAAAGATAAAATAATGAGTTTAAGTACAACAAGTATAAACAGGCCCGTATTAGCAACAGTAATGTCAATTATTATTTTGCTTTTTGGCGCCATAGCATATAATTTTTTAGGTGTACGCGAGTACCCATCTATAGACCCTCCTATTATTACGGTAAGAACAAATTATACGGGTGCGAATCCGGATATTGTCGAGTCGCAAATTACTGAGCCGCTAGAAAAAGCAATAAACGGCATTGCAGGAATTCGATCCATTTCATCGGCAAGTAACCAAGGTAGTAGCGTTATTACGGTTGAGTTTGGCTTAAGTGAAGATTTGGAAGCAGCTACCAATGATGTGCGTGATAAAGTTTCGCAATCAGTAAGGCAATTGCCTCAGGATATTGATGCGCCACCAGTGGTGGCAAAAGCGGATGCAAACTCTGATGCGATTTTAACACTTACCGTTCAAAGTACATCCAAAACGCATTTAGAAGTAAACGATTATGCCGAGAATGTTTTATTAGAAAAATTGCAAACCATTCCGGGTGTGAGCACCATACAAATTTGGGGACAAAAACGCTACGCCATGCGTTTGTGGCTCGACCCAATAAAACTTTCATCCTTCAAACTAACTCCCTTAGATGTTAGAATGGCATTAGAAAGAGAAAATGTGGAGTTGCCTGGTGGAAAAATTGAAGGGAACAATACGGAGTTATCCGTAAAAACAGTTGGGCGATTTTCTACTGAAGAAGAGTTTAATAATATCATCATTCAATCAATCAACAATAGAACCATTCGACTACGAGATATCGGTTATGCCATTTTAGGTGCAGAAAACGAACAAACCATCCTGAAAGAAAGCAAAGTACCCATGATTGGCTTAGCTCTAGTTCCTCAACCTGGTGCAAATTACATTGATATCGCAGACGAGTTTTACCGCAGATATGATCAAATAAAAAATGATGTACCCAAAGATATTCAACTTGATATCGCACTCGATAACACAAAATTTATACGCAAATCAATTACCGAAGTTGGGGAAACCCTATTGATTGCATTTTTATTGGTGGTGTTGATCATCTTTCTATTCTTCCGTGATTGGCTTATTGCATTCCGTCCGTTAATTGATATCCCTGTTTCATTAATTGGTGCATTTTTCATTATGTACCTATTTGGCTTCTCCATTAATATATTAACCTTGTTGGCTATTGTACTTGCTACTGGTTTGGTGGTTGATGATGGCATTGTAGTAACCGAAAATATTTTCAAAAAAATAGAAGAAGGTATGAGTCCGCGCGAGGCCGCAATTAAGGGCTCTAACGAAATTTTCTTTGCCGTACTTTCTACTTCAATCACCTTAGCGGTGGTGTTTTTACCCATCATATTCTTAGAAGGTTTTGTAGGAAGATTATTTCGTGAATTTGGTGTTGTGGTCGCAGGAGCAGTTCTAATATCGGCATTTGTCTCACTTTCATTAACCCCCATGCTTAATGTTAAACTGCAACGTAAAAACCATAAGCATTCTAAATTTTACGTTTTAACTGAACCATTTTTTGTAGGCTTAAATAACGTTTACAATAATTCCTTGCGCAACTTCATGAAAAAAAGATGGTGGTCAATCGTAATTGTAATCGCATCTGTTGCCGTAATATTTTTAATTGGTTCAACTATACAATCCGAACTAGCACCATTAGAAGATAGAAGTGTAATGCGCATTGCATCCACTGCGCCTGAAGGAGCATCATACGAATACATGGAAAATTACATGGATAGGGTTGCGCAAATGGTGCTAGATTCAACTCCAGAAAAACGTGTATTACTGTCTGTCGTAGCACCTGGTTTTATTGGCAGTGGTGCAGTAAATACAGGATTCACACGCATATTTTTAACCGAACCAAACGAACGCAATCGCTCACAACAACACATTGCACAATCTATCCAAAAAACAGTAGGTGGCATGACAGAAGCACGGTCATTTGTTATTCAAGATCAAACCATAAATGGCAGCGGAGGATCACGTGCTGGATTACCAGTACAATATATTTTACAAAACCAAGATTTCAGTAAATTACAAGAATTTTTACCTCAATTTTTGGATGAAGCAAATAAAAATCCCACCTTCCAAGGAGTGGATGTTAATCTCAAATTTAATAGACCCGAGTTGGTTATTGAAATTGATAGAGAAAAGGCAAAAGCAGTAGGTATTAGCGTTCAACAAATTGCACAAACATTACAGCTTACCTACGGAGGTATACGTTATGGATACTTTAACATGAAAGGAAAACAATACCAAGTAATTGGTCAGGTTAATAGAGAAAATCGTGATGAGCCGCTGGATTTAAAATCGCTATTTGTAAGGAATGATAAAGACGAATTAATTCAACTAGATGCAGTTGTTAACGTAGTTGAACAAAGTAGTCCACCACAATTGTATCACTATAATCGGTATAAATCGGCTACAGTTACAGCAGGTTTGGCTCCCGGAAAAACAATTGGTGATGGCATAAAAGCAATGGATGCCATTAAAGAAAACGTTTTAGACGAATCATTCACAACGGATTTAAGTGGCCCATCGCGAGACTTCTCTGAAAGTTCATCAAATACTACATTTGCATTTCTATTTACATTAATTCTTGTGTATTTAGTATTAGCTGCACAATTCGAAAGTTTCATTGACCCGATTATCATTATGCTTACCGTTCCAATGGCATTGGCAGGGGCTTTAATTTCACTTTGGTATTTTGATCAAACCATGAACATTTTTAGTCAGATAGGAATTATTGTATTGCTTGGTTTGGTAACTAAAAATGGGATTTTAATAGTTGAATTTGCCAATAAGAAACGAGAAGAAGGCTTGAGTAAGATAGAAGCAGTTCAGCAAGCTGCCGTTTCAAGGTTACGCCCAATTTTAATGACAAGTTTGGCAACCATATTAGGTGCACTCCCAATTGCATTAGCGCTTGGAGATGCAGCTACTAGTCGCATATCGTTGGGCATTGTAATTATTGGTGGTTTGGTTTTCTCAGGATTTTTAACCTTGTATGTTATCCCTGCTGTTTACAGTTATTTATCACGTGGTAACATCCGCGAAAAAATGCACGCAGCTAATGACGAAAAATAAAAAAGTAAGTAATAAAAACTCAGCGACCTCTGCGTCTCTGCGTTAAACTTAAAACGTAAAAACAAACAAAATGAATTTGATTAGTAAATATAAACACATTAAACACCTGAGCTTTTTACTTGCGTTAATTGTCAGTATTAGCAACATTTCAGCCCAACAAGTTCTTACATTAAGCGATGCTTTAAAAATAGCTTTAGAAAATAATTACGCCATACAAGTAGCAAAAAACGATGCTGCACTTAGTACCAATAACAACATACCTGGAGCTGCAGGAATGTTACCTTTTGTTACAGGCACAATTAACCAAGACAACCAAGTTATTGACACCCGACAAAAGTTTTTAAGTGGGACAGAAAACAACCGTGATGCAGCAAAAAGTAACAACCTAAATGCAAATATTGAGTTGGGTTGGACCATTTTTGATGGACTTAAAATGTTTGCCATTAAAAACCGATTGGAAGAATTACAACAAATTGGTGAACTGAAAATGCGCAGTAACATTGAGCAAACATTTATGCGTGTTACCAAAGCTTATTATGATGTATTGTTGGCGAAACAACAACTGGCATCAAACCAAGATGCATTTAAAAATAGTGAGAACAGATTAGTCATAGCGACTGAAAAGTACAAAGCCGGAAAAAGTGCGAAAACAGAAATGTTGAAAGCACAAGTTGATTTAAACACCGATAGGGCAGCTTTAATGCGTCAAGAAAATAATTTCAAAAACTACCAGTCCAATTTAAACCAATTATTGGGCAGAGATTTGAATGTGAGCTTTACGATAGCGGAAAAGATACCCGAACCAAAAACATATAAATTGGATGATTTACTTAATAAAATAACTGGACAAAACACCAACTTAATGATTGCGAAAAAAAATCAACAAGTAAGTTTATTAAGTGTGAAAGAAATGGAAGCCGAGCGCATTCCAAGCATACAACTAAAAAGTGGCTACAACTATAACCGTCAAAAGTCTGAAGCAGGATTTTTGCAATCGGCACAAAATAATGGATTTCATTACGGAGCAGGTTTAAGTATTAATTTATTTAATGGATTTGATGTAAATAAGCGTTTACAAAATGCACGTTTAAATTTAAAATCGAATGAGTTGGTTTATAAAGACTCCTTAACCCGTTTACAAAACCAAGTGCAACATGCCTATAACAACTATTTGTTGAGTATACAGTTCATTGCATTTGAAAAAGAGAACGAAAAAGTGGCGCAAGAAAATTTTGACATTGCCAACGAACAATATAAAGTTGGGGCAATAACCAGCATGGAACTGCGCGATGCACAGTTAAACTTACTAAACAGCCAGATCCGCTTATTAAATGCACAATACGAAGCACAAATGAACGAAACTGAGTTACTGAAGTTAACTGGCGAGTTGGTAAAGTTGTAGTGTCACAATACGCCAAAAGATTTGCTTGCAGTAAGATGGATAAAACAAACGAATCTAATCATTAACAATTAAGCATCATAACATCAAGTGAATAGCTACTAATAAGGGCATTTTGTTTTTCTTGACGTATAACATTCCTATTGATTATATCTTTGATTTTATGTAAGGCAGGATGAATAAGACACCGTTTAATCTTATTGATTTTTTAAGGATTTAATGGGCCAGCCAAAAGTTAGTTAACTATAAATCTATCTTGTTATTTTTAAGGTGTTCTTACAAAAAATATCAGAAAATCCGTTATGGGTGATATTCATTTTCAATAGTGGCCTTTGTAGTCAAAAAATAAAATTTCACAGCTGAAAAGTCTTTTCTACTGGCAATTACACTTTTAACAATCAAAGAATATATAAGGTATTTTAATCAGGTAACTTGGCTTAGATCGTATGGTAAAATACCTCTATAATTTACATTTATTGAGGCTTTGGAACACTCCTTATGAAAAGAAACAAAACGCAAATCAGGGAGGCGGTTAATCAAAAAATAATGTTATTATACTGCTTTTAAACAACTTATAATACTTTATATTTTAGCAAAACAAAAAACTTCTTTGCTAAGATTTTTTTTTATTACCTTAGTTATAGTAAATTTAA
>CANLLM010000051.1 GCA_947491825.1 Bacteroidota bacterium
CCAACCTTTAATTGTAATTTCTTGGCTTTCGTATTTGCTTAAATCTTTAATATACATTTGTTACTTTTGTTAGCTGATTTGATAGTGCGAAAATAATAATATTTACATACTAGTGTTTACGTACTTTGACAAAGATTGGCATAATTTTTAGTATAGCACCATTATGTTAAAGCAAGGACTACAACAAAAGCAGCTACAAAAGCTTTCTCCGCAACAGATACAGTTTATTAAGTTATTGCAACTTAATGCTGTTGATTTACAGCAACGTATAGATAATGAATTGATTGACAATCCTGCTTTACTAAAGGGGGATGATGAGGATGCTGCACCTAAAGAACAGGTAGAAAATGAGGTAGAAATTGCAGAGGGAACTGAAGCAGAGGCCAATGTGTCGGTTGAAGATTATTTAGCGGATGATACTTTTGATGTAAAAGAATATGTAAATGACGATTACGATTCGGAAGGTTTCCACCTGAGCGATGAAGGAAACGATGAAGACCGTAAGGATATTCCTTTTGCTGAAACAGCTAGTTTTCATGATAGTTTATTGGAACAGTTTATTGCCATTGCAGTTAATGAACGCGAGGAAATGATTGGCCGACAAATTATTGGTACCATTGATGATGACGGTTATTTGCGTAGAGGGCTTGATGCCATTATTAACGATTTGGCCTTTGGGCAAAATGTGGAAGCAATGATGGATGAAATGCAGGTTTGTTTGCATAAAATCCAATCGCTTGACCCAGCAGGTATTGCTGCAACATCTCTGCAAAACTGCTTGTTGCTTCAACTTAAACGTAAAAATCATGATAGAAAAGAAGTTGTTTTGGCTGAGAATATCATTCGAAATGATTTTGAAGACTTTATTAAGAAGCACTACGACAAGCTTACCAAGCATTATAAAATAACTGATTCTGACTTAAAATTAGCCATATCCATAATTACCCACCTTAACCCTAAACCAGGGGAAAGTGCATCAGCAGGAAAGCCACAATATATAAATCCTGATTTTGTTTTGGTTGATAATGATGGTAATTTAGAAGTGCAACTAACTGCTCGCAATGCCCCCGATTTAAGAATTAGCCGTAACTACATGGAAACATTAAAGGGTTATGACGCTAATCCAAATCCAAGTAAAGAATTAAAACAAACAGTGCAGTTTATTAAACAAAAACTTGATAGTGCACGTTGGTTTATTGATAGCATTAGACAACGTCAACATACTTTGCTACTTACCATGAACGCCATTTTACATCACCAATATGAATATTTTTTGGAGGGCGATGAAACAAAAATGAAGCCCATGATATTAAAAGATATTGCCGAAAAAGTTGGGCTGGATATTTCTACCATTAGCCGTGTAGCCAATAGTAAATATGTACAAACAGATTTTGGAGTGATTCCTTTAAAGTTCTTCTTTAGTGAGGGCATTACAAATGATGAAGGCGAAGAGGTGAGCAGCCGAGAGGTAAAGAAAATCTTAAAGGATGCCATAGAGGCAGAAGATAAGCATAAGCCCTTGCCAGACGAGCGTTTGATGGATATTTTAAAAGAAAAAGGCTATAACATTGCTCGCAGAACAGTGGCTAAATATAGGGAACAGTTAAACATTCCCGTTGCCAGGTTGCGTAAAGAAATTTAATGCGCATATTTAGATAATAAAATAGCTCTAATCGTTTACCTCTGCCAATCTACTTTTATGGGGTTTTCGATTATGAAACTATTCCATTGCTATACAACCCTATTCTGGTTAATCACCATTAAGGTATTCATTCACTTTTATTAACTCGTGGTATATTGAAGTATAGAATGCCATAAATATAAAACGACTAGTTGCCAGTTATTTACCAACAAGCAGTATCAACCACTAACTTTTTCTTTTATGCAAGAGTGCATTGCGCTATTTTTACACGCTTAAATTATGCAGTTCAAGAATATTGTTGGTCAACAGCACTTAAAAAACAAGTTAATTCAAACCGTAAAAAATGGACGTATTAGCCACACGCAACTATTTTTAGGTGCCGAAGGAGTGGGGGCACTTCCTTTAGCAGTTGCATATGCACAATATATAAACTGCCCTCATGCAACAGATGAAGATAGTTGTGGAACATGTGCTTCGTGCGTAAAATTTACCAAATTGGTACATCCCGATTTACATTTCACATTTCCAACCATTGCAATTGAAAAGAAAAAACTAAGTAATGAGTTTATCACCGAATGGCGTGAAGCTTTCATCGCAAACCCTTATCTAAGCGAGTTAGACTGGATTTTAAATCTTGACTCCGAAGGTAAAAAACAGGGGAATATCACTGCCGAAGAGTGCCGCGATATCATCAGGAAATTAGGTTTAAAGCCTTATGAAGCCAAATACAAAACAGTAATTATTTGGTTACCTGAATACATGCGCACGGAAGGCAACATTTTACTTAAATTATTAGAAGAACCGCCTGCTCAAACGTTAATAATATTAGTTGCACAAGATGCAGACAAGGTTATCGCTACCATTTTATCTCGTGCACAAACTCTGCGCATTCCAAGGTTACAAGAGCAAGAAATTACCCAGTATTTAATTGAAAAATTTGATGCTACACCTGATATTGCCGAAGCAATTGCTGGAATTTCTGAAGGAAGTGTGGTGCAAGCCACTGATCTTTTGAAAGCGGGTCATACCAATTATTTCGAAATGTTTGTTATTTGGATGAGGTTGTGCTATAATTCAAGAAAAGAAATTGAATGCCTTACAGCTTGGGTAGAGAAGGCTGCAGCCGAGGGCAGGGAATCGTTAAAAAGCTACCTTACGTATGCCCAACACATGCTTAGGGCGGGTTTGATATATAAGTTTGGCGACCCTAAATTACTTAGGCTTAACGAACAAGAGAATGCATTTATACAAAGATTTAGTACTTCTTTAACAGAAACTAACATTAGCCCGATTGTGCAAGAGTTAAACAGATGTGCCATGCAACTAGAGCGAAATGCTGATTTGAAAATAACCTTTTTAAATCTTTCTTTGTATATTGGCAGGCTATTGGATAAACCGAAAACTAATTAGTATTGGTTTTAAGTGCCAATTGATATTGTTGGTTTTGTGTGGTATCATTTCCACCAGCCAAATTTTTTTAACTCTATTTTAAAACATATATAACAACATGGGTTGTGGTTCAGGAGGAGGATGCAGTACCGGAGGATGTAGCAGCGGAGGTTGTAGCACCGGTGGATGTAACAAATTAAATACGTTCGATTGGTTGGTAGACATGGATCTACCTGCCTACATGAAGCCTTTCGATATTATTGAAGTTAGGTTCAAAGGAACAAGAAAAGAGTTTTATCAAAATGTAAATAATGTTGACGTCACCAATAACGAGTTTGTTGTGGTTGAAAGTGAAAGTGGTTTCGACATAGGTAAAGTTGCACTTAAGGGTGAATTGGTAAAACTTCAATTAAAAAAGGCTGGTATAACTGATTATGATACCTATCCTTTCCCCAAAATATTGCGTAAGGCAAGTGCTAATGATGAGGCGCGTTACAAAGAGAATTTGGAGCTAGAAGTACCAACGATGTACAAGGCAAGAAGTATTGCTATGGAGTTGGGCTTGCAAATGAAACTAAGTGATGTTGAATACCGCGGTGACAGGCGTAAGGCTACCTTTTTTTATACTGCCGAAGACCGAGTTGATTTTCGCGAGTTGATAAAACGCTTAGCCGATTCGTTTAAAGTACGTATCGAAATGCGTCAGATTGGTTACCGTCAAGAAGCGGGTCGCCTCGGAGCTATAGGCTCTTGTGGGCGCGATTTATGTTGTAGCACTTGGTTAACCGATTTTAAATTGGTACACACCAACGCAGCGCGTTACCAAAACTTATCATTAAACCCGCTAAAACTCTCGGGGCAATGTGGCAAGTTAAAGTGCTGTTTAAATTTTGAGTTAGACGCTTATTTAGAGGCTTGGAAAGAATTCCCGGATAACGATAATTTAGTGCTTGAATTTGCTAGTGGTCCATACCGTCAGGTTAAAACTGATATTCTAAAAAGAATGATGTGGTTTGCACCAATACAAGAATTTGGTGGCGAGTGGTTGAGCCTTAAAGTAAACGAAGCAAAGGCCTACATGGAACAAAACAAAGAGGGTATAAAACCCGAATTGATTGTTCAGAAAAAAGAAGCAATTAAGCTTGATCTCGATTTCCAGAATGATATGGGCGTTGACAGTTTAACCAGATTAGATGAGCGTAAGTCTTCATCAAAACGTAACAAGGTTCGAGGACGCGATACACGCAGTAGAAATACAAATGATCGTAACCGGGAACTACGAAATGTAAATCAACCGATAAATAGCGAAGGTGTTGAAAATAATACATCACCGCGCGAGCCAAAAGTAGCGCGTGAGCAAAGCGATAACCGCAACCGCGAAAATCGTAATAGGGGCAACGACAACCGCAACAGTCAGCCACGTGAGGGTATTCAACCCAATAACAACCGTGATGACGCAGAGGTAAGAACACCACAGCCACCGCGCGAACCAAGAGAGGGTGATAACCAACCACGTAATAACCAAAATCGTAACCGCAACAATAGAAATAATAACCGCAACCGTAACAACAATAACGGAGGCAATAACACCACAAATAACAACCCACCGACATAGACATAGTATGAAATATACTTTATCGATAATTGGTATCATTACGATGTTGCTTATTACATCATGCGACCCTGGAAGGGTGTTTGATGATAATAAAACCATTGAAGGAGATGCTTGGTATTACAAAAACAGAGTACCTTTTGATGTGCGAATAAAAGACACCACCAAATTCTATAATGTATATGTAAACTTGCGTATAAATGCCGATTATAAGTATAACAATATTTTTATGTTGATACACACGCTTAACCCCGGCAAAAAATCAGACCAACGAAGATTTGAAATTAAGTTGGCTAACGAAAGCGGGAAATGGTTAGGAAGTGGGTTGGGCGATTTGTACGATTATCAGTTTCCAGCGTTTAGGAAAGTGAAATTTCCGCAGCAAGGGTTTTACAGGTTTGAGTTAGAGCAAAACATGCGCGATGATACGTTAATGTTTGTAAAAGCAGCTGGAATAAGGGTTGAAGAAGTAACAGAGTAATTCAATAGTGTTAAATACCCCCCCCCGGCTTTGGTATCATACTAAAGCGGGGATTCTTTTATGTGAAACGTTTTTCAATTAAACTTTCCAATTCTTTAACCAGTATATTTTCGTTGCTCCAGCTATATTGGTGCTTCAGTTCGTTGAAATAACGTAAGGCTTCGTGCACGGTAGTTGATGCATTTAATTTTTCAATGGCTTTTGCATACTCAACCGTGTTTTCGTTAAACAAGTTATTTACAAAAGCAATTTTCTTGTTTAGGTTTATGGCTTGTTTTAAACTTTGCTGTTGCTCACGCGCAATCTTTTCGTAAACATCAGGACTACGCATACTTGCCGATAACTTATCCAATAACGATAACTCAGGTGATGGCTCAACAAATAAATTTAGTTTTACATCAGTTGTTTCTAAAGGCGAGGTAGCTTGCACTTGTGGAGCTTGATCTTCTCCTATTTCTTTTTCCTCTATCAATTTTTCTAAGTCATCTAAGGTTGGTTCAGTGTTTTTGTTAAAATCAAAAACAAGTGTATTGGGTTTAGGAGTTTCTGTTGTCTCTATAACCTCAGGTTCAGGATGTTTTTCAATAGTTTTAAATGTTTCGGGCTCCTGCTCCAATTCTACAACTGTTTCTGTTAGAGGGGACAATGCCTCATCAGGAGTGATCTCAGCTGTTTCTATCTCAGCAATGGCAATGTCTAAGAGGGTTATTTCCTCTTCTTCGTATTGCTTTATTTCGGGCTCCAATAAGCTGGATGCTATCTCCACTTGGTTGTCGGGTAGCTTCGCCAATTGGCCTTCTACCTTAAGCAACGAGTGGTAGATATGCAGTAATTGCTGCTGCAAGAGGGCCACATCAAGATTATTGAAGTATTGCTTACTTTTGCTTATTAACTGATATGTTTCGTAAAGTTGTGATATATCAGCACTCAGTTTATTTTGTACTTCCTTTAAATTCATGGCATATTATAATCTATGCAAATTTGTGAAAAAGAAACCAATCGAAAAAATAAACTATTTACATAACCTTGCAGTAATCTCATGTTTTTAGAACCACGTTTAAAAAATACATCTTACAAGAAGGGTTGGATAGAAGTAATATGCGGCTCCATGTTTTCTGGAAAAACCGAAGAGTTGATCCGCAGGCTAAACCGTGCGCGCATTGCAAACCTTAAGGTAGAAATATATAAACCTGCCATTGACAAGCGTTACCACGATACGGAAGTGGTATCGCACAATAGCAATGTCGTAGCTTCAACCCCAGTGCCTAGCTCATTAAATATACTATTGATGAGTCAAGATGCTGATGTAGTTGGTATTGATGAAGCTCAGTTTTTTGATGGGGAGATTGTTTATGTATGCGAAACATTGGCACAACGTGGTGTGAGGGTAATTGTTGCCGGGCTAGATATGGATTATTTGGGTAAACCATTTGGGCCGATGCCAGCTTTAATGGCTATTGCCGAATATGTAACTAAGGTAAATGCCATTTGCATGGTTTGTGGTGATTTAGCTACGCATTCTTTCAGAAAAACATCTGACAATAGCCAAGTAATGTTGGGCGAAAAAGATACATACGAAGCCCGCTGTCGTTATTGTTTTAACGATGGCATGGCAAAAGATAACAACTAAATTTATTGGTATTGAAAAACAAATCGGGTTGTGCCTTCTTTGTATAATTCGTATGTGTATTTTATGGTTTTAGCTTCATCAGGATGAGCGGCAAAATACGCTGAAAAGGTTGGATAAGCTTTGTAAACTGCGATAATAGTTGAAACCATACCATGTGTTTTCATATCGCATATTAAAGCATTGCCCCTTTCTATGTTAACCACTTTATACCCTTTCATGCTTACAAGCTTGGCACTGTCTTTAGGGTTATTAATAATTACGGCTGCAAAACTTCTTAACGAATCTTCTGCCACCTTTTCGGGATCATCATAGTACATTCCTGCAAAACTTGGGTTTTTAATTCCTGCTTCTGTAACCTCTTTCTCTAACCTTTTCATGGTGTTACTTATTTTGTAATATGCACCAACGTGTTCAATTCCAATCATTAAATAACCACCTTCTTCGTTTTTCTCAATATTGGCACTAGCCCATATTCCCTCGTACGAAAGAAATCCAATTATGGCGATCATTATGGTTACGACAATAAGTAAAATCTTTTTCATGATATCATAAATTTGGCAACACTAATTTAGTGAAAATAATTAAAAATCCATACTCAAAGAAAAATGATACATAGGCTTTTTAGCAACCTCGTAGTCTTGTATTCCCCATGCTATATCAAGCCTAATATAATAACCCATCAATTTACTTCTTAACCCTGGACCAAAGCCCGCTATAATGGGTTCACGAACATTTATTACGGTAGCTTTTAGGTTTTGAACTTCAATTATTTTTTGATTAAATGTATTTTCATCGCTATATGGGCCACTTCCTGTCCAGGCGGTTCCCACATCAAAAAATGGCATAAGTAGTAAATTATTTAAAAAGTCGGAACGAATTGGCCTGTTGGCGATGTATGATACAATGGGTATTCTTATTTCTACACTAGCCGCTGCAAAAGTGCTTCCGTTACGTATGTTTTGTTTAAACCCACGCATGTTGGTAGCTAATGCTTGAAACGAGTAGTTGGTTTGTGTTGAAGGGTTATTGCTTTGTTCATATTTTGGAAATAGCCAGTTGTCAACTCCACCCATTACATATTTAACTTTTTGCTGGCCCCAAGATGTGTTGGCGGTAAAGCGTGTACATAAAATAATGTTTTTATGAATGGGTTCGTAATGCCTCAAATCAAATCCAGCCGCATTGAGTCTAATCTTATCATTGTTAAAGTTAATGTACTGCTCATAAAAAACCTTAAATCTGGTGCCATCCAATAAGTTTAAACCTTTAGGTATGGTGTTATCAAATACCACTTCGCCTTTATGCCCTGTCCATATATCTTCCCTATCTGGTTTGGCAAGTGTAGGTATGTTTATTCCTTTAAAAACGTCTCTATCAACTCGTGTAAAAATATTACCACGCAAACTCCATACTTGATTTATTGGATATTTTAATTCATACCTAACTTCGTGTACGGTGTTTTTGGTTACTGTTCCTTCGGCAGCACCTTCTCTGCTTTGGCGAAACAAGGTTATCTTCTGATCTAGTCTGCGTTTAAGGTTTTCGTAAGTTAAAAAATAATCGGCCCCTACTAAATTGTATGGCAACCTAAAACCACCTACTATTTTATAATCCTCAAACAAATCAACCAAACCAAACTTAAACATACCGTTAAGGCCTGTATTAAATAAATTTTCACCACCCGGTGTAATTGGTTGGTAGTATGAGTTGATTACAGAATTATCAAGTTGAGTTACCAATTTATCTGTGAAGAAAGTGACATTGTAAAACTTAGGCGCACTTACTTTTAAAAATTTACCTGTTGTAACAACTGCTTGTTTAAACGATGGTTTTATTTCTTCTGGAGTGAAGTTGCTTGGAGTAAAGTCGCTTACAAAAAAGAATTTATCAGTACTATCTTCACTTATTTTCTTTGGAGCGAGGGCTTGGAGAGCCACAGGGTTTTCTCCACGTAAAATACGCGGTTTAAAAATAGTTTCGCCAGTTACAAATGGCTTTGTTGCATGCCCAGTTTTTAACCTATACATGTTTGGGTATGTCTCTGTCTTTTTACCTGTTTCTACTATTTGTTTTTCTAGTGGCGCTTCAAATATCACGTAACGCCTGTCGTTCAATAAAAAGTCGTATTGCCTCTGGGTTTGACGGCAAACATCGTGTGCAATAATTCCCCTGCTGTAGTTGGTTAGTGGGTAAGTAAACACCACATCTTTTGTATGAATAATGGTATCGATTTTTTCTACATTGTTCCCTAAACGGATGGTTCTTCCGTTATGGGTAAATTCATTTCCTTTATCTTCTAGTTGCTCAAAGTATAAAGTATCTATAGTACGAAGTGAATCTTTTCTTAATATTTGTAGTTCGGTGTAATCATATTGCTCTTCAACCCTAACAGCATATCGGTTTACAATGCCATTATATTCTGTAAGGTAACTGTAATATTGATTATTAAATTCAATAGGGTGTGTTTCGTTAATACTTGGTGTATTGCTTAAACGTTTTAAAGCATTCACTTGCCCAATACGTTCTAGGTCATATAGGTAAATGTCTAAGTTATTGTTAGGCGATAAAGTCATTGATGCTGCTGAACCTAAAGAGTCGCTATTTCTGTTTGATGCAAATATTACTTTAGCACCACCATCAACATACATTGGCATTAAGTCGTCAAAAGGGTCGTTAGTTATTTGTCTTTCTCTGCGTGTTTGCATATCATACAAGTACAAATCACTTTGCCCTTTTCTAATTGCAGATATGATAAGTGTTCCTCCATTATCTGAATATGCAAAGCCTGTTATCTTATCAAACTTAAGGAATAATACTTTAGTCTTTTTCTTAGTTAATAAATCAACTGTGGTGATGTAAATTTTACCCCTTCGTTCATGTACATAAGATAATTTTTCACCACCGGGATGCCATGAAATCATTGGAAAAGAGTGATCTAATTCGCGTTGGTAGTATTTAACTCCACCCTTATGAATACGTTTATGTTTTCCTGTTTTTAGGTTAACGGTCCAAACTTTGTATTTGCCACCTTTGTTGGTTGTAAAGGAAATAAAATCGCCTTTGGGAGCAACCTTTAGTTTAGCCTCAATGTAGGGTGTTAATCGTTTTCTAACTTTTATTTCTTGAAGCGGTAAAGTGCGCAGGTTATCTTCTTTAGCATATTGTTCTTTATAAAACTCGAGCCAATCTTTTCCGGCTTGCTTTAAATCAATACCTGATACATAAATTAATGCTGTTTCATAATTCCTGCTTAGCTTTGATATGTAAAGCATGTTTGAGATTACTTCAATGCCATACTTTTCAACCAAAAAACGCCACCACGAGCGGCCAGCTAGCCTAGGTTCTGTATGAACTAAGCGATTAAATTTTTTAAGTCTGCCGCTATTTATTATGTCTTTAAGTTTATTATCGTTTGCGGTATTCCACTCTTCAGCAATATATGAAGTGAGACCCGAAAAGTACCATTCAGGTAGGTTTAATAAAGCAGCATTTTGAATGCGGTCTTGTATGTTTCCACCAAATAATAATTCGTTAATCAATACAAGTGCTAAACCTTCTTTTATGCGTTTTTCAAAATCTCCACGGTTACCGTTAAAGTATATAAAAAATCGATTGTTACTTACTTGTGTTACGCCTCCTAAATTGGCGGGTTGATCTGATAACCCAAAATTAGCTTGCTTGTATTCTTGCTGGGTATTATAGCAAATAATCTCAACCCTACTACTTAATCTGTGGTCAACTATTTTTTCTAAGTTGTTTAATTGCTCTTCAGCTGTTCTGGCAGCAAAGGAGGCTAGTTCCCTACCTCCTGAGTAGAAATAGGCATCAAAGTTTTCTGAGCGCACAAAACTCCAAACAAACTTATTGTATTGTACTCGGTTCTGACCAAATTGCGTATACATACCTTGGGCCAATAGCTTGGTAGGCATAAGCGCCAATAACAGCACCGTTAAAATTATTTGATTGAGTTTAATGAGTTTCTTCACGCGGTTACGTTAATAACGTACAGACACCAAATTTCAGCAGGAAGGTTGACAATAGCAAGAAATAAAATGAAATAGAAAATACGTTAAACAAAAACAGCTAATCTCGGGACTCCGAAGAGTCCCTTAATTAGCCTGTATAACCATTAAACCCCACGAGGGCAATTTTAGTGGACTGCGCTTAACGCCCGCAGTCGGTTTGAAAAGAAGGTTTAAAAATAAATTTATTTTTGTTTCTCTTTTAACGCGATGCAAAGATGCATGATTTTTTATTAATCACAACTTAAAGTTGAGTTTTTTTAATGGTTGTCAAAATATTGACAAAAAATAAAAAAAAAGTACCGTTCCATGACATAATTATCATCAATAAAAACCAGTACAGATTTTTCACATCAAATTTAAATTAAGTTTCTAATTATTTCTGGATATGAATGGTTTGAGTAGGGAATGCGAATTCGCATCCGTGCTTTTCAATAATTGCCATTATCTCCATATTTACCTCTTCTTTCACTTCTACCATTAAGTCGTATTCGTTGCTCATTACAAAATACAATACCAAAATATTAAGAGAACTTGAACTGAAATCTGTAAAATGAACGGTAATATCTTCTCCTATTTTGTGGTGGTTTAGCAATACGGTTTTAATATCAGTTATAATATTTAATATTTGACTCGATTTGCTTGCATAAGTTAATCCCAATTCAAATTTTACCCTGCGTGCCTCACTTAGTGTAATATTATTTAAGGCTACATCAATTAACTTTTTGTTGGGTACGGTAAGTAAACTTTTTTCAAGAGTTCTTATACGTGTGGTTCTAAACCCCACATGTTCAACCTTTCCTTTTATTTCTCCTGCTTCAATTAAATCTCCTGTTTTAAAAGGCTTATCAAGGTATATCACAAATGATCCTAATAAATTAGCTAATGTGTCTTGTGCGGCCAAAGCAACTGCCAAACCTCCTATACCTAATGAAGCAACTAATGCGGTAATATTAACGTGGAAAATTATCCGTAAACCGGCAAATATGCAGAGCACAACAATAAGTACTTTAATCAACTCTTTTAAAAAGTTACCTAATTCAGGAGATATTGGTAAAGATTCACGGTTTATAAGAACAAATGTGAAAAAATCGGTTGTCCTCAATAGTATCCTACAAACAACAATAAAGAATGCGATTTGCCATACCACCAGCATAATTAGTCGAATGCCAATTTTATCTATGGGAACTAATTGCCAGGTACTTGGGAAGTTTAGTCGTTCGAATGCAAAATATAGAATAAGTACAGTTATGAGTTGCTCTAACGGTTTACGAAGTAACTCAATAAAAACCTCACTAAATTGATTATGGGAGAATGATTTAAAAATACGGAACGATTGTTTACTCAGAAACTTGGCTCCAAATCGTTTAAATAAAAGTCCAGTAACTAGTATTACTGCAAATAGCAGTAAATCGTATAATTTATTGTCTAAAAAAGTAATATCAGGACTGAACCAACTCATAAATTAATTATATTAAATAGATTTACTAATGCGCTTCTAACCAATTATCACCAATGCCCGATTCTACTATAACAGGTACTTGTAATGGCATTGCTTTTTCCATTTCTTCTTTTACTAGTTGCTTCATCAACTCAATTTCTGGTTTAAACACATCAAACAATAACTCATCATGTACCTGTAAAATCATTTTCGATTTAAGGCTCCCTAATTGTTGCATGCGATTGTAGATATTAATCATTGCGAGTTTTATCATGTCGGCTGCACTGCCTTGTACAGGGGCATTAATGGCATTTCGTTCGGCAAATCCGCGCACGGTAAAATTGGCCGAGTTGATATCGCGTAAGTATCTTCTGCGGCCCATTAAAGTTTGAACGTAACCATTTTCTTTGGCAAAATTAATGGTGATGTTCATGTAGTTTTTAATATTTGGATATTGTTTCCAATACTCATCAATAATGGTTGCGGCTTCTTTACGAGGTATGCACAAACTTTGCGATAATCCAAATGCTGATTGGCCATAAATAATGCCGAAATTCACTGCTTTTGCGTTTCTTCTTTGTTCAGAAGTTACCTCTTTTACTTCTATTCCATATACACGAGCAGCGGTTGCTGTATGGATATCAATACCTTGTTTAAATGCCTCAATCATTGCCTCTTCGTTAGCCATTGACGCGATGATTCGTAATTCTATTTGTGAGTAATCTGCACTTAAAAGCACATATTCTTCGTTTCGTGCAATAAAGGCTTTACGCACCTCACGACCTTTTTCAGTTCTTATAGGTATATTTTGTAAATTAGGATTATTAGAGCTTAATCTTCCTGTTGCTGCTACTGCTTGGTTAAATGAAGTATGCAAACGCCCTGTAGTTTGATTAATCAATTCAGGCAACGCGTCAACATAAGTTGATTTTAATTTTTGTAGTTGACGAACCTCTAAAATACAGCGTATTATTTCGTGTTCGTTTAGTGTTTGCAAAACATCTTCTCCGGTCTGGTATTGTCCGGTCTTGGTTTTTTTGGCTTTCGGGTCAAGTTTTAAATGGTCGAATAAAACCTCGCCTAATTGCTTAGGCGATGCAATATTAAAATCGACCCCTGCTAATTCAATGATACGTTTTTCTAACTGGGTAATTTCTATTTGTAGTTCAACTGAATAATCATTTAAAAACTGTTTATTAATTTTAACTCCTTCTTTTTCCATATTAGCTAAAACAGGAACCAATGGTTGTTCCAATTCAAATAATAATTTTTCTGCTTCGCACGCAATAAGTTGAGGGGCTAATTTTTGTTTAAGTTGAAAGGTAATATCAGTATCTTCAACAGCATATTCTTTTATTTTTTCCAATTCTACATCACGCATACTCAATTGGTTCTTACCTTTTTTGCCAATTAATGTCTCTATACTTATTGGTTCATAGTTTAAGTAAATCCCCGATAAAAAATCCATACCATGCCGCAAATCAGGCTCTATTAAATAGTGTGCCAACATGGTGTCGAAAATGGGTCCTTTTAAACCTAAACCATACATCTGTAAGATACTCAAATCAAATTTTACATTTTGAATGATTTTGGTAATGGATTCACTCTCAAAAACAGATTTAAAAATTTCTAGTAAACGCTTGGCCTCATCAAAATTTTCGGGACATGCAACATAATACCCATGTTGAGATTTATAGCTGAAACTAAAGCCAACTATGTTATTGTCAATTTTATCTAAGCTCGATGTTTCAGTATCAAAACAAACCTCAGGCTGCTGCATTAATTCTGTTAAAATAGTTTGCAAATGATCATCCGTTTCAACAAGTATGTATTCGTGTGGCGTATTATTAATGTTATTTAGGTTTAAGATTGTTGTTTCGGCTTCTATCGCAGTCTCAATTAATGTTGATGTGGTTGATGCTCCTTGATTAAATAAGTCGAAACCAACAGAGGCTGATCCTTTATTGCTACTTGCAAGAACTTCCATCTCTACTCCAAGAACACGCTTAGCCAACGTTTTAAACTCCAACTCGTTAAAAAGTTTTTCAACTTCTTCTCTGTCGGGTTCTTCTAGAATCAACTCCTCTTCAACTAAATCTATTGGAACATTGGTATCAATAGTTGCTAATCGTTTACTTAAAAATGCTTGTTCGCGAAAATTAATTACATTCTCTTTTTGTTTGCCTTTCAGCTCTTCAACATGCGCATATAAACCCTCCATGCTGCCGTATTTTTGAACAAAAACTTTTGCTGTTTTTTCACCTACTCCAGGAATTCCGGGAATATTATCTACTGCATCACCCCACATACCTAAAATATCAATTACCTGTTTAATATCGGTAATTTCCCAACGTTTTAAAACTTCAGGGACACCCAAAATTTCAAAATCGTTGCCCATACGTGCTGGTTTGTATATAAAAATGTGCTCACTAACTAATTGTCCGAAATCTTTGTCGGGAGTCATCATGAAAACATCAAAGCCTTCTTGTTCTGCCTTTTTAGCCAATGTGCCAATCACGTCATCTGCTTCATATCCATCCCTAATTAAAAGCGGTATTCGCATCGCCTCGGTTACTTTTAAAATATATGGAAGCGCTTTAGTAATATCTTCGGGCTGTTCATCTCTGTGTGCTTTATAATGCTCATATTCATCATGACGAGCTGTTGGTGCCGATGTATCGAAACTTACCCCAATATGTGTTGGTTTTTCTTTTTTTAATACATCTAATAAAGTATTCACGTAACCAAATATAGCCGATGTGTTAAAACCATAAGATGTGATTCTAGGATTCTTGCTAAAAGCGAAATAGGCACGGTAAACCAAAGCCATACCGTCTAATAAAAACAATTTTTTGCGTTGCTGCATGCTTCAAAAGTAGGAATACCGGTGCAATACACAAATAATAAAAGTGTGTTGTTGATTAATTCGGGGTAATTGTTTTGATAATGATGTATTATCTTCGCAGTAAATTAGTTTCTGCACAATGATTTCCGATAAATACATGAAACGTGGCGTTTCCTCTCAAAAAGAAGATGTACACGCTGCCATTAAAAATATTGATAAAGGGTTATTTCCTCAAGCTTTTTGTAAAATTGTTCCTGATTTTTTAGGGGGTGATGCTGCTTATTGTAACATCATGCATGCCGATGGTGCAGGTACCAAAAGTAGTTTAGCTTATTTATACTGGAAAGAAACAGGAGACCTAAGCGTTTGGAAAGGCATTGCACAAGATGCAATTGTGATGAACACAAATGATTTATTAGCAGCTGGTGTTTACCAAGATGTTTTAATTTCAAGCACAATTGGCAGAAACAAAAATTTAATTCCAGGAGAGGTTATTCAAACCATTATTGAAGGTACGGAAGAGTTTATTGAAATGCTCCGCAGTTACGGAGTAAATATACATGCTACAGGAGGAGAAACAGCTGATGTGGGTGATTTGGTGCGCACTATCATTGTTGATAGCACGGTTACTGCTCGTACAAAACGCAACAGCATTATTGATAATAAGAATATTAGACCTGGTGATGTGATTGTTGGTTTTGCTGGTTTCGGACAAACCACTTACGAAAAAGAATATAATGCAGGTATGGGTAGTAATGGGCTTACCATGGCTCGACATGATGTACTTTCTGCGCATTACAAAAATGTTACAGAAAGTTTCGATCAATTGGTGCCTGATGAATTGGTATACACAGGAGGTTTGAAATTAACGGATAAAGTGGAAGGCCATCCTTTAAATGTAGGTAAAATGATCTTATCACCAACACGCACTTTTTCGCCAATTATTAAACAGGTTTTTGATCATTATTTTAATCAAATACATGGTATGATACATTGCACCGGTGGCGCACATACCAAGGTTTTACACTACACCAACGGGTTACGTTTTGTTAAAGATAATCTATTCTCCACCCCATTATTATTTGAAATGATTCAGTTGCAAAGTGGTAGTGATTGGCACGAGATGTACAAGGTATTTAATATGGGTAGTTTGCTGGAGTTTTATGTTAACGAAAAAACCGCTGATGGATTGATTCTGTTAGCAAAATCTTTTGGTATTGATGCTCAGGTTATTGGACATGTAGAGTTGGCAGATAAAAAGGAAGTTATTGTTAAATCTTTACACGGAACGTTTACTTATTAAATGCCATAAGTATCCCACAAAACTTAATCATAACTGCTATTATCTTCAAGCTAAATTCTTATCTTGCAGCCTGTTTTTAACCTTCAAAATATGAAAATATTAGTAACAGGTGGGGCTGGATTCATTGGTTCGCATACGTTAGTTGAACTGCAGCAAGCAGGATACGATGTGGTAGCCATTGATAATTTCGAGAACTCTAGTCCGCAAGTTTTAGATAACATTAAAAAAGTATCAGGTAAACCGTTTGATTTTATAAAAGTTGACATCAGAGACAAACATGCACTAAATGAAGTTTTTGTAGCACATGATGATATAAAAGCTGTTATTCATTTCGCAGCTTATAAAGCAGTTGGCGAGTCGGTTGAAAAACCATTGGCCTATTACGAAAACAACGTTGGTGGTACTTTAAATTTGGTTGAAGCCATGCAAGCTCATGGTGTTAACCACTTAGTTTTTTCATCAAGTTGCACGGTTTATGGAGATGTAAAAGCTGATGCACTCCCAATTACTGAAAATTCCCCTGTTGTAAAGGCAAACTCGCCATACGGCAATACAAAAAAAATAGGTGAAGAGTTGTTGTTTGATGTAGCTAAATCATCCACTACTAAAATTGTTGCCTTACGATACTTTAATCCAATTGGAGCGCACGATAGCGCCCTAATAGGAGAGCTACCCAATGGAGTTCCTAATAATTTAATTCCGTTTGTAACCCAAACAGCTATAGGGTTGCGTGAGAAATTAACGATTTTCGGTAGCGATTATCCTACACGGGATGGAAGCTGTATTCGTGATTATATTCATGTGGTTGATTTAGCAAAAGCACATGTAAAGGCAATCGAGTTTTTAAATACTCACGCAGACCAATATGCTGTTTTTAATATAGGTACCGGAAATGGAAATACAGTGCTGGAGGTAGTATCTGCCTTTGAAAAAGTAAGCGGTAAGAAACTAAATTATGCATTTGGTCCGCGCAGAGATGGGGATGTGGTACAAATTTTTGCCTCATGCGATAAAGCAAGGAAAATATTGGGATGGAAAGCGGAAAGAAGTTTGGATAATGCACTCGAAACAGCTTGGAAGTGGGAGTTGCATTTACACGCGTTAAAGGGGGCTGACCAATAATTTGTTTACAAATTATATATTGCTTTTAATAATTAGGGCGTTTGGTTAGCCGATGTCTGAGGGGAAATAACCATTTATAATGAATAATTTGTACCATTTTAAGTGCATAATAAGTATTGAATAACATGACGAATAAAAAAATTTTAATCACCGGAGGTGCTGGTTTTATAGGGTCTCACGTAGTAAGATTGTTTGTAAATAAGTACCCTGATTATCATATTTATAATTTAGATAAACTTACCTATGCAGGTAACCTTAAAAACATTACTGATATAGAAAACGCGCCTAATTACACTTTTATAAAAGCCGATTTGGTTGATGCTGCCGAAATAAATAATTTGTTTGATAAATTTGGATTTACGGATGTTATTCATTTAGCTGCCGAAAGCCATGTAGATAGAAGTATTACTAATCCGATGGACTTTGTAATGACTAATGTAGTAGGTACGGTAAACTTATTAAATGCTGCCAAAACCGCTTGGAAAGACAACATGAATGATAAGCTTTTCTACCATGTATCTACTGATGAGGTTTATGGTAGTTTACATGATGATAGTTTCTTCTTGGAAAGTACGCCATACGACCCTCAAAGCCCATACAGTGCAAGTAAAGCCGCTAGCGATCACTTTGTGCGCGCTTATCATAACACGTATAAAATTCGTGTGGTAATAAGTAACTGCTCAAATAACTACGGCCCAAATCAATTTCCAGAAAAATTAGTTCCGCTTTTTATCAATAACATCAGAAACAATAAACCATTACCGGTGTATGGTAAAGGGGAGAATGTACGTGATTGGTTGTATGTTGTTGATCATGCGCGTGCAATTGATGATGTTTTTCATAAGGGCAATGTTGGTGAAACATATAATATTGGAGGCTTTAATGAGTGGACCAATATAGACTTGATAAAAGTGATTTGTAAGGCCATGGATAAATGTTTGGGCAGACAAGAAGGTGAATCGGAGAAGTTGATTAGTTATGTAACCGATCGTGCAGGACATGATTTACGTTACGCCATTGATGCCAACAAAATTATGAATGAATTGGGTTGGAAACCATC
>CANLLM010000052.1 GCA_947491825.1 Bacteroidota bacterium
TTACAAGATTATAGTAAGCTGCTGACCATTCCATATTCGTTTACAGACAGTGCACATTTTTTAAGTACGCGCGATGAAGTGAAAAATTTGTTTGAAGGGAAAAAACAAATTTTAATGGAAACCTTCTACAGGACCATGCGTAAACGTTACAACTTATTAATGGATGGTGAAAAGCCCGTGGGCGGAAAATGGAACTATGACGAGGATAACCGCAAAAAATGGAAAGGAACACCTCCCGCACCGCAGCATAATTTACTAAAGATAGATGTAAGCGAGGTAATAAAAGATATCGAACAAAGCGGTGCAGTCTATTTTGGCAACATCAATCCTAAGGCTTTTACATGGCCCGTTTCAAGGCAAGATGCTTTAAACTTATTAGCCTATTTTGTAAAAGAGAGTTTACCCTATTTTGGGCATTTTCAAGATGCAATGAGTACCAAAGAAAACTACCTATTCCATTCGCGTTTATCGTTTGCGTTAAACATCAAACTCATTTCACCAATAGAGGTGGTGCAATATGCCATTGATGAGTGGCAAAACAATCAGTCTAAAATTACTTTGCCACAAATAGAAGGGTTTGTAAGGCAAATTATTGGCTGGCGTGAGTATATGCGCGGCATATATTGGTGGAAGATGCCCGATTATGAAACGCTAAACTTTTTTAATCATCAAACCAAACTACCACATTACTTTTGGGATGCGGATACCAATATGAACTGCATTAAACACGCAGTACAAAATAGCCTAGATAATGCTTATGCCCATCACATACAACGACTAATGATTACAGGGAATTTTGCTTTACTAGCAGGCATACATCCAACAGAATTAGACGAATGGTATTTAGGAATTTATATAGATGCTTTACAATGGGTTGAAATTACCAATACCAGGGGCATGAGTCAGTTTGCTGATGGAGGAATTGTAGGCAGTAAGCCTTATGTATCATCAGCAAATTACATAGATAAAATGAGTGATTATTGCACTAGTTGCTACTATAAAAAAGCTGTTAAGATTGGAGAAAAAGCTTGTCCATTTAATAGTTTATATTGGCATTTTTACGAACGCAACCATCACTTATTAGGTAATAACAACCGCATTGGAATGATGTATAATGTATTGCATAAAATGCAACCTGATGAAAGAGAAAAGCTGATCCAACAAGCTGAGATATACTTAAACGAATTGGAAAAACTATAGATTGATATTTAAACAACACAGCAATATTTGTCGCATTGATAGACCGTCAAGCATTGTTTATGCACCAATTCTCCACAGTCAAATTTTAATGCTGTCTAGTTTTTAAGAAGGCGGTAATGTCGCATTTATCAAGACTTTACATCTACTTAACATTTAATAAACCTTCCTAAAAGGCAATATCCACGAAATGTAGAAAGTGTACCAACTTAAAAGTAATTGGTGTGGCGTGTAGTTTTGGTGTTATGATATTGGTAAATAAACTAGAACCGGTAATAGCTATTGAAAGTCATCATTACGATTACTTTCATCAATATGCCGAACTACTTAAAATATACGATTTTATTGATTTGCCCGATAACATCAAACAAATTGAACAAAGTAATAGCGCCATATTGCGCACATATTACGCCAATGCAGTAGACCATAACTTGGTTGACATTAAAACCGTTAAATATATTGTAGAAGGGAAGATTAAACCTAAGGCACTTAATGAGAGAAGTATTGAGCAATACATAAAAGCAGAAGACTGGTTAAATACACAGTTAGATCAGCCTTTAAATATTGGCATGATGCATCAACTGCAAAAAATACTGATACTTGACTTATACAATAACCGTGATGATGTAAACTTATTTACGGTTAATGCTACGCGTGCGGCAGAAAGAATAAGCCCTAATTCTGAAATGGAGTTGGAAAGTTTATTTGAATACATGAATAACGATACTGAAAACCATGCGTTAGTTCAGAGTTGGGTATTACATTTTAAATTGCTACAGATTAAATTATTTAGTGAGGCAAAATCTAAAATTGCTACTTTATTGCAAAACTTTTGGTTAGCTAAGCACAACTTAAACATGAATGGTTTATTGAGTTTAGAACATGAGTTTTATACCAATAAAAACGATTATCATGCATTTTTAGGTGAAACAAGAGATGTAGAAAAAATTACAGCAACAGAACAACAACAACTTGATTTTGGTATGATGTTGTTTGGTGGACAATTGGATCGTTTAAAAACCTTGTTACGCTCTTATTTCCGCCAGCAAGTTGAATTTGAGAGTTTAAATCCTCGTCAGAAAAACATTATGAACTACGTATTTGAACGTGGTTACAGGCTGAAAGAGTTTGACGATAGTGTACTTAATCAGCGTCAGAAATTGATCATGTACATCATACAACATAAAGGATTTATAAGCACAAAAGAATTGGTTACAGAATTTGATTGCAACCGCAAAACCATACAACGTGATTTTACCACTTTGCTAGAATTAAATTTAGTAAAAGTGATTGGTAAAGGTGCCGGCTTGCGTTATGCAGTAAATGTAGCCGAAAGTAAAAACGATTTCTTATCGAAATACCAAAGTGTGCTTGTTGCCGAAGACACAGACGGTGCAACAAATGATTTATAACTTTTCCTAAATAAAATATAAGACTTATTACAACAACAACGAATTTAGCCCCGTTACAAAACGAAAAGTTAAACAAACATTACAACAAAGTTTTGTATAAAATTACAGTTAACGAAACTGCCTATTTAAAGGCTTTATCGAATTAGCACTGCAGTCTTTTAGGATTTTATATGGATTGACACAGATTGTTTTATTTAAGTAAAGAAAAAGGGGATATCCCCTTTTTCTTTAAAGTTCGTCTTCGTTATAAAAGTAATCTTCATTGGTTGGATAATCAGGCCAAACCTCTTCAATACTTTCAAAGGGTTCTCCGTCATCTTCCATTTCTTGCAGGTTTTCAATTACCTCAAGTGGTGCCCCGCTGCGAATTGCATAATCAATTAATTCGTCTTTTGTTGCAGGCCATGGTGCATCGTCAAGGTATGAGGCTAATTCTAATGTCCAATACATAGTGGTATATTTTTATTTTAATGCGAATATAAAAAACTCTAGTTTTAAAAAAATTTATTTTTAAATAATAGGTGATATGCCATAAAATCAGCTAGTTAATCCTTATTTAACACGTTTTTTAGCGTTGATTTTTTATCCAATTTACCACTTTCTAACTTTTCAAACTCATTAACGAAATAAAAATGTCTGGGAGCAGCATACTTTCCTAATGTGTTTTTACAATAATCTTTCAATTGCTCCAATACTTCATCATTTATTTTCTCTCCCATCATTACAACTACAACAGACTCTCCATATTTTTCATCTGGCTTACGGCAAACAAACATAGGTTTAGGAGGAATCTCCAACTCGTTCATTTTTTCAATAATTGCGTGCTCCACATCATAACTAAAAATTTTGATTCCGCCACTGTTTATCACATCATCAATTCTTCCTGCCAATTCAAAATGAGTTTCGTCAACTAAATCAATTACATCATTGGTTAAAAGCCATTGGTCGTCTGTAATAGGTGAACTGATACATAAACAATTTCTTTCGTCCTTTTTAATATGAACGCCTTCTAGCACTTCATAATATTTATCCTTACCAACTCTTCTTAAAGCAATGTGGCTTAAAGTTTCTGTCATACCATAAGTTTGCCAAACCTCGCAAGTTAATTTGCTCAGTGCAAGTAAAGTGTTTTCATTGGCTGATGCTCCACCCAATAAAATGTGCTTACAACGATTTAATTTTCTTTGTATAGACACATCGGATTGCACCTCAAAAACCTGCATAGGAACAAAAGAAATAAAGGTATAAGGGTGATTTTCGTCAATGATATCTAATGGGTTAGATGTAGGCAAAACAATAGTAATATCGCAACCTAATTCCATGGCCCTAATCAGCATCATGGCACCGCCAATCATTTTACTGCTGATACATAAATACACATGCTCCGCTGCTGTTAACTGAATTGCTTTAATGGTACCCCTTGCACTAAGAAGCATATGCTCCCTATCAGCAACTATAGCTTTAGGTGAACCAGTGCTGCCCGAAGTGGTAAATGTAAAATGCGTAGTACCACTTAACCAATCTTTGCAAAAGTTTAAAGTGTAGTTTAAATACTCATCTTCAATCGAAAATTTTCCGGAACGAATTTCATCAAACGAAAAAGAACATTCAGAAGTGTAGATTTTTTGCATATTACAAGTTTATATAACTGTTTACCAAAGATAATATCATATTGGTTATAACCCCGTGCTTTTGCCCTCGGCTATCATTTTTAATCGTTCATTTTCAAACCACGCTTCGAAACCAACTGCTTTTTCATCTTTCAAATTATCCAACTTAAAACGAGTGAATTTTATGGTTTTCCCTTTTTTTAAGAATAAATTCTCGTAATGGGTGCGCACATTTTTGAGCATTGGCTCTGCTTCGGGGTTTGCATGCACGTTATATTCAACAATTTCGGGGGTAATATCTAAATATTGCAACATGTTTTGTGTGAATGAGAACAACTCGTCACTATCTGTTTTAAAATTAACAACACCACCAGGCTTTAAAATTTGCTTGTACAAACGCAAAAAACGCGTATGAGTTAAACGATGTTTAGCACTGCGGTGGCGTATAAATGGATCAGGAAATGTAATCCAAATATCGGATACTTCACCAGGAGCAAATAAGTCACTAATACGATCCATTAAGGTGCGCATAAACCCCACATTACTCATGTTATTTTCCAATGCTTTTTTTGCACCTACCCACATGCGGTTGCTTTTAATATCCAGGCCAAGAAAGTTTTTTTCGGGATTTTCTTTCGCTAATGCAACCGTATACTCTCCCTTACCACAACCCAATTCTAAAACAATCGGATGATTATTTTTAAAAACAACTTCGTTCCATTTACCCTTTAACTGGTAAGCAAAATCGAAAGTATGCGAATAGTCTGCAAACTCGGCAAAGCGCTTTAGTTTTTGTTTCGACATTAACTTAGGTATTACTATTAAAGGCGGCAAATGTAAGTTTACCTAAACTATATCACAAATGGATTTTTAGAAGATCCACAATACTAATTTACTTAAATTTGCGATATGATGAATTTATATGCGTTGCAAAGCGAGATTAATGGCAAAGATACCACCATACTTACGCTGCTTGATGCAACAACCATGGCAGAAGTTAAAAATCAACGTGCAATATTAGGCCTACTAAAAAATCAAGGTGAACCCATTATTCATGACAATATTTTGTACAATCCAACTTTTGTAGATTTTTTCCATAAAACCATGTTGGTGTTTGCAGAGTTTGCGGCAGGAACTCATCCCATCTCATCAAACGGATTTATGTATGTAGTTGATGAGCGTTGTAAAACACCCGACAAACCTGATCAAAAAGATATTATAGGCTCTTTTGAAGTAACAACGGGTATAGTACTTAAAGATACATATGTGGCCAATTCAAATTATCATTTTATTAGTGAAGATGGTATGTTTCAATTACCCGCACAAATTGAACGTGTTTTATTTATGGCATTGGTGTAAGTTGCGTTATGGCATTATTTACTTATTTAGATGTGGTTGACCTTTGGTTTAAAATACAAGAACGTGGAGCTGCATATGCTGCTAAAAAATTGATTAGCAACAATGAAACAAGAATAAAAAGCACATGGAATGAAGGTGATTTACCAGGAAGCAATTGGTGGCAAGTTGATGCAGTTCGCGAACGTTGGAATGAGTTAATAACTGGAAGTAAAACTAAAATTTATCCAAATTATGTAACTGAAAAATGGCTTACCAATGCATCAACCCTAAACATGCTTAGTATAGGATGTGGAACCGGCCAACGCGAATTGGAGTTTGCCATTTACCCGAATTTTGCAAATATTGATGCCTTTGATATTGCACCCAAAGCCATTGAAGATGCTAATAAAACAGCTGTTGAGCGAGGAATAAACAATTGTAATTTTTTTGTAGGTGATGTGTATAATGACCAATGGCCGATTGAACATTATGATGTTGTGTTGTTCCACTCGTCATTACACCATTTTAAAAACATAAATGCCATTTTGAAAAAAGTACTTTATACCCTTAAACCAAATGGATTACTAATATTGAATGAGTATGTTGGTGCAAATCGTTTTCAATTTTCTTCATCACGTAAAAAACTAGTGGAGCAGATTTATCAAACAATAGTTCCTGCTCAATTTAAAATCCGTAAAAATTCATCCATTGTAAAGACTAAGATATACTTCCCAGGATTATTGCGTATGGTCATTTCTGACCCTTCAGAGGCAGTTGAATCCGAAACTATTCTACCAATAATGGAAAGTAACTTTAAAGTACTTGAACAAAAAAACTACGGAGGAAACTTACTTACTTTTATTCTAAAAGATATTGCACATCATTTTAATAAACCCGAAGCACAGGATACCTTACAAAAGCTATTTAAACTAGAAGATGAACTAATTAAGCAGGAACAAAAAGGTGATTTTGTATTTGCTGTGTATCAAAAAAATTAATTACCACTAAAATTTAGCAGCAACTACACCTACTGTTTTGTAAGATTTCACCTCTCCTTTAAGATTAAATGTTTCGAAATAAAAGACATACAAACCGACAGGTGCTTTTTGTCCATTATCCGCTGTACCATCCCAAGTATAGGTGCCACTTGTTCCTAAAACATTATTTTTAAAAAGTTGCTTCACTTCCATTCCTGCGGCATTAAAAACAGTAAGCGTTCCTATATAACCATTTTCATTTAACAAATAATTTATGTTCATCACGTCTTCATAACCATCTCCATCAGGTGAAATAGTTTTGGGTTGTAACTCCATTACACTTTCGGCACGCTCGGTTTTTAAATATTGTGAGTTTTTATATGTAGGGGTAGCATAACCAATGCTTGCAGCTGCTGATGTCCAGTTGGTTCTATCATTTGATGATCGTACAGCATCAATCCGTTCTAAACTCACACCATCTTTATCATCTAATAGTGGCACATGCATTTTATCGTCATAGGTCCAATCATCCAAAACAATTCCTTGTGTATTTATTAAAACAATATTTCCAGCATCATCATTCATACTCGGGGTATTGGCCCTTACGATTTGTTCAGGAAACATACAATAATATTGTTGTTGTAAAAGTTCGGGAGCAGAAGTAACAACAACGTGCGCATTCGGATTAATTGTGAATCCTGCAGGAGCAATATTTTCTATTTGGTCTATATTTCCTGACTCATCGCGTTTGGCTAATAATAAGTCTTTAACATCTAATAACTTATTACTGCTATTATATAGCTCAACAAAATCTACTCCACCACTGCGCGGGTTAAACAAGACTTCATTTATTAGAAGTTGGTTGCTATCAGCTAAATAAGGCAATCCAAATTCTGCAATTCGGTAATCTTGGATAAAATTACCAGCACAATCTTTAACACTATCAATTAACAACTGATACACTTTATCGCGCACAAATACACTATTAAATTGCAACATAGTACTGCCATAAAATGGCTTATCTCCATTTATGCTTAATGGATTATACGATGCGTTAACCACGAAACGGTTATTTAAAAATGACGTAGAATCCATTGCTTCATTAAAAAACAATTCTACCTTACTATCATCACGCGCATAAACACGTAATAACTTTGGTGGTTTATTATCTGCATTAAAGCCCTTCACACTATTTTGTTTTGATGGTGTACCACCATTGCTACTTGTACTGGCTTTCCAATTGTTTAATCCGCAAGGGTTATCTGCATCAACCAATTCTAAACTCCAGCCACCATTAAGTTTTAATGCATCGGTGAACCAGGCAGAGGTGTAATTTATAGCATGAATAACTTTACCCGATTCGTTAAATAACGTAATCCAATCCTCATCGTTTCCTAATGATGGGAAACCTGATACACGGAGCACATTTACATCAAAAGGCAGTGCATGAGCAGATGATGTAATGGTGATAAAGCTATCAGGTAACAATAAAAAATTAGGTAAAGTTGCCCTGCTAGATCCGTCCGCCAATACCCAGTTTTTTAAACTTATCATTTTATTACTCCTATTATACAATTCTACATACTCGGCATTTGGCAATTGTTTAACCGGATCGGGATCGGCCAATATTTCGCTAATAAGTACATCATAATTTTGGGCTGTATCGGGTACAACATAATTAAACTGAAATTGAAGTGTGGTATCGTTGCCACTGCAATCCATAACATTGGTAAGTGTTAAGGTATATTCCGTATTTTTTGTAAATGCATTTTGCAAAATGATGAGTAAAGTATCTATACCTAATACACGAATATCATTTACCATCACATTAGGATTAGATACAACACCTAAAAGTGCTATGGATAGGGTATCTAAAGGTTCTGTAAAATGGACCTTAATACTTTTATCACCAACCAAACTAAAACCATTAACGCTTGCTGGCAATAAATCGGGTTGATTATTCCATACTGAATTTACTGAGCTTGGTGTGCCACCGTTATTCGATATCGATGCCGTATAATTTTGTTTTCCTTTACACAGTTGTTTTGGGCTTTTTAATTCAATACTCCAACCGCCATCGTTTTTTAAAACATCTTCATACCAATTTAAATCGTAGTTTATTTGATGAATAATTTGGGAATTACTCGATTTTAAAATAATGTTATCGCTGCTGTTATTTAACAATGGCATATTGCTTACTCCTATTACTTTGCCATAAGGCATAAACAAACCGATATTTGCATTAGCACATACCGTAACAAAACTATCAACCTCCAAATTAAAGCTTGGTAAAACAGCCGTACTAGAAGCATCAGTAATGCTATATCCTTTTAAATTTATTGTAACTCCCGAGTTATTATAAAGTTCAATATATTCTTGTTCGGGCATTAAAATGGGTGGGGATGGATCAGGAAAAAATTCACTTATTAACACATCATATAATTCTGGAGTATAAAAGAAAAATGGATTTGAGGATGGCACCATAACTGTTCCATTTATATCTGCAATTCCATTTATATTTAATATATAGTTTTGTTTTGATGTAAATTTTGTTGCGACATTAATTTGCGTTTGTTGACTGTTAATCCAAACTACATTTAGGGGGTTTGTTGCGTTTGGCAGTAATAAGTAACTGTTAAGATTTAATGCCATAATGCTATCAACTGGCTCATTAAAATAAACGCGAATGCTATTGCTGTCATTAATAACAATACTATCAACCAGCGGAGGTGTGGTGTCGTATATCGGATCGTTTGCAATTACATCATCTAAATAAAAGTTTTGGCTATTGCCAGCAGTGAATCGCATCCACCAACCCAAATACTTACAACTGGCGTGCACATTATCAAAGGCGGAACCTTCCAACACAAAATTATTTCCACCAACACTATCACTCCAAAGTTGCCAATTTCCCAAGTTATCCCGAAAAACTTTTACGCGCACTACATTATTGGTTTTACTAACGGTAGAAGGCCTACCCGCAATTAGCCTAACACGAGCATTTCCAGTTTGCTTATAGAATGTTATACTGTCTGTACTTCCAGTTACACCTCCCAACTGCACATAATATCCATTAACAGGACCTTCTAAATTTGAGGTATCGCTCATTACATAAAACCGAGAGAAATTTTGCGTACTAGGACTTAATGCAAAACGGGTATAAAATTGCCAAGTTACACTGTCTATTTGCTCATGTGAAGTAGCTATATAAGCATCGCTAGAAATGGTACCTTTTAAACGTAATTGCCCTGAGGTTACCTGAAAAATGCTATCATCGCCTACCCAATTTGGATTTTGAGTAAAGTTTCCATCATTAAAGTTGTCAGTAACTTGGGCGTTGATTAAACCATAACAAGCTAATAAAAGCAACGTTAAACAAATTTGTTTCATCATAGGAATATAAAAGTATATAAAAATTATTGAAACTCGCAAACGCACCATATTAAATTGTTAATTTAGCAGCAAATATGGATGAAGCAAATTTTGAATTGGATGAAGCCACAAAAATGAAGTGGTATAAAATTGTATTTCAATTAAAAAAGCAGTTTGGTAAGAAGCCTGATATGAATGGACTTTTATTTTTAATTGGTATGAGAGAAAAAGGTACGTCTAGTGTATTGGGTAAAGATGAAAGAATGGATCTTTTTCACATTGCTACTTGTAAACTGTTAAGTTATGATGGATATTATAAGTTTACACACACTGATGAAGACGGTTGGCCGCATTATGATTTAATAAAAAAACCAGCATTTACCGATTTAATGAGTCAGGAAATGATATTACGAAAATTAGTAGTTGCATATTTTGATGAAAACGAACTTTACGAAGATTGATATGCTCAAGTATATGTTCTATATTAGATAAAAATTAGGAGAGAAAAAATGAAAAAAAGCGGATTGATAATAGGTTTGGCAATTATTTTTATGGTGGTTGTTTCTGCAACCATAAAACAAACTGAACCCAAACCAAAATACGTTGAAATTACAACCAAATTTGGTGTAATGAAAGTGATTTTATATGATGATACCCCTTTACACCGAGATAACTTTTTAAAATGGGTACGAGCAGGGTATTATGATAGCTTAACTTTCCACATGGTAACACCAGAGGGCACTGCTCAAGGCGGTGATTTAAAATCCAGATACGCAACAGAAGACAGTGTAATTGGCGATAGCGATTTTGGCTATAGAATACCTGCAGAATTTAGGCCACATCATTTTCACAAATACGGTGCACTGTCTGCTGCCAGAAATATCAATCCAGAGTTTGCTTCACATCCAACACAATTTTTTTTAGTACGCGGTACAAACTATAATATCAAAGACTTGCAAAAAATGGAGGGTTACAAAAACCAAATGATTCGTACAAATATTTTCTACACCTTAATGAATGCTGACTCAACCCAAAAACGAGTTGCTGATTTCGGTATGCGTGGAGATAAAGAAGGCTTAAGGGCCTATACCAAAACTTTCCAAACCATAACCGACTCTATTTTTGCTAAACGTAAGCCTTTTGAATTTACTACCGAACAATTAAGAACCTACAATACTATTGGCGGTATTCCGCCCCTTGATAGTGGATATACTGTGTTTGGCGAGGTGGTCTCAGGTATACACATTATTGATTCTATTTGCAATCAGCCAACCGCAAAAAATAAACGTCCGATTAAGGACATAAGAATGCAAATTAGAGAAGTGAAGAATTAATGTTTAGGAAGCACGCCATACACTTTATTTTTTTGTTGCTAACGCATATTGTAAATGCGCAGCAAACCATTGTTACAGGTCGTGTTATCGAGAAAGGGAAAAATGAAGCCATTCCTTTTGCTAGTGTGGCTTTTAAAGGAACAACCGTTGGCACAACCACCGATTTTGAAGGAAATTTCAAAATTCACACTGCTAAACAAGTTGATTCGCTTGTGGCCTCATTTATGGGTTATAAAACGGTTGTTGTAAAAATAAAACCAAACCAAACACAACACATTACTATTCAGCTTGAAGAAAATGTGCAACTAATGAATGAAGCAGTTATTAGGGTGAAAGTTAACCCCGCATTGCGCATAGTTAATCAAGCGGTAGCCAACCGAAAAATAAATGATTTTAGTTTGCTGAAAAGTTACGAATACGATTGTTATAACAAAACCGATGTATCGATGAACAACATATCGGATAAATTGAAAAAAAATAAATTATTGCAGCCTTTAAAAGAATTATTTGATACCACCAACCAAATGAAAAATGAGGATGGAATATCAATACTTCCTATTTTTATTAGCGAAACAAAATCTAAATATTATTACAATGCCAATCCTTATAAAAGTAAGGAAGTACTCATGGCAAATAACATTATGGGATTTGGCATTAACGAGGGTAGTTACATTGTAAATATGCTTGGAACTAGTTTGTTGCAATTTAACTTCAATGAAAACTGGATGCGCTTTTTAGGTAAAGATTTTATTTCACCTATCTCATCAAACTGTCACAACTATTATTATTACACCTTACGCGATTCTGTTGATATTGACGGGATAAAATGCTATGAATTAAAACTACAACTAAAACGTGAATCTGATTTGGGGTTTTTAGGTGCCATTTGGATTGCCGATTCTACCTACGCCATCCGCAGAATATTGGTCGAAATTTCACCAAATGCAAACCTCAATTTTATTGCGCGTTTAAAAATTCAACAAGAACAATTGCCAACTATAATCGGACCATGGATTCCTACCAAAACTAGGGCAATTGTTGAGCTGTCAAGAATTACCGAAAATACAAGTGGTTTTGTAGCCAAGATGTATCGGGCAAATTCAAACATTATTGTTAATCAACCCAAACCTGATAAATTTTTTGATGTAGCAGTTGAAAGACTTAGTGAAGACATTACGAGAGACACCAATTATTGGAACAACAATAGACCCGAAAAATTTACTGCTACTGAACAACACATGTATAAAATGATTGATTCGGTAAAAAACCTACCTATTGTGCATACCTACACCGAAATTATTCAATTAATTACAGAGGGTTATTACCGCACACCTAAAATAGATTTTGGCCCTTACGGTTACTTATTAAACTACAACCAAGTAGAGGGATTTAGAACACGGGTAGGGTTTAAAACCAATCAGTTTTTTTCGCGTAATTGGTATTACAGAGGTTATCTAGCTTACGGTTTTGAAGATAAACAGTGGAAGTTTGGATTAGGTATTGAAACCATCTTAGCTCATAAAAAATGGTCGACTATAGGCATACACTATAAAAACGATAATGATATTTTAGGAGTCACAGATCCATCATCGGCACCAATGATTAGTTTTGGCGCGGGTAATAACCCTGTTTTTGGCGCGCTTAACATGGTCTCAACACTGTCGCGCATTAACCGCACTATTGATTACCGCTTGGTCTATTTAAAACAATTAAACAGAGATTTTACCATACGACTTAGCGCGCAAAATACATACTTCAAACCAGTAGGCGATTTTAAATTTGCTTATTTGATTGATGAAAATAAACCCGCCAATAACGGCAACATCAGAGAAACCTATACCTACACAGCTGCCACCGTTGATTTTAGATTTGCTTATAAAGAAGTTTTAATGAGTAAAGGAAACTATCGCATACGTGTTAAATTGGCCCAAGCCCCAGTTGCCACGCTATCATACACCCGAGGATTTAAGGGCATAGCAGATGGTGATTTTGACTTCGACAAAATTCAGCTAAACTTAAACCAACACATTACCACGGGTGTTTTAGGCAATGCTGATTTTAGTATTACTGCTGGAAAAATATTTGGCCGTTTGCCATATCCGTTACTTGAAGTAATGCGCGGAAATACAACCATTATTGCGGCAGATAATAATTTTAACCTAATGAACTTATACGAATTTGTGGCAGATGAGTATGCACATTTTTGGTATGTGCAACATTTTGAAGGGTTGTTTTTTAACCGAATTCCGTTGCTCAAAAAATGGAAGTTGCGCAACTATGCTTTGGTAAAAGGTGCATATGGACATTTAAGTCAGGCTAATAAAAACATACTGCCCACAACTAGTATTTATAGTGTAAACTATTTACCCATTAATGAATTTAAAAGTAATATGCCTTATGCCGAATTAGGCTATGGAATTGAAAACTTATTTAGGTTTGTTACTTTGGGTATGGTGCATAGATTAACCTACCTAAACAATACCAATGTTCGAAAATGGGGAATTAATTTGGGGTTGGTATTCAACTTTTAATTTTCGAGTATAGCATCCCAATATGCTTTGCCATATGCTACTAAGATTTCGCTACCTGCTTTTATATTGCGCGATGCTGCAATAAACGCCCTGCCTTTTGATACTTTATAATGCGCATTGTTACGCAATCCATTTACGCGACCCGCACCTGCTGCATCATTTGCGTATCTGCCTAAAGCCCACAAACAATATTCTGCATCAATACAATTTTTATCGTTTATATGAAAATAATACGCGCCCTTTTCTTTACCTTTCTTCTTCTCATTGCGCTCCTGGCAATGTTTCCAAGTTAAGCGCTCACCCTCGTATTCGGTTATTATCTCGCCTTTTTTAACATCTTTTGCAACAAATAAACCCTTGCCTGCTTTGGGTATGGTTGATTTTTTAACGTATAGCATAAACAGTTGCGAAGATGCACAATTTAAAAATAAGGTATATCATTTTTTTAAATACTAATTGTTGATAGTTATCTCTTTTACTTCATCTTAAAGTTTACTTCTTTTACACCTATTAAACAAAACACAATATGGATATTGTATCATACAATGTAAATGGCATTCGTGCAGCAATAGGTAAAGGACTTTTAAACTGGATGGAAAGTCGTAAAGCGGATGTATATTGTTTTCAGGAAACTAAAGCAGAAAAAAGTCAGGTTGATTTAAGCTCATTTGAACTTTTTGGATACAATAGCTATTGGTTTAGTGCACAGAAAAAAGGCTATAGTGGTGTTGCCATTTTTACCAAACATAAACCTAAAAATGTAGCATATGGGTTTGGTAACGATGACTACGATGAAGAAGGCAGAATTGTACAAGTTGATTTTGATGATGTAAGTGTAATAAGTGTTTACATTCCATCTGGCACAACAGGAGATGCTCGTCAAGGCTATAAAATGCAATGGTTAGATTTTTTTAACGCTCACATCAATAAAATTACCCAACATCAACCCAACTTGGTAGTTTGTGGTGATTACAATATTTGTCATCAACCTATAGATATACACGACCCTGTTGGCAATAAAAATAGCAGTGGTTTTTTACCAGAAGAGCGCGATTGGTTGAGTCGCTTTATTGATGGAGGATTTATAGATAGTTTCCGCCATTTTAACAAAACACCACATCAATACAGCTGGTGGACATACCGTGCCAATGCACGTGCAAATAATAAAGGTTGGCGCATTGATTATTGTATGGCTTTTTCTACCCTCGAACACCGCCTATTAGATGCAGGTATTCACCCTGATGTAATGCACTCTGACCATTGTCCGGTGTGGGTTAAACTAAAATAATAAGTTACTGAATATTGGTAACAATTAATATGTTGCCTTCTTGCCTTACAAAGTACTGCTTAAGTGCTCGTCTTGCAGCACCTTCAATTGGAGTAGCCGTTGCAGGATCAAACTTACTGTTGCAGCAACCTATCCAGTATGGATCGTATTGTCCGCAACGATAGAATGAAGTAGTACTATCCATGCTAATATAGCTACAAGCTTGTGTTGGATTATTTGGGCAAGTTCTATCAAACGCAACATACTCATTATAAATGGTGCGGTAAATAATAATACCCCTATTACCTCCTGGTTCATAAACAAAACCTTGCGGTATAGTTAATGGCGCGTATGATGGTAAATTTAAGTTGATATTTAAATAGACCTGCACCGGTGTGAAAAAATCTTGATTGTTTAAGTTGTTGTCTTTGCAACCTTGGTTGGTAAATAACAACATCATCATCATCCATGGTAGTTTATTCATAAATGTAAAAGCCTTTACCTGTTTTACGACCATGATGTCCGGCATCTACCTTTTGCTGCTGTATGCGGCTTGGTCTAAACTTTCCATCTTGGTGAAACAAATTATAAATAGATGTTGTAACAGAGAAATTAGTATCTACTCCAATTAAATCCATCAACTTAAACGGACCCATTTTAAACCCGCTACTTTCCATCAAAGCATCAATGGTTTCAAAATCTGCAATACGCTCCTCTGCAATTTTTAAACCCTCTACATAATAATGACGTGCCACACGATTTACAATAAAACCGGGAGCATCGGCTGCCATAACGCAAGTTTTACCCATGCCTTCAATTAATTGTTTACACTTGCTCGCCACCGCAGCATCGGTTTCAACACCACAAATAATTTCTACCAGTTTCATGATTGGTGCAGGGTTAAAAAAGTGTATCCCTAAAAACCGTTTTGGGTTAGGCACTTTAGCTGCTATTTGCGTTACAGGTATGCTTGATGTATTGGTAGCTAAAATAGTATCAGGACTATTAACGGCTGCTACCTCATTAAAAAATTGCTGTTTAATATCTAATCGCTCCACAATAGCTTCAATAATCAAATCAGCTTTTAGTTGTGTAACGGCATTTGTGTATTGAATATGGGAAATGATTTCTGCTTTTTTATCGCTCTTTATTTTTTGTTTTTGCACCAACGATTCCAAGCTTTTTTCTATGCTTAACTTCGCTTTTGTAAGCATGTTTTCGTTTACATCAAACAAAATGGTTTGATAACCGTAAGTGGCCGCTACTTGTGCAATTCCAGCACCCATCGTTCCGGCTCCTGCAATACCAATGGTTTTAATTTCCATGCGTCAAATATACAGTTTTAAAGTTTGTGTTGAGATTTATACCTTTGGAGCATGATCATATACAATGTAACTATAAACATAGAAAACGATGTTCAAGATACTTGGGTAACTTGGATGAAAGAAACGCACATAACACAAGTAATGGCTACCGGTTTTTTTACTGCGTTTAGTTTTAACAAATTATTGAGCAGGCAAGAAGATGAAACAGGAACAACCTACGTCATACAATATACTGCACCTAGCATGCAACATTACGAAGAATATCAGGCCAACCATGCACCAGCTTTACAAGCTGAAACCAAGCGTTTATTTGAAGGAAAATTTGTGGCGTTTAGAACTTTAATGGAAAAGGCTTAATGAAGAATCTTTATTCTTCATCCTTTTTCTTAATCTCGTTAAACAGTTGCTCCATTTTAAATACGTAATCTAAACTGTCGTCAATTAAAAACTGAAGCTCTGGTATAACGCGCACTTGTTTGCGAATACGGGCAGCCAACTCACGCCTAATAGGTACTTTTTGCAAATCAACTACGCGCAAAAGTTCCTCTTTATTTTTTTCGTTAAAAAAACTTAAGTACACTTTGGCAAAGCTTAAATCGGGTGATACCGTAACATTGCTAATGGTAATAAAAGCATTGTTAAACATTTCAGAACGGTTTTGTGTAAACACATCTGCCAATTCTTTTTGTATTAATCTACCGAATTTTTCTTGTCTGATACTCATGCTGCAAATATGAGCAATTATCCTAAATTCAGCATTACAAAATGCTGAATCGCCTAATTGCTTGTAAATTACTCCGTGCATACGGATTAACTACAATCACTATGGCGGGATTGCCCCAAGTAAATCAAATGGTATACTGCATTTCTCTTGATTAACTTAGGCCAAATCGCTGCAATAAAATTGCTTAGCGGGTAAGGGTTTTGTTCAACTTGTAACTTAAATACACAGAGTAACTGAACTCCATCAAGCTATTGCGCACATCGTAATACGGCTCAAACCTCACGTTTAGAAATAAATGAGGTGCAACTTTTTTACCGTAAATAAACCTTATAAACAACAACTCACGCATTTTTTCAGTATACCCTGACTTATCCAACGAAACCGATTGGTAAAGTGTTGTTCCCCTATCGGCAATAAAACCATTACCCAACCAATAGGTGGGATTGACGCTGAAACCATTTTTCGCCACAAGCACATGTGCTAACAATCCGTTTCCATTGCGGTAAGGGTAAAACTTGCTGTTGGTATTTTCTTGGTATAAAACAGCGTACACTTCCGTTTTAAAACTATAATTATTAGGGGTGATGAATTGATACGACAAACCAGCTGCACCATCAAACTGCATCACCATATTGGATGTGTCTTTATCAATTTGTCCACCTCGATGGTGTGCTGTAAATTGTATAATGGATTTAAGTAAATGATGCGTTTGCTGCTGCTCAAATTCAATACCATTTGGATTTAACACCTTGGTTTCATTTGTTTTGGTTTGATACAACACCAAGTGTGCATTTGTGCCAGCAGTAAATTGTTCTTTATGCGGTGCGCCTCTATCAATAAAACGTTCCCAATTAATCCAGGTATCAAGCCATATATTTTTAGTGTTGAGTTTAAACTGCGCACCATTTTCTACTCTGCGTAAAATAGCCGAATTAATATCAAACAACGGCTCTATCAATTGATGGGAAAGTGCACCCTCTAGTGTTCCAAAAATAAATTCACGTTGGTTGTTATTACTTTTTAGCTTAATACTAAACGTAGGTAAAACGCGAGTATGATTTGAAATAGCGCCAAAATCTTGCTGTAAAAAAACACCCGCTTGCAAAGTGGTTTGTCCGTTGGGTTGATAGGATAAGCGTGGGTGAAGTTGCGTACCAAATAAAGTACGACCCAACTCTATATTATTAAAATATTCGGTATTGCGCAGGTAATTAAAATTTGTTACCGTAAGGCCAAGCTTGCCGCTATCATTAGGGTTGATATGAATTTCATCACTTAAAGCCTTGTTGTTTATTTGGGCAAATAGCGTGGCATGCAACAACATCCAACCCAAAATAAAACTTAACTTGATATGCAGATGATATTTTTTCATCTTACAAATCCATAGCAGTAGCCACCAACTCAGCAATATCTTTTACTTCAATTTCTTGCTCTTTGTTGTGGTGTTT
>CANLLM010000053.1 GCA_947491825.1 Bacteroidota bacterium
GAAATTGATTACGAGCACCATTCCAATAACCATGAAGCCAGTTATTCGCCCTTCCACCAAATACTCGGCCAGTAGCGCCAGTTGCTTTAGAGGAAGTTACAATTGAAAAGGGTGTTGGGAAATTAACTGTATTAAACATGAACTGAGAAGTATTGCAGCGAAGTACTGGTCTACCATTGTGTCCGTTCAAAACAAAAGTTGGCTGATTTCCAGTTGATGTTTGCGATACATTGTTACCAAAACCACTTTGGTCATATATAATTTCTACAAATGCAGTTGATACACCCAACCAAGTTTTTATGGCAACGGTATCTATTTCGTTGCCCACAAAGCCAAATATCTGTGTTGCATTATCAGACGATCGTCTTAATTTAATTGCATTTCCGGTATAATTTGTTTTTAGTTTTCTTAAACCTAAAGCTAATCTTAATGATGAAAGCGAATCTCCCGGAAGAGCTTCAGGAATAGCTTCTGCATAATAAGTTGTTGTTGTTGCTATACTTGGTGTGTTAAAAGAACTACCAAATCCAATTGGGCTTCCGCCTGTTGCAGTGCTGTACCATCTTACGGTGGTTCCTGCAGCAGATGTTGCCGATAAAGATACCGGACCGCTTGAGCAACGGCTCCCGTTTACCGTAACAGGTGCAGTTGGCAATGGTGTAACAATTGCTTGATAACTAATATTGGTAGAACAACCAGCAGTTACATTAACTGCGGTAACTGAATAGGTTGTTGTTGTTGTTGGGCTAACCACGATTGAGTCTGTAGTTGCAGAGGTTGACCATGTATAATTTGATGTACCCGTTATAGGCGGGAATGTGCCTTGGAAAGCAACCGGATTGGTAACTGGTATAGTTCCTGGCATATCAATGCGGATTCTTCCCGCACTGCCTGCACCGCCAACAGCACCACCTCCATTAGGCCCGCCACCATTACCGCCTGCGACTGTAATTAAACTACCTGCCATGGTTATTGCATTTGCTTGGATTTGTATAGAACCACCGGCTCCTCCGCCTCCGCCAGCCATTCCAGCTCCGCTTCCACTAAAATTGTTTGTGCCATTACCACCAACATCACCATTGGCAATTATATTACCGGTACCCGCTATGGTGGTTGCAGCAATAAATACAATACCCCCACCATTTGCACCTGGTCCAGGATGACCACCGTCTTCATCGGCACCACCTTCACCACCAGCACCACCTAAATATAACCTGGCTAACGAAGTAGCACCTACAATTTCACCTCCAGTACCACCAAAGTGGCCACCCCAAGTTTGGCCAACTGTACCAACGGCAGCATAACCGCCTCCTCCGCCTCCACCTGCATCACCGGTACCTGTTCCGCCTCCGCCTCCATTTCCGAATGCGTTATTCCAAGAACCGTTTACACCAGTTGATGCGGCACCCATGAATCCTTGTCCATAAATACCTTCACCTTGACCACCATTGGCATTGCGGTACTGAGCAGTATTGTGTGCAACACCTCTGTATCCTTTACCTGATGCCGTTATGTTACCACTTGCATTCACATTTATTGTTCCTGTTGCTCTAAAAGCCAATACACCACCTGTGGTACCGTTCCAGTTGTTACATGTTAAAATACCAGCCGAAGTAATTGTTACATTTTGGTATTGCGGCACCCGAACCACCTGATGCTTTAATGTTGCACTGGCATTGTAAGTATTAACCTTATTTTGGGTTAATGTCAGGGTATTTGATGCGATGGATGCAATAATGGCAAACTCGTACTGACCTGCCAAATTTCCTGTTCTTGCCGTATCAACCATGGTTATGATTAATATTTCTTGCCCTACTGCAAAACCAGTTGAACTTGCAACGGTAATGGTATTTGTACCAACAGCATTGTTTCCTGACACAGCCGATCTAACAGAATCTGTATGATAGGTAGATGAAACATTAATTGAACCGTTTGATCCAGTTCCAACATTAATGTTTACTATTCTTGCACGCAATGTAACTGGACTTCCAGCACAAATGTTTGGCGTGCTTTGTGTGACAGCAATTGAGCATTGTGCACTAGCTTTTTGACTAACAAACAGTGTCAAAAGCACAATCACAATCGTGAGGTTTCTGTAAAAATTCTTCATTTTTTTATTTTTTTTCAAGATTAGAAAAAAATATTTATTTTGTTTTGGTACATGATAATGCACCCTCAATGGGATCAAAATTCGAAAATGCTGTTATGCTTTGAAAGTCAATATTTTATTTTATTTTGCCTAATACGTATACAAAATATTGCTCATCATTAATACAATAGTTAAAAATAATAGGATCTTGTATTGTTGACTCATCTAAAAATACTTATATAAAACAAACGAGGTTTAATATGGTTCATTTTTAGTTGTTGAAATGAACATACACTTACACTTACGTTTAATAAAGCGAAACAACTTTGATGGCCTAATCTCATTTCAGCGTTCATCTATGAAGGCACCATACATTACAACTAAAACTATCATATATAATTTAAATAAAATAGTAACTTCAACCTGTACACATTAAAACATTGTTGAATATTTTCAATTAAATTTATCTTTGCAGTGTTCAATTAGTGAAAACTTACCACCCACATATTGCCTCGTTACTACTGGTTTTGTTTTGCATCACCTTTATGCCTGTTAATTTTTTGCATCACCACGCAGAAGATGAACATGCTGCTGCTATACATAACCATGAGCTTGCAGCGCATCACCATTGCGAATTAGATGATTATTATTGTGATGCATCAACCCAAACACAACATTGTGAACATCCGCAACACATTGCCAAAACAACTGCTAATTGTTTTAGTTGCGAATTTCATTTCATTAAACATTACCAAACAAATACGAATCAATATGGGGTAGAAACCCCTGTTAAATTTACACAATACACACAACATACTCCTACATCGTTGCGCAAAGCAATTATATTGCTCAGCAACAAGGGCCCGCCTACAATCTTGGGCATTTTAAGTTAACGGAGTTTTAAGGTTACAGTTATTATGCTGCACACCTATTTCAATCCATTTTAACAATCAACATATGTTTCAAAATACAATACGTATTTTGTTGTTATGCTGTTTGCCACTTATATGCGCTAATGTTTTTGCAACATCTGTCACCTCTAAACTTTACACGTTAAGTGTAACCATAGTTGATAGTGTAACAAAGCAACCATTAGAGGCAGCGAGTATAAGTATTGCAGAACTGCATAAAAATACAATTGCTAATGCCTCAGGGATTGGTGTTTTCGACTCTTTACCAAAAGGTTATTACACGGTTCAATGTGCGTTTTTAGGATATCACCCACAACAGCTAAAGGTTTGGGTTGATGCAGATAAACGCATTGTAATAGAACTTTGCCCAGAAAGCACTCATTTACATGAAGTAGAGATTAAGAGTCATACTGATGATCTAACGCGTTTAAATATTCAAACTCGAACAACAATTGATGCACAATGGATAGAACGTAACCGCGGAAACAACATTGCTGATATGTTAAAGCAAATTCCCGGTGTAACGAGTATAAGCAGCGGAGTTGCCATTGCCAAACCCGTAATAAGAGGACTACATAGCAATAGGTTGGTTACTGTTAATGATGGCGTAAGACAAGAAGGTCAACAATGGGGTGCAGATCATGGAACAGAAATAGATCCTTTTTCATCAAATAAAATTGAAGTTATAAAAGGTGCGTCATCTGTAGAATACGGAGCAGAAGCAATTGGAGGTGTTATAAGAATGAGTCCTCGTGAGTTCAAAGACACAAAAGGAGTAAATGGTGAGTTATCACTAAACGCAGCAGCAAACAATAAAATGGTTGCAAGTTCATTGTTATTGGAGGGTGCACATGGCATAAAACATAAATTAAGTTGGCGAACACAAGGCACCATGCGAAAAGCAGGCGATTCACGTACGCCAAGCTATGTTCTTTCTAATACAGGATTTAACGAACTAAATGGAAATTATGCCATGCATTATCAGTTTAAAAACTTACATGCGGAATTTACCCAAAGTTACTTTAGCACATCCATTGCTATATTACGTGCATCGCATGTTGGAAATACCAGCGATTTATTGCAAGTAATATTATCAGGTACCCCAGCATATGTTGTTCCTTTTACTTATAACATACAAAATCCACGTCAGGAAGTTAACCATAAAGTAAGTGCCTTCAAAACCTATTATGCATTTAAAAGCGGTGCAAAAATTCAAGCACAGTGGAGTTTGCAATACAATAACCGTAAGGAATATGACAGGCCGCCACGTTGGGCTACATCACAACAAAATAACCCTACACCGCAATATTATTTGCAGCTTAAAACGCAATTGGGTGAATTAAAATTTGAACATCCTAAATGGAAAAATTTTAAAGGTGCATGGGGTGCAAGCTGGATGAAACAAGAAAATGTAAGTGAAGGATTACAACCCATCATTCCAAATTTTATAGCCACCACATCTGGTATCTTTGCAATAGAAAAATGGCAAAAAAATAGATGGGTTTTTGAAGGTGGCTTGCGCTATGATTGGAGAGCACAAACCCGTTACTTTTTAGTAAATAAGTTAGCCATAAGTGAAGACAAAAACTATGGAAGTGCAACCTTCTCAGTTGCTAGTTCTTACTGGTTAAATCAACATGTAAAATTCCAATTGCAGCAATCATCTGCGTGGCGAGCACCAAGTATAAATGAGTTATACAGTAATGGATTACACGGAGGAACTGCTACCTATGAAATAGGCAATAGCAATTTGCTACCCGAACGAAGTTATAACACAGAAATTGAAGTAACTTATACCAATAAGAAATGGAATGTAGAGCTCAATTTATACAGAAATTATATCAATAACTTTATCTATAAATTACCTATTAACACGCCTATCGTTTCTATTCGTGGCGCATTTCCTCAGTTTGTGTTTACACAGCATGACGCCTTATTACAAGGTGCTGATTTTGTAGCTCATCACTTCATTAACAAACAATTTACTGCAAGCATCATTGCTTCCTGCCTTCATGCCCAACAAACAGATGACAACAATCCTTTAATTTATATGCCTGCCAACAGACTTGGATTGCAAATACAATATCAACAACCTAAAATTTGGAAATTGCACGATGTATTTATTCAACCAAAATATAGCTATGTGGCCAAACAAAGTCGTTACCCCGATGGGACAGATTACACCAATCCACCTGACGGATATGGCCTAATTGACATAAACTTTGGTTTTGAACAACACATTGGCAAACAAACGTTACGTTGGAGTTTTAGTATGTACAATGTGCTCAATTCAAGCTACCGCGATTACTTAAGTCGCTACAGGTATTTCGTTCTTGAGCCGGGAAGAAATATGATGATTAGGCTCACCATCCCATTTAATATTTACAATAAAATCAAAAAACATGAAACCATTTAAAAAAATTTATACAGCCCTAATAGCAACAACACTTATTTTCTCTGCTTGTAAAGAAGATCACATAGATCCAACAAAGCCAAAGGATAATAATGCCCAAGAGTTGATAACAACTGTGGTGTTAAACGGCTACAATGCAAATAATCCAACTGCCAATCCGTTTTCAATAAAGTGGGAAGACCTTGATGGAGATGGAGGAAATGCACCAACCATGGATACGTTGATATTGGATAGCGGGGTAAGTTACCGAGTTCAGGTTTTAATGTTAGATAAAACTAAGATGCCCTACGATACCATATCTAATGAAGTAATTATTGAGGGAGTAGAACATCAATTATTCTATACCTTAAGTAACAACCTAACCAGCAAACTTAATTTTGAACGTTTAGATATGGATAGCAACAATCCACCTTTACCAATTGGATTAGACATTAAAATTACACCCATACACAACAAACCATTTGAGGTTCCATTAATGGGAAGTGTAAATGTGAAGTTAAGCCATTATGATGGAGTGCCAAAAACAACATCTCCATCAGCAGAAAGTGACATTGATATTCATTTACCAATTAAACTAAAGTAAAATATAAAAGCGAACCAATATGGTTCGCTTTTTTTATACTTGATCAGTTTCGGGAAAAAAGAGTGCTTTTAATTCTGTAGCATCATCTGGTTTCATTTTACCTGCCAATATTAAGCGTAACTGTCTTCTGCGAAGTGCACCCTCATAACGTTTTTGTTCCTCTTCATTTTCGGGTATAACGGCAGGAACACTAACTGGTGAACCATTTCTATCCAATGCCACAAAGGTATAATAGGCTTCGTTACTTTTAAATTTCTCACCACTCGGAATGTTCTCTGCCCATACGTTAATGTGAACCTCCATGGAGGTATTAAATGAGCGAACAATCCTCGCTTCGAGAGTTACTACATCACCTAGCTTTATACTCTTTTTAAAACTTACACTATCAACTGAAGCTGTAACGGCTAACTTACCGCTATGCTTTTGTGCAGTTATTGCCGCAGCAATATCCATCCAATGCAGGAGTCTACCTCCCATTAAATTATTAAATGTATTGGTATCATTGGGTAATACAATTTCATTCATTATAGCCACTGATAGGCTGGTTGTTTTTGATTCAATTGTCATATGAAGCAAAGGTAATCGATATTAAGGGTATAAAAAAAGAGGCTCCAAATGAAGCCTCTTTTTTTATACATATAAATCTTTAGTAATTATTCTTTGATTAACTGACGTGTAATAACGTTGTTACCAATATGAACACGTACCATGTAAACAGCTGATTTAGCAGCAAACTGAGTTTCATTTAACTCAATATTTTGCTTACCTGCCGTTAATACACCTGCGTTATGTGTAAACACATTACGGCCTATCATATCAAACACTTCAAGTTTCACATTTTCTGCCTTTTCCAAATCAAACTCAACTTTAGTTGATTGAGCGAATGGATTAGGAAAAACATTGAACTTAAGCTGTGAAGCCAATTCTTCGTTTAAACCTACATTAGCATTAATGGTAATTGATTCGTTGTATGATGCATCACATGAGTTAGAATCTAAGATAGATAACTCAACATTGTAAATACCTTTACGATCAAATATATGCGTTATGGTATTTGAGGTTGTGTTTACAATTGGGGTTCCATCACCAAAGTTCCAAGAATAGAGTGATAAGCCACTTCGGTTAGAGGTAAATCTAACTTTACTAGAGTCTAACTTACTTGAAACAAAGTTTACAGATAAAGCACTACTAATAGTAATTGTTTTAGTAGCTGTATCACGACAACCCGCCACATCAACTATCAACTTGGGTTGTTTAACACCACCACTAATGTAGGAGTGTGTAGTATTTGCACTATTAGAAGTTGTATTATCACCAAAGATGTATGTAAACACAGGAGTTACAGAAGGAGGAACAATTGACTGATTAGTAAATACCACTGCCTTACCTGCGCATCCGTTAGTTGTTGTAAAGTCTGCTATGGCTTTATCTTTTACTGTCGCAATAGTTTGAATTGAATCAACACAACCATTTAAAGAATCAGAAGCAACTAATTTCACATAATAAGTACCAACTGCACCGAAAGCATGAACTGGGGTTACTTCTGTTTTAGTAGCTGAATTGTCTCCAAATGTCCAGCTAAATTTAACCCTACCTAGACCATCAGCAAAAGTCGAATTATTATTAATAATCAAGTTGCTTCCTTTACATGCATTATCTAAAGCAAATGCTGCAGTTGGCTTATTAAATACCGAAACAGCTGTTGAAACTGTATCAGTACAACCATAATTAGATATTACTTTTAAGATAGCCCTATAACTACCACCTGCAGGGTAGTAATACAATGGAGAATTAGAATATCCAATATCCCCATTACCAAATGTCCACTCGCTACCAAATGAATTGATACGGCCATTTTTACCAGCAGGAATTGTTGATGCATTGCTAAACTGAACAGGTGCACCGGCACAAACATTTTGTGCAGTGAAACTTGCATCAGGCTGAGCAAACACTTGAACTGCGTTAACAGCAGTATCAATACATCCTTGGATGTTGCGAACCAAAAGTCTAACATTTATTATGGTATCAGATCCTGGCACAATAACATCTACCACGCTACTATCGGCTACTTGACCACCAATATTAAATGAGTAGAAATTACCTAAAGTGTGAAGACCAGTGCTAGTGAAACGAGATACTTTACCTTCACATGATAATGTGGAGGTGAAACTAGCTACAGGCGATGGCAATACCACGATATTGTAAGCTAACGAATCTAATAATGTGGTGTTGTTTTTAACAATCATGCGTACCCTGTAATTACCAGGAGTATCATAAGACTTGGTAGGACTTGCCGCATTAGAAGTTGTGCCATCCCCAAAGTCCCAGCTAAATTGCATAGGCAAGGTAAATTGTCCAGTAGTTGATACATTAGTAAACAAGTTATTGATGTTTTGACACAAGGTATCGTTTGGAGCGAAGAAGTTAGCAATTGGCGCATTTCCAACAGTAACATATCTTACCACAGTAGAGTCGCAACCTTGAGGCAGCAATCTGATTTTTACCAAAAGTGCAAATGTTTTATTTGAATCTACAGGCATACCATTAACTAATACATAACCAGCAGTAGTTGACGTAGGCGGCACCAAGGTGAAGTTTCTAGCAGAGTCGACTATGATATTTGTATTTGATACTTGATCATAGAAATACTTATACATCGTCACACCTGCAACTGTCCAAGTAGAATTGTAATTGGCGTTATTTGCGCCAGTTGGAGGTACAATTTGATAACGACCAACTCCACCAACACTTATCGCATCAGGTGTAAACATATCACCACTGTTATATTGACCATCATAAACAGATCCTTTAATTACAAAAGGTCCGTTTTTGAAATTCCTAAAGAATACAATAGCAGTATCATCGAAAAAATTGGTACAGTTTGAAGTTAAGTTACGAGCCCAAACACGAAGGTAAGCAGAATCAGATGATGCTAAATAGCCTTGTAATGTCATGTTTGAATTGTTACCAATTACTGTAGGGCCTATAAAACGTTGAGTTAACATATCAAACATGGTGTACTCAAACTTCGAATCAGCGTTGATAATTGTTAAATTAATAGAATCATTGTAACAATTTGTGAAGTTCTTTGGTGTTATTGGAAGATTAAGGTAGTTATCAAAAATTACAATACTATCGATAATGATGTTACCCCCATTTTTAGAATAACCTTCAATACCTAAACGAACACCAGAAAAACCTTCTAATCCTAAACAAACGTCATAAACTTTATAACCTGGTACAGCATAAGATGCGTTCTTACGGTAAATAGGGTAACTAGAAATTAAATCGTTATACAATCCAAATCCGTATGAAACCCTAACTAAAATTGAATCATTGATATTGAAGTTATCTGCTGATTGAGATACGAACAACCTCAATGTTGGACGTTTGGCATCACTAAAGTCTAAGCAAGTTGAAGCGATACGAGAGGCTGTGTTATTCACTGAATTTAACATGGCAGCGCGCGAACCAGTTAAAGGTGCTAAAACAGGGTTAGTTACCGAACCAAACGATTGAAGATCCCAAACATTGGTACCGCCATTAATCGCTTCAGCTTTCCAATTAAATTCATTAGGCAAATCAAAACCAGTTGCTATGGCATTATTGGTATTAATTGCCATGATTGTTGTGGTGTAATTGTAACCAGAACGTGGATCCGCATTCATGAAAACAGCTGGTTGATTACCACCATCCACTCCGGCAAAACGGTATGCAATTTTAGTATTTGCAGGTTGAGCAGGAATATTATATATTCTATCCAAACCAACCCTTGTTGTTGCTACCATACCTACTTCTGCACCACCATTAATTCTGTAATACAATGTATCATTAACCACAGAAGACTTATCCATTACGCGAGCTTTAATTTCAACAGGTACACCATCGAAATAGCAGAAATCAGCAGGCTTGGTCATGTCATAAATCTTAGGGCCAAATAAATCATTATAAGAACCAACGTACTCATGCGCACCAATTGTTGCAATGCCTGTAGCTAATCCTGGGCGAGGCCCCCCTAAAATATCATTATTGACACGGCTAACACGTGAACCAGCTCTGTAAATTGCTGAGGCAGTAGCTGTAGGTATTAGTAAATTAACATCACTTGTAAAAGGAGCAGGAATACTCATTGAAAGGGTATCTTGCTTGGTAAAATTAGCCCATGAAGACATGGTAGGGTAGTTTACCGCTACACCACCAATGTTAGATCCACCAATTTGATTAATTCCAAATGCACCTGCAGATATGTAATTATTGTAATCTGTAGACCTAAGTGGATTAACAGCAGCGGCAATAGCAACAGCATAATTGTTTCCACCTGCTGATGCACGAGACAATTTATTTTGAAGGATATTATTCAAAACATTAATATCACCAAGGGTAGTTGAACTTACACCAATACATCCAGCAATTCCTGATGCACCTAGTGTTGTGGCTGAGCCAAGATTTATAGCATTGTTCCAGATATTTACATCAATTTCGCGGAACTGAGATGCAACTTGAGTTCCATTTAATAAGATACCAAAAGGATTATTAATAAAGTTAGTTCCTGTTGGTATAGCACCAATGGCTGCAATGTCAGATATCATGTTATTGTATATGTATAACGACTTTTTGTTGTCCCACTGTAAGTTAACATTGATACCGTATGCAGCTGAGTTATTTGTAGATTTAACACCGGTAATGGTGTTTCTGGTAATCGTTACAGCCGAATCTGTATTTAGGAATGGAAGAACTGCGCTACTAATTTCTATGCCGCTGTTTAAGTTAAATGTAGGAATGCAATTTCTAATCACATTGCTATCTATTAATAGGTTAGCTTGTGAGGTAGCAATAATACCTGCCGAATTCGATGCACCTCCAAAATAATCTGTTGGCACAACAGCGTTATAACTATTTCCACCAATGGTATTACCCTTTACAATAGTACCTAAATCATACGAACCGGAAAAAGTAGTATTACCTCTTAGGTGTACACCAAATCTAACACCTGTTATTAGGTTACCTTGGTAAACATTATTATTATTTTTTTCCCTGATAGGATTAATTGGAACCGTTGTAGGAGAGTTAAATGCTACACCTCCTTGGTAAATACCAGCAAAAGTTGCTATCGTGGTTGGGGTTGAATAACCAATAATATTACAATTTTTAATTTCGATGTTTGTTGCTGGCTGAGCCCATCCCATTACATCAATTATCCTAGTTAGCGGGTTATTTACAAAACCTACGTTAGCAGGAGCTAGAGGTAACCTTATTGTTAAGTTTCTTGCTGTTCCATCTGATGAACCATCAATGGTTACCCAACGGGCTCCTTGAAAACGCAAAACACTGGCTGCTGCAGAAAATTGAGACCGAAAGGTGGCACCAGTTGAAGAAATAACTGGATTAGCACCAACAGAAGGACGAATAATAATTTGTCTATTTCTGCTCATCAAAGGATAATCATGCAATGTAGAAATTAGTGTATCTCCCTCACCTACGTAACCGTTTGTAATATTAACTGTAATTTCATAGAATGGTGGTTGATCAGCATCAACTCCGTTTGTATTTAAAAAACGGAATAAATTATTGATGGTATTGAATGAACCAACTGTTGCAGTTCCTGCCAATGGGGGAGCCAATAATCCGTTAACCTGATAGGTAGCACCTCCCATTAATGGAGAAAAACTTCTTGGTAATTCCAATGCACCTATAGTAGCATCAAACGCCCTCGCCTTACCCGCAATATCTAGAACCACTGATGCATTTCTAACAACCGCTTTAGCAATGTGTCCTACATACATGGTATCAACTAAATTAGTAGAGTCGTTTAAGAAAGGAACTTCTCCGAATCTAGATGTTGTTTCGAATCCATACAGCGTTTTTAATTCTGCCAAAGATGGCAATTGAGTTACTGGATTTACTAACCCAATGATGTTGTTGCTGAAGTTAGAATTAGCCCCAGAATAATATAAGTTATTATTACTTGCCAAAAATGGATTTTGATTTCCTCCAACCACAATACAAGCTGCATTCGAAACTGTACCAGCAATTGTTCTTCCGCATGTATTCGAGAAAATATTGCTGATTGATGTTATACCTGATGCTCTTCCATCAACGTATAGTGCAGTTGAATAAGCGCCTGAGGTAACTTGAGTAGATGGGTGTTGTGATAAATGAATGGTGTTGTGAATTAAACTAACACCAATATTAACCACCCCTGAGGCCACAACTGGTGACTCTATGGCAATTCCTGATGCTGAACCTAAGATAGACGCAACCGATGTTCCTGTTCCATATATTTTGGCTATGATGTTATTGGAAATTACTATACCGCGATTGATTTCACTTATTCCAACACGAATACCAACTGCAAAACCGCCTGTCGATCCCAAGTTATAAATGGTATTTCTTGTGATAGCAATATTTTGTGGAGTACCTGCTTCTGTAGCAGTACCGTCAATATCTATACCTCTAAAACCAGTGGCACTTGGTATGTTGTTTTTTATGATATTGCTATCTATGGTTCCTTGCAATACACCTTTAATGTATATACCAGCAGCATTAGATAAACCACCACCTACATATGTGGTTGATGGCACACCACCAATTCCAACATTTCCACCAATTGAATTTCTTAAAATAGTTAAGAATTGATCAACTAAGCCAGCTTTTGCTCTCCAATAAATTCCATATCTAACAGCTTCGATAATATTATCTCCAATAAAGTTGTTGATATTAGCTCCACCAACTGCACTCCCTAAACCAGTAGCATTATTAGATGCACCCATATAGATTGCAGCAAGTGTATTGTTTAATGTATTTGACGAACTACCTATAAGCTTACAGTTTCTGATTGTATTGTTAGAAGTTGGATTGTTTAATGTTGGAACAAAAGCAACCAGCTTAGCAAGCGCAGAATTAGCAGATGTAGGTAAGCTAATGGTAATGTTCCTTGCGTTTGATCCATCTATTTCGAACGATGACGCACCATATAATTTTATTAATGCAGAGTTGTTACAAATAAATCCACCGCTTGGAATAGTTATGTTAACAGGCACTGCTGCACTTAAGCGAATTGGACGTGTACCCGACATACCAGGGTAAGGTAAAATTGCAGGTGGAACAAGCAGGTCTGATGCAAATCCTGTATTGAACACAATGTTTATCGTTCCTGTTCCTGATGTTCCAAAACTATTTAAATGGTTTATAAAACTTGTTAACGATGCAAACGAACCTATTATAGGATTAGCATTGGTTGGCAAAGCATCAATTCCATTAATATTGTATACGGCACCACCCACTAAAGGAGCAAGTGCATTGGTTGTATTTTGAGTAAATTGATAAGCACCGATAGATGAGTTTGCAGCAGGACGTAAATTCCCAAAAATATCTTTAGCCAATAATGCACGACCAGCTGATGCATAACTTGTAGCAGCACCATCAGAAGTTAATAATGTGGTATCGTTTTCGAAAAATGGACGTGTGGTGATGCTATTTTTATCGTAAGCAGTAAATGTTGCCCACTCTCCAAGTGCTGTATAGTTGTTTAATGCAGTGTAGCCAATATTTGCCCAACCACCTGTTGTTGAGTATTCGTATAAATTATTGTCAATACTATCAAATGGCGCAACAACACTATTTGCTACAACATTGCGATTAACAATAATTGCATAAGTATTGTACGCCCCTGTGGTTGTAGGGATATTTTGCTGAAGATTTGAAAAAATATTGTTATAAACACGCAGACCACCAAAAGTAGTTGCACCTGTTACTAAACACGCAGAAGAAGATGTATTTAAAACAGCACCTGTTAAAGCCACGCTATTGTTAAATATATCGATACCTCCTTTAATTGTGCTGTCTTCAACCAAAATACCTATTGGATATTGTAAACTAGGAACAGAGGCTGACCCTGGTGATGTTAAACGTGCAATTGTGTTATTGGTTAATCTTAATGCCAAAGGATACTGGTGATTGCCTAAAGCGACACGAATACCTGTTACTCCACCATTTACTGAACCAAGGTTATAAATACAATTGGCATTAATGATGATGTTACTATCTAAAGAAATAGTACTGGCAATGTTTGATAATTCAATACCTTTAAAACCTGAAACACTGGTAAGGTTTCCCATAATGGTATTTCCTTCAACAATCGCATTGGCCTGATTACTTAACATGATACCTGATGAAGTGGCAAAACCACCAATAAAACTAGTGGTTCCTCCAATTCTATTATCACGAATAACTAAACCTAAATCTTGGTTTCCTCTTGCAGCTGCGCCAGAACCTCTTGCATAAACACCATGCTGAACCCTTTGGATATTACAATTTGTAATATTGATATTTGCATTTCTTCTGGCTGAGTTCGTATTAAAATTGGCACCACCAATGTAAACACCAGCAAAGGTATTTACTGCACTAGCAGTAGCCACACCATTGATATTGACGTTTTTAACAGTAACAGTGTTTATTGGAGATGCAGTTGTACTGATTAAATCAATAACCCTTTGAGTGGCATTAGCACCCGTTGCATTAACATTAAAAGTTATATTACGCTGGCCTGTGGTTCCTTCTCCATCTAGGACAAAATATTGCGTACCTATAAAACTAAACAAACCTACATTTGAAGCTTGTGTACCTGCAGTTGAAATTGTAAAATTAACTCCAGATGTTGGCTTTAACACAATAGTCCTCAATGCTGAAGCATATGCAACCGAACCAACACTTACAGCCGAAGGCTCAAAACCCGTATAGCCCGAAACCAAGAGTATTGTCATTTGCCCAATCGTGTTTGGATCAATACCATTTGCAGTTAATGCGGTAAGTACACCAGTTGCATTGGTATAGGGATTACCTAAGGTGTATGCACCAGATAAGTTTGCAAAGGTGTCCTTAGGCGCAACTAAATCGTTACCTAAACCATTTACACAATAGGTTTGGCCCGCTGCAAATGGGGCTTGAGCTCTAACACTGGCAAGCCCTGTTAGCATAGCCAACAAGAACGCAAAAGAAAAGAGTTTGTTTGATAGAGATGTAAACTTGGTCGTCATATATGGATGTTATATTATTGTTAACATTATTTATTTTTAGTAATAATCAAAGTTTATAAAAATTAATCAAAAATCAAAGCCTTTTTAATACAATTTTCGGGTTTTGATATTTTGCTTTGTAGGCTTCGCTTTTTTTCGCCACACAAAACCCTTGAGCCTCAACTCTTCAGGACTCATATCGGCAATGGGATAAAAGGTTGCATCTGGCTGAGTAATAAATTTTGCAGTATTAATTTTGCCTGATTCAAAACTAAAAGCCATTTCACTACAATCTATTACGTTTACACCAATGTAAGCGCTGTCTTCTTTAGCATAGTAGACACTCTGACCATTACCATAAACTAGAATGTACGATATTTTACCCGATTTAAAATAGGCCTTCATATTGCGACCTTTAACTTGATTATAATGTCGACTGGTTTCTTGTGATATCACAAATGCATTGTTCCTAATATCCATTGAGTCCAATTTTCTGTTATTAAGGTAAAATACAATAGTATCTCCTGTAACTTGATTCATGTCGCTCCACAAAACAGGTTTGTGGTATAGGGTCATTAACGAATCACTTTTCAAATAAACCAACGAATCACAAATCACCTGCATATCCGTTTTATAAATTTTTACATTCCTATACGCTTTAAGTATGTCTTTAGACTGTTTGGCCCTTTTTTGATAAGTAAAAATGGTATCAGCCCAAATCATCATGCTATCCTTATCAACTATACTAATAACAAGGGGATTTCGCGTGATATAACTTCTACCCTCTTTCCCAAACACCTCTGCTAAGTTGCCCAAGATGACTGTTTTATTGACGGTATCTAATATTATAACACCGCCCAAGGCTTTAGCATATTTGCTTTTCTTATCATAAATGATGGTGTCAGCGATGAGCGTATTTTCTGCACTCCTTATTCTCGCCCTTTTAAGAAGTATGCCCGATTGCTTTTCTGTGTGGTAAGTTCCCGCTTGGCAATAAATAGTATCTTCTTTTGAGACAATTTTGGAATTGCTGTAAAAGGTGGCTACTTTAGTGTTGGTTTGATACTTCAATGTATCTGTCGTCATTATAAATTCAGGACTCACCAATTTAACTTCCTTTTTAAAATACAACTCTTTGGTTGTTGTATAATAATAGCCGTATTTACTGGTTAACTCATTTTGACCACTCAACAATACTCCGCCACTGTAATAGCTTGCTTTATTATTGGTCAAATCAAATTCTAACTCTTGAGTCTTTAATACAGATGTGGCATCAACCATACGGACATTTTTTTCTAATCGCGCTAGTTTTTTATTGCCATCATATTTTAGCATATCACCATAAAAATTTAAGCTATCACTATGGTTAATATGAACATGTTGATAGGCCTCTACAAAATTGGTTTCATCAAATAAATAAGCGCTATCGCATCTAAGTATGGTCGCATCTTGTTTCAACTGAACATCGCCTATTAACTTTTTCACTTTATAGTTTCCACGGGTCTCAACCTCAAAAGTATTGGCATTGATTACCTCAATCTTATTTCCTTGCGCAAATACACTTCGTGTAATGCCAAAGAGTGCTATGTACAGTGATAATAAAATGTATTTTCTCATGCAGCCACCAAAACTAAGCAATTATTGTAATTTTGAGCCATGATTATTGCAGAATTGCTAAAGGATTTTTTAAACGGAAGTAGCACCATTGACCAAAAATTTATTTTGGCCGTAAGTGGCGGTAAAGACTCTATGGCCTTAGCATACTTATGTAAATCAGAAAACCTTAATATCGTTATTGCACATTGTAACTTTATGTTGCGTGGTCAAGAAAGTATAGCTGATGAAGAGTTTGTTCGCTCTTTTTGCACCGCTAACCAAATTACATTTGAATCTATAAGATTTAATACCAAAACTGCTTGCGAAGAATTAGGTCTGTCAACCCAAGAAACGGCAAGAATTTTACGATATAATTGGTTTGAAAAAATAAGACAACAGCATCATGCTAATTACATATTAACAGCCCACCATGCTAATGATCTAGCCGAAACATTTATTTTTAATGCCGCTAGAGGAAGTGGCATTAATGGGCTTGGCGGTATCCCCAAAAAGAATGGTGTTATTCTCAGGCCACTTATCCTGGTTAGTCAAAATACCATCAACGATTATATCACAGCACATCAAGTACCATTTCGCAACGACTCTTCTAACCTATCTGATGATTACACCAGGAACTTTATTCGTCATCATATTATACCAAAACTTGTTGAGGTAAACAATCATGCTATTGAGCACATTGCAAAAAGCACCCAGATTTTACAAGAGGCACAAATGATCATCAATGAAAAACTAAACGAAATAATAGTTAAACATTCAACTTATAATGGATCAGTATTAATAATTGATAACAGTATAATTAAGCAACTCCCATACTATAACTACCTGCTGCATTATTGGCTATCACCTTTCGGATTCAACAGCAATCAAATCAATGAAATCATTCATACTATTCATGGCTCCGGAAAAACATGGAATACCCCTACACACTTATTGTTATATAATAGAGACGAGCTAAGGATTGAAAAGCATAGTGATAACAACTTAAATGCAATTTGTTTTGAGGAAAATTTCCCAAGTAAATTCTCCTTTAATGGTTATCATTTAGAGGTAACATATATTGATAAAAAACAATTAGATTTCAAACCAAACCTGATGTATTTTGATGCTGAAAAAATAGATTTCCCAATCACCATTAGAACATGGAATCAAGGTGACATATTCAAACCTTTAGGAATGCTTAACAGTAAAAAAGTAAGTGATTTTTTTATCGATCAAAAAATAGATTTATTAGAAAAAAATAGGCTCCCTATTATTTGCTCTGGTCATCAAATAATTGCTGTAGTTCCCTATCGTATTGACGACAGATACAGAATAACCGACAATACAAATACTATTTTAAGAATTAAAGTTACACAATAAAAGTCTGTTTCAACATTGAAACAGACTTTTTATTGCGTTTTATTTTCGATGATGTTCTTACTTCACCGTAACACGTTGTGTGTATTGCTTGCCATTATTGATTAACTGCAATAGGTAAATACCTGATGGCAATCCTTCTGCATTAACCTCTGCTATTTTACCATTCATATCAATGCTTTCGTTGTACACTTTGGCTCCTAATACATTGTATAAGGTAACCGCTGTTTTGCCCATCATCGTTTCTTTGGTATTCACATTAAACCTACCTGTACTTGGATTTGG
>CANLLM010000054.1 GCA_947491825.1 Bacteroidota bacterium
AAGAAATTAAGATAACTTTTCCACAAAAGTGGGGGAAAGTGGAGAAAAGTGGATTTTTTAATTTAGTTTAGCGCTGTCTTAAAAAAGAAAATTTTGTCGCAGCTACACGGAGAATATGAATGTAAACTGGATGCCAAGGGTAGGTTAATAGTACCTGCTGCCCTTAAAAAACAGTTGCCAGAAGCAGCCAAAGACACCTTTTTTATTAATCGTGGATTTGAAAAATGCTGCGTATTGTATCCGAGTAACGAATGGGATACCATTGCCACTGAAATTAACAAACTAAGCGATTACATTAAAAAGGAGCGTGAGTTTAAGCGCTACTTCTTACGTGGTGCAAGCCAATTAGAAATGGATAGTGCGAGTCGTTTATTGGTGCCTAAAAACATGTTAGAATATGCAGGAATAACATCAAACGAAGTGGTGTTATTGGCATATGGAAATAAAATAGAATTATGGGGTAAGGCTGCATACCAACAGATGTTAGATAACGAGCCAGAAGACTTTAGCGCATTAGCCGAAGAGGTGATGAGTAAACGTGAAAGGAGGAACGATGAGTAATATAGGTTATCATGTTCCGGTCATGTTACAAGCCTGTCTTGATGGATTAAATATTAAACCCGATGGTGTTTATGTTGATGTAACTTTTGGTGGTGGCGGACATAGCAGGGCCATTTTAGAGCGCTTAGGCCCAACGGGTGTTTTAATTGCATTTGACCAAGACGAAGACGCCAAGCGCAACTTACCCAATGATAATCGATTAATTTTTATTGATCAGAATTTCGAGTTCATTAAAAATCATATACAATACCAAAACTTATTACCAGTTGATGGCTTGTTAGCCGATTTAGGTGTTTCATCACACCAATTTGATGTGGATGAGCGGGGTTTTAGTTACCGTTTTGATGATGCAGTATTGGATATGCGCATGGACAGAACCTCAGGTAAAAGTGCTGCAGATTTTATAAATATGGCAACCGAATCTGAAATGGCAGATGCCTTCTATTACTATGGAGAGTTAAACCAAGCGCGTAGCATGGTAAAACAAATTATAATTGGTCGACAAGGTAAAACCATACAAACCGTTGCCGATTTAAAAGGCATACTCAATCCATTTGCCCCTAAGTTCAAAGATTATAAGTTTTGGAGCCAGGTGTTCCAGGCATTACGCATTGAAGTAAATAGAGAACTGGATGTGTTAAAAAGTTTACTAAACCAATGTGCTGATGTAATTAAACCAGGGGGCAGATTAGTAGTTATGAGCTACCATAGTTTAGAAGACAGATTGGTAAAGAACTACATAAACAGCGGCAATTTTAAGGGGGCGTTAGAAAAAGATTTTTTCGGCAACCCCATCAAGCCATTTAGTGCATTGAGTAAAAAAGCCAGCACCGCTTCGGCTAATGAATTGGAAGAAAACACCAGATCAAGAAGTGCCAAACTAAGAATTGCAGAACGAAACCCTATTTAATAAAAATTTGTAACCATTATAAACATGGCAAACAGAATTATAACAGAAACAGAAGACGAACAAGAAGAGTTAGCTCAGGAAGAGAAGCCAAAGGAAGCTTCGAAACTGACTAGCGCCATGCAAAAAATGGCCGACTTCAACTTCAACATTTCTAAGGAGTGGATGGCCAGACAAATTCCATTTGCACTATTTATCATGATGCTTCTGTTAATACATATATATAATGTGCACACAACAGAGCGAATTATTAGAAAAACAGATACACTAAACAAAGAAATAAAAGAGTTACGCTCAGAATATATCACCATCTTAAGTGAGTTGATGAGTGAAAGTAAACAATCAACCGTAGCTAAAAAGTTGGATACCCTTGGCATAAAAGAACTGATATCACCACCCATAAAAATAACCTATTAAAAGAATAAGGTAAAAGATATGAAGTGGAAAAGTGAGGATATGAAACAACAAAAATATAAATAATAAAAACCTAAAAACAAACAAGAAGTGGCAACCAATAATAGAAAGGTTATATTAATACGTACTTATACCGCATTTGCTTTTATGTGTGTATTTGCAGCTGCTATTACTACTTTTCTATTTAAAATACAATTTAAAGAACGTCAGCATTGGATTGATTTAAGCGAAAACTTGAGTACCACCATTCAAACCATTGAACCTTCACGTGGTAGTATTTTTGCCATAGATGGAAGTTTATTGGCAACATCATTACCCATTTATGATTTACGGTTAGATGGTAAAGCTCCAGGATTTACAAAAGGTGATGTTTTTGAAAATAATGTTGATTCTTTGGCGCTCATGCTGTCACAATTATTTCAAGACAGAAGCAAGGCCGAATACAAAAGGATCTTAACAAGCGTAAAAAAGCGTAAGGACCGATACTACTTGCTTAAACGAAAAGTAAGTTATCCAGAAATGAAAGCGGTAAAAGAGTTTCCGATATTCAGATTAAGTAAATACAATAAATACGTTGGAGGTTTAACTATTGAAGAAAAAAACAAAAGGGAAAAACCTTTCGAATATTTAGCAGAAAGAACAATAGGTTACAACATGTCGGGTATACAACCTGTAGGAATAGAAGGTGCCTTTAATAAAGATTTAAGTGGTAAAGAAGGTAAGCGCGTAATGCAGCGCATTGCTGGAGGAACTTGGATACCAGTTAATGATGAAGAACAAATTGAAGCACGTAACGGAAATGATATTCACACCACCATAGATGTGAATATACAAGATGTAGCAACCCATGCATTAATGCGCACCTTGGTGGCAAATGATGCCGAATGGGGAACAGCAGTATTAATGGAAGTAAGCACAGGTGAAATTAGAGCCATTGCCAATCTTACGCGCGTATCGGAAGGTAAATACAGCGAGAAATACAACTATGCAGTGGGAGAAAGTTTGGAACCAGGATCTACATTTAAGTTAGCAAGTTCATTGGCTTTATTAGAAGATAAGAAGGTTAAAATGACCGACTTATTTGATACTGAAAATGGGGAGAAACGATACTTCGAAAACGCAGTAATGTATGACAGTGAAAAAGGTGGACATGGTATAGTTACCTTCCAACATGCATTCGAAATTTCTTCAAACGTAGCCATATCAAAAGCCATATACCAAAATTACAAAAGTAATCCTGTACAGTTTTATAACCATTTAGAAAAATTACATTTCACCAATCCATTAGGGCTACAAATTACGGGCGAAGGTAAACCACGCATCAAACACCCTAAAGATAAAGATTGGTATGGAACAACATTGCCATGGAGTAGTATTGGATACGAAATAAAGGTTACACCATTACAAGTGTTAACATTTTACAATGCTGTAGCAAATAATGGTAAAATGGTAAAGCCGCTATTTGTAAAAAGAATTACCAATACAGGAAAAATAATTAAGGAGTATAAAACTCAGATTATGGAAGAAAGAATAGCATCACCTGAAACCATTAAAAACTTGCGTATCATGATGGAAGGTGTGATTGAAAGAGGAACAGGCAGCAAACTTAAAAACCCAAATTACAGCATAGGTGGGAAAACAGGCACAGCACTAGTAGCCGATGGAAGAAAAGGATACGCACAATCCATTTATCGGGCTTCGTTTTGTGGTTACTTTCCTGCAAATAACCCGCAGTACACTTGTATAGTTATGGTAAATGCGCCTAGTAAAGGCATTTATTATGGTGGTGCCGTTGCAGGTCCAGTGTTTAAAGAAATTGCCGATAAGGTATACGCTAACAGCCACAATTTACATGGTGATATTAAACTGGTTTTAAATCAAACAAATCCTAATCCTACTTTAATAAAAGGTGCACATAAGCAACAATTACAAACCGCATTAAACAGCTTAGGCAAAGAAACCAAACGTAGTGATTCAATAGAGGAAAACGGGAGTGAATGGGCACAAGCCACCCTATTAAATAACAAGGCCAAGATAACGCCACGTAGTATCAATAAAAACATAATGCCTGATTTAGTAGGAATGGGGTTAAAAGATGCTATGTACTTACTTGAGAATAATGGATTGCAAGTGCAAGCGGAAGGTTATGGAAAAGTAAAAGCGCAATCAATACCAGCAGGAACAACGCTTACAAAAGGAACTAAAGTTATAATCAAATTAGGTTAATAGTAAATGAAAACCTTAAAACAACTAATACAAGCCATCCCTAATGCCCAAGTAATTGGCAGCACAGGGGCAACAATACAACACTTAACCTACGACTCTCGTCAGGTTAGTGATGGCTCGGTGTTTTTTGCCATAGCAGGTACACAAGTTGATGGACATAAATACATAAACGATGTTATAGAAAAAGGAGTGATAGTAATTGTTTGCGAGAATTTACCTGAAAAATTAAACGATTCTGTAACCTATATTAAAGTTAACAATACAAGTGAGGTTATGGGTTTAATGGCTAGTGAATTTTATAACCATCCATCAGAAAAAATTAAGTTAACCGCTATAACAGGTACCAACGGAAAAACTACAGTAGCCACTTTGTTATTCAAATTGTTTCGCTCTTTCGGTCATGATGTAGGATTACTTTCAACCGTACAAAATCAAATCAATGAAACAATCATTCCATCAACACATACAACTCCTGATAGCATTAGAATAAATGAGCTATTAGCGCACATGGTTGAACAAGGTTGTGAGTATGCATTTATGGAAGCCAGTTCACATGCAATTGATCAAAACCGAATAAAAGGATTACACTTTTCAGGAACTGTATTTACTAATATAACCCACGATCATTTAGATTATCATGGCACATTTACCAACTATATAAACGCTAAGAAAAAGTTATTTGATGATGTAAATGATCATGCCTTTGCACTAACCAATAAAGATGATAAAAATGGTTTGGTCATGCTGCAAAACACCCAAGCCACTCGTTATACCTATAGCTTAAAGTCAATGGCAGATTTTAAAGCCAAAATTGTAGAAAGCGATTTTACAGGTATGCTTTTAAATATTGATCAACAAGAAGCCTGGTTTAGGTTAGTAGGCAACTTTAATGCATACAATATTTTAGCTGTTTATGGTACAGCATTTTTATTAGGAAAAGAAAAGCTTGATATAATAAAATACCTAAGCAACATTGAAGCAGTTAAAGGAAGATTTGAATATGTAAGAAGTAAAGAGGGTTTGATTGCCATTATAGATTACGCACACACACCTGATGCACTTAAAAATATTCTAGATACGATTAATGAAATACGTACGCAAAACGAGCAACTAATAACTGTAGTTGGATGCGGTGGTAATAGAGATACAGCTAAACGTCCTATCATGGCAGATATAGCATCTGAATATAGTACCAAAGTAATATTTACCAGCGACAACCCGCGTGACGAAAATCCAGAAACCATTCTTGATGAAATGCAAAAAGGTGTTAAACCCTTGCATTATAAAAAAACACTTCGTATAGCAGATAGAAAGGAAGCCATTAAAGCAGCAGTTGGATCCGCTAATAAAGGCGATGTTATTCTAATAGCAGGTAAAGGTCACGAAGATTATCAAGAAATAAAAGGCGTTAAGCATCATTTTGATGACAAAGAAACCGTACTCGAATTATTTGAATTAATGAAATAAAAAATATGTTATACTACTTATTCGACTACTTAGATAAACATTTTGATTTTCCAGGAGCAGGAATGTTTCAATACATTTCATTCAGAGCAGCTTTGGCAATCATCTTGTCGTTAATTATAACCACAGTTTTTGGAGGCAGATTAATTAACATGCTGCGTAACTTACAAGTAGCAGAAACCGTACGCAACTTAGGGTTAGCAGGCGAAAGTCAAAAACAAGGTACACCTACCATGGGCGGATTAATTATTCTTGGTGCAATTTTACTACCAACATTATTATTTGCTCGTTTATCAAATGTATATATCATACTTATGCTTATTTCTACAGTATGGTTAGGCTTAGTAGGCTTTTTAGATGATTATATTAAAGTATTTAAGAAAAACAAAGAAGGGCTTGCAGGTAAATTTAAGGTATTGGGACAAGTTGGATTGGGTGTAATTGTAGCAACTACACTTTATTACAACAACCATGTTAAAACAAGAAACTTTTATCACCCAAGCGAGGTAACAACAGCATTTATTCAAGAACATAACCTACAGCCAACCATCGTTGATAACCAAATGATGTTGGCAGAAGATATACACTCTACAACCACAACAATACCGTTTTTAAAATCTGCATACTTTGATTATGCTGACTTGCTAAAATTTGTAGGAGAAAGCTACAAAGACTACAATTTTTTGATATACCTACTTGTAGTTATTTTCATCATAACAGCAGTTTCTAATGGTGCAAATATTACTGATGGCATTGATGGTTTAGCGGCAGGAACATCTGCTATAATAGGTGTAACATTAGGGATATTAGCATACGTATCGGGTAATATGTTGTTTAGTAAATACCTAAATATTATGTACATACCAAACCTGGGCGAAATGGTAATATTTGCGGGCGCTTTTGTGGGCGCATGCATAGGCTTTTTATGGTACAACAGCTACCCTGCTCAAGTTTTTATGGGCGACACAGGTAGCTTAGCATTAGGCGGAATTATCGCATCATTTAGCTTAATGATTCGAAAAGAATTATTGATTCCAATTTTATGTGGAATATTTCTAATTGAAAATTTATCAGTAATACTTCAAGTATATTATTTCAAATACCAAAAAAGGAAACATGGTATTGAGTATGCAAGGGAACACAGGTTATTCAAAATGTCTCCATTGCATCATCATTACCAAAAAGATGGATACCACGAAGCAAAAATTGTAACCCGTTTTTGGATCATAGGCATTCTATTGGCCATCATCACAGTAATTACATTAAAAGTCAGATAGTACTATAATGATGAAACGAATAGTAATATTAGGTTGTGGCGAAAGCGGAACAGGTGCAGCAATGCTTGCTAAAAAGCAAGGATTTGATGTATTCGTTTCTGACAAAGGCCTTATTCCTGACAACTTTAAACAAGAGTTGAATACTATTGGTGTACCATTTGAAGAAGGCCATCACACAATCGAATTGATATTAAATGCTGATGAAATTATTAAAAGTCCGGGGATACCTGATGATACTAGTTTATTAATAGAAGCAAGACAAAAAGGAATTGCGATTATTAACGAATTAGAATTTGCTGCTAGGTATACACAAGCAAAAATAATTGGCATTACCGGAACCAATGGGAAAACAACTACAACAAAATTAGTATATCACCTATTAAAAAATGCCGGGTTAGATGTAGCAGTTGGAGGAAACATAGGTATAAGCTTGGCGCGTTTATTAGCAGAGCGCGATTACCAATATCTTGTTTTAGAAATTAGCAGTTTTCAGTTAGATAATATGTATCACTTTAAAGCGGATATAGCAGTATTGTGCAATGTTACTTCTGATCACTTAGATCGTTACCAATATAACTTACAAAATTATGTTGATGCCAAGTTTCGCATCACACAAAATCAAACTGAAAAAGACGTATTTATTTATTGTGCCGAGGATGAACTGACTATGAATAACATCAGTAAACAGATCATCAATGCCAAACAGATTCCATTTGCCTACGATAAAGAATTGGCAATTGGATCACATGTAAAAAACGGTCAAATCATATCAAACATTACAACAAAAAATCTAAATCCATTTACTATGTATATTAATGAACTAGCACTTAAAGGTCGCCACAATGCCTACAATTCAATGGCTGCCGCCATTATTGGCCAAGTATTAAACATTCGCAAGGAGTCAATCCGCGAGAGTTTAATCAGTTTTCAACATGTAGAACACCGCTTAGAGAGTGTAACTACAAGCGGAGGTATTGAGTACATAAACGACTCGAAAGCAACCAACGTTAACTCAACGTGGTACGCCTTAGAGAGTATGGAAAAACCTACCATTTGGATTGCTGGTGGTGTAGACAAAGGCAATGACTATTCTTTACTAAAAGAAATGGTAAAAGAAAAAGTACGTATTATTGTTTGTTTAGGCTTAGATAACAGAAAACTACATGACGCTTTTGGTTCAGATGTAGACATGATTATCAATACAACCAGCATGAGTGAAGCGGTACATGTGGCAAAACAAATGGCCAAAAAAGGAGAAGCAGTATTGCTCTCACCTGCATGTGCATCATTTGATTTATTCAAAAACTACGAAGATAGAGGACGTCAATTTAAAAAAGCTGTTCGCAAATTATAATTGATTAACAAAATAGTTTAGAATGACTACTTGGGAAAAAATTCGTCCGCGCGGTGATATGTTCATGTGGATGGTCATATTTATCCTTTCATTTTGGGGATTGTTGGCCATATACAGCAGCACAGGTGCACTCGCATATAAAAAGAATGGTGGTGCGGTAGAAATATACCTGCTCCAGCAAGCAGCACTTCTAACAGGTGGATTTTTTATCATGTTCGTTGTTCACTCTATTCATTATAAATACTTCATCAGCTTGTCTAAACTAGCTATTTGGATTACTTACCCCTTATTAATATACACCTTAATTTTTGGCATTGAAATTAATGGTGCACGTAGATGGATTAATTTGTTCGGGGTAACATTTCAAGCTTCAGATTTTGCTAAACTAGCAATAGTGATGTTTGTAACAAGAGAGCTAGCAAGAAAACAAGATACCATTGATGATTTTAAAAAAACATTCTTACCTATACTCGGTCATATTACAGCTATTTGTATACTTATAGCTCCCGAAAACTTAAGCACAGCAATGGTATTGTTTGCTACTTGCTTCTTAATACTATTTATTGGCAGAGTAAAGATAAAACACCTTGCACTCATTACCGGAGTGGTAATGGTTGCTGGTACATTGTTTTTTACATTACTATTTGTTGCACCCGAAAGTGCCTTAAAAGGCAGGATGCTAACCTGGAAAAATCGTGTAGAGTCGTTTGGTAAAAACGAAATAGATATAGATAAAACTTACCAAAACGACCACGCTAAAATAGCAATAGCTACAGGAGGTATTTTTGGAAAATTACCAGGTAATAGTATCGAAAGAAACTTTCTTCCTGAGGCTTACTCTGATTTTATTTACGCAATAATTGCGGAGGAATATGGTTTAATTGGGGCTTTAATCATGCTGATGTTGTATATGTTTTTTTTATATAGAGCCATACGGATTATATTACGCAGCCCTAAAGCATTTGGTGCGTTAATTGCAGTTGGATTAAGTTTCTCATTAGTACTTCAGGCATTAATAAATATGGCCGTTGCGGTTAACTTATTTCCTGTAACCGGATTAACATTACCCTTAATAAGCAAAGGAGGAACATCGATATTATTAACGTCTGTTACATTTGGACTTATTATGAGTGTGAGCAGATACATAGAGGAAGATGAGCCAGAAGGAAAAGAAGATCTGAATGTGGATTCAACCCAAACTACCATACAAAAATAATAGTTATGATAGATGTAAACAAAAAATATAAAGTAGTAATAAGCGGAGGAGGAACAGGTGGACACATCTATCCGGCTGTTGCAGTTGCACAAGGTTTGCAACGTAAACTGCCTCTTGTAGAAATTTTGTTTGTTGGAGCTGAAGATCGCATGGAAATGGAAAAAGTTCCGAAAGCGGGTTACAAAATTATTGGTTTATGGATCAGTGGATTTCAACGCAGTTTAAGTCCTAAAAATTTACTGTTCCCATTTAAAGTAATAAGTAGTGTTATAAAAAGTTTGTCCATAATTAAAGCGTTTAAACCAGATGTGGCTATTGGATTTGGAGGTTATGCAAGTGGTGCCATGCTTTATGCTGCAACCATCAAAAAACTACCAACCGTAATACACGAACAAAATTCTTATGCAGGCATAACCAATAAGATTTTAAAAAATAGGGTTGATACGATATGCGTGGCCTACGATAACATGAATAAGTTTTTTCCTGAGAGAAAATTGGTAAAAACAGGTAACCCTATTCGTCAGGATTTAATGCAGGTTGATGGATTACGAGCAGAAGCTTTTACTCATTTTAATTTATCGCCCAACTTAAAAACAGTTTTAGTAATTGGTGGTAGTTTAGGCGCAAGAACCATCAACCAAAGTATTTTAAGTAACCTGAATAAATTCAGTGAAAATAATGTGCAACTTTTATGGCAAACAGGTAAAAACTTTGCTGAAGCAAACCAAGTAAGTCAAACAGGAGTTAATGTACAACAGTTTATTTACGAAATGAATTTGGCTTATGCAATAGCCGATGTGGTTATTTCCAGAGCAGGTGCGCTAAGTATAGCTGAATTGGCACAAGTTAAAAAGCCTGTGATATTGGTTCCTTCGCCAAACGTAGCCGAAGACCATCAAACCAAAAATGCGATGGCATTGGTTGAACGTGAAGCTGCAATACTAATTAAGGATATTGATGCCAAGCAAATTTTAGTTAACGAATGTATAGCTCTGGTAAAAAATGAAGCCAAACAAGTACAGCTTAAAAACAATATTGCAACATTTTCAATGCCTGATGCAGCGGATAGAATTGTAACAGAAATATTACGTGTAATTGAAGAACGTTAATAAATAATAAATGAACTTTAAAGACATTAAACAAGTATATTTTTTGGGCATTGGCGGAATAGGCATGAGTGCTATTGCTAGGTATTTTAATACCCAAAATATACCTGTAATGGGGTACGATAAAACCGAAACCGAGTTAACTAAATCTTTGGTTAAAGAGGGTATTGACGTTCATTATAAAGATTTAGGAAGCGAGCTAGCAAACTATGGGCTTAATAGAAATAATGTATTGGTTATACTAACGCCAGCAATTCCTAAAAACCATAAAGAGTACGATTGGTTTTTAAACAATGAGTTTACGATTTTAAAACGCGCGCAAGTTTTGGGTGTAATCACTGATAACTATAAAACAGCAGGTATTGCGGGCACACATGGAAAAACAACCACCTCTGCCCTACTTGCTCATATTTTAAAACAAAGTAAAGTTGATTGCGCAGCGTTTTTAGGCGGTATATCATCAAACTACAACAGTAATTTATTATTATATAATAAAACCGACAATGTAACATCAACCCAAAACCAATTAATGGTAGTTGAAGCTGATGAGTTTGATAGGTCGTTTTTAACATTACATCCTAGCATTGGAGTAATAACATCTACAGATGCTGATCATTTAGATATATATGGAGAGCATGATGCATTAAAAAAATCATTTGCTGATTATGGCGCGCAAGTGCGTGATGTGTTATTTGTAAAAAAAGAACTAGCGTTATACAACGAACTATTAGAAAAGGACAATACCAATCGTATTAAATCATACAGCATAACACAGCAAGCAGACGTGTTTGCAAATAATATAACTATTGAAGGTGATATGTATTATTTTGATTTACACAATCTAGATAGTCATTTGCTTAAACTTAACCTAGGGATACCCGGTTTGCATAATGTAGAAAATGCGATTGCAGCATCTGCCGTTGCATTGCATGCTGGCGTAAGTAGTGATGAATTGAGATCAGCGTTAGCATCATTTAAAGGAGTTAAGCGCAGGTTCGAGTACATCATTAAGCAGCATAATTTAGTATACATTGACGACTATGCGCATCACCCAACAGAATTGGAAGCAATAATTGGTTCAGTTAAAAAAATGTATGCTGGTAAAAAAGTACTGGCCATTTTCCAGCCACATTTATATAGCCGTACACGCGATTTTGTAGATGGATTCGCATCAAGTCTTTCTATGGCAGATGAAGTAATATTATTGGATATTTATCCTGCCAGAGAATTGCCTATTCCTGGAATAACCTCGGAAATTATTTTCGAGAAAATAACCAACCAAAACAAAACACTTTGTAGTAAAGAGGAATTGTTATCCATAATCAAAACAAAAAATATTTCGGTTATTCTAACACTTGGTGCAGGCGATATTGATACTTTAATTGAACCAATAAAAACTTATTTAAACACAATTAACTAATTACCTGAATGGCATTTGATAAACATATATTTTTAAGCAAGGCAAAAAAAATTGGCTACATAACACTTTGGTTGGTGTTGATTGCCGGTCTATTTGTGAGCGTTGCGTTTATCAATAAACAAGAGGAAGAAAAAACCTGTACAGCAATTAACGTTCACATAGAACCAAATGAGGCAGCCAATTTTATAGACAGAGAAATGGTATTAAAAACCATAAGAAAAGATGGAAATGAAAAAAAGATTATAGGTATTGCAATAAATAACATCAGTATACCTTGGCTAGAAAATAAACTTCGGATTAACCCAATGGTAAAAACAGCAGAAGTGTATACAGATATGAACGGTAGGTTAAATATCCACATACAACAACGCAGGCCTATACTAAGGGTATTGAATGCATTTGGAGAGGGCTTTTATTTGGATGAAGAAGGCCTTAAAATGCCGCTATCGCCTGATTATACTGCACATGTAACTATTGCTAACGGGTACATTTTTGAACATGGAAATGGAAGAGATACTGCCTTAACCGAAACGTTACGTCAAGTGTTTAAGATAGCCACATATGTTGATAAAGATACTTTTTGGAACGCGCAGATAGAACAGATATTTGCTACTGCTGAAGGTGAGTTTACACTTATTCCTAGTATAGGTGATCAAACCATAGATTTTGGCGATGCTGCAGATACAGATGACAAGTTTAAAAGATTGATGCTCTTTTATAAAGAGGCGATGAATCGAGTAGGCTGGGAAACTTACAGTAGCATTACAGTAAAATATAAGAATCAAATTGTTTGTAAAAAGAAAAATAACCCATAGCTACCATGGCGCAATTAAATAAAGTAATAGTAGGATTAGACATTGGGACCACGAAAGTGTGTGCAATTATTGGAGCCAAAAACGAATTTGGTAAAGTAGAAATATTGGGCATGGGCAAAGCCGATTCACTAGGTGTTATTAGAGGTGAAGTGCGCAATATAGATAAAACGGTAAAGGCAATTCGCGAGGCAATTGATAAAGCTAAAGCAAGCATGCAGGATAGTAACGTTCGCATAGAAATTAACTCGGTGCACGTAGGTATTGCTGGACAACACATCAAAAGCAAACAACACCGCAATACAATCAGTCGCAATAACCCAGAGGACGAAATAATTTTAGAAGAGGTTGTTAATTTCATAAAGGAAACTGAAAAATTAGCATTGCCTCCTGGCGATAAAATCATACATGTACTTCCGCAAGAATATCAGGTAGATGATATTACTGATATAATAGATCCTGTGGGAATGGCTGGTGTTAGATTGTCTGCAAATTTCCACATCATCACTGGACATGTTGAGGCGATAAAAAACATCAATAAAAGTGTTCATCGTGCAGGTTTAGATGTAGCCGACTTGATACTTGAACCGCTATCTTCAGCAGAATCAGTGCTCACTCCTGAAGAAATGGAAGCAGGTATTTGTTTGGTTGATATTGGAGGAGGTACAACAGATGTTGCCATTTTTAAAAATGGTATCATCAGACATACTGCAGTAATTCCTTTTGGCGGTAACATCATTACCGAAGATGTAGTGGAAGGATGCCAAGTGTTGCGCAATCAAGCAGAATTACTAAAAGTAAAATTTGGCTCGGCAGTAGCAGAAGAAAATAAAGAAAATGAAATCGTTTGTATTCCCGGTTTTCATGGTCGCCAACCAAAAGAAGTTTCGATAAAAAACTTGGCAATGGTTATACAAGCGCGTGTAGAAGAAATATTTGAGTCTGTAGTATATCAAATAAAAAGTTCAGGTTACGAGCGCAAACTTAATGCAGGTATAGTAATTACAGGAGGCGGATCACAATTAAAAGATTTGAGCAAATTGGTTGAATATGTAACTGGATTAGATACCCGCATTGGTTATCCAAACGAGCACATCGCTAAATCAATTGTAGATGAAATAAAGAGTCCGATGTATGCCACAGCAGTTGGCTTGGTGCTTAAAGGATTAAATGAAGGATATGAAGTGAACGTGGAGACGACAACTGAAGATACCCAAACCATTATTTCTACCCAACCGCCTAAAACAGGAGGCTTTTTAAATAAATGGTTAGAAAAAGGCAGGGAATGGTTGCATAGTGACGATATAAAAGATTTTTAATTTAAACCCAGTAAAAATAAACCGATATGAACGCTTTAAAATTTGATCTTCCAAAAGATAAATCAAGCATTATAAAAGTACTTGGTGTTGGCGGAGGAGGAGGAAATGCTGTTAATCATATGTTTAACCAAGGCATTAAAGGGGTTGATTTTGTTATTTGTAATACCGATTTACAAGCATTGGAAGCAAGCCCTATTCCAAATAAAATTCAACTTGGTGCAAGTTTAACAGCAGGATTAGGTGCTGGTGCCGACCCTGAAAAAGGTCATAACAGCGCCATGGAAGCCATTGAAGATATTATTGAGGTATTAGGTGTAAACACCAAAATGCTTTTTGTTACGGCAGGTATGGGCGGTGGAACAGGCACAGGAGCTGCGCCAGTAATTGCCAAAGCAGCGCGTGAACTGGATATATTAACTGTGGGTATTGTTACAACGCCTTTTAATTTTGAAGGCAAAAAACGTAAAATACATGCAGAGGAAGGTATAGAACAGTTAAAGCGTAGTGTTGACTGCTTACTAATTATTAATAATGATAAGATAAAAGAGATGTACGGCAATTTACCTATTCGTACAGCTTTCAGTCATGCAAACGATATACTTACCATTGCCGCAAAAGGTATCGCAGAAATCATTACTTATCCGGGATACATCAACGTGGATTTTGAAGATGTAAAAACGGTAATGCGCAACAGCGGTGTTGCCTTAATGGGCAGCGCAAGTGCTGAAGGAGAAAACAGAGCTATGGATGCTGTGCAAGGTGCATTGGCTTCTCCATTGTTAAACGATAACCAAATTCTTGGAGCTAAGAATATTTTATTAAATATTTCTTTTGGTTCGAATGAAGTGTTGATGGATGAAATTGATATCATATCGAACTTTATACAAGAACAAGCAGGATTAAATGCAGATGTAATTTTTGGTACTTCTATTGATGAAACGCTAGGTGAAAAGTTAGCGGTGACCATCATTTGTACAGGCTTTGAAAGCCGGGAAAATAAAATAACCTACGCACAAGATAATGTGGCTAAAACGACAACAAAACATGTGTTATATGAGGCCCCATCAAAACCAGAAATGATTATTGCCAATCCTTTATCCGATGTGGTTAAAACTGTTGCGTCTATTATTGAGCCAGAAGCAGAAATAAACATGGGGCAAATAGTAGAAATGGTTAATGAGCCCATTGCAACCATCAATACAATAGTAGAAATACCCGCTGTTGATAACGAGATTGTTCGCTTTGAACTGGAGGATGAAGTAGTCGCTGTTGCCGATGTTGAGCAAGATGCTATTGAAGAGATTGAAATGCCAGTTGCCGAAATTGAGGTTGAAATACCACAAGAAGACATCTCGCAGGAGCCTTTTATGAAAATCATAGAACCGATAATAAATGAAATAGATTTACCGGAACTAAATGACGAGTTGATGGAAACACCTCCTGCAGCATACTCGAATTTTGTTGATGAAGTTGAAGAATCTATGGCATTTAATGTAGAAGAGGACTTTGATTTTGAATTGAAAGAAGAAGTGACTGCTAGTTCAGTAGATCAAGAGGAAAGAATTAAACAAAGCATCGCTCGATTAAAAAAAATAAAGGAGTTAAATTTACAAATTAACACACCTGTTGGTTTAAGAGATTTAGAAAAAGAGCCTGCTTATGTGCGCAGACAAAAGAAATTAAATGAAGTGCCCCACTCATCAGAAAATGCAGTTTCGCGCTTAAGCTTGTTTGATGATGGCACCAACAATGGCATACGCACGAACAATAGTTTTTTGCACGATAATGTAGATTAAAAATTATTTGTTTCTGCAAACAAATAAAAAACACGTTAGCTTAACTAACGTGTTTTTTATTTGTTATTAATTTGGTGCCAAAAATCCATCATGTTGTTTGTAGGTAAGCCGCAGGATTTATCAATACATCGGTAAAAATTAACCGACTCGGTTATTTGTTTATCAGCCAATAAAGGAATGGACGACTTGGTATTAACTATCACTGCCAATTTATTTGGCAAGTATTGCTTATGTAAATCAAACAAATAATGATTGGCATTTTTTCCAACGCAAACCAATTGGTTAAACCCATTGTATTTGAATAAAATTACTTGCAGCCAATTGCTGTAACCCATTGGATTTTTTTCTATTTTAGGTTGTACGCCCAATATCATTCGCTCACAAATCTCTTGGTAATTATCCTCATCAAACAAATAACCTATTTGCATTAAACATTTGGCTAATATTGAATTTGAAGAAGAAATCACATCATCATTTACATCAATTTTTCGGGCAACCAACTGGCTGTCATGGTAAGATTTAAAATAGAATAATCCCTTTTCTTTATCATAAAACTGCTCGATGCATGCATCGAGTAGCTGCTTGGAAAATAGTAAGTACTTTTCTTCACTACTCGCTTCAAACAAACGAATTAAAGCATCTATTGTAGTAGCATAATCTTCGGCAAAAGCATTAATAGTTGTATTTCCATTTTTGTGTATTCTATACAAAGTTTCTTGTTGCCACATCTCATTCATTATAAAATCAGCAGCAGTCTTAGCATTTAACAAATAGTCCAAATCACCAAACACCAAATACGCATCCGAATAGGCTTTTATCATTAATGCATTCCAAGAAGTAATCATCTTGTCATCCAGTCCTGGCCTTATGCGTTTACCTCTCGAATCTAGTAAAAGCTGATTACACTTTTCAATCATTAACTCAATTTCTGCAATGTGCTTACCAGTTAGTTGTTCAAGTTCCTCATCAGTTCTTGTTTTATATAAAATGTTTGTACCATCCTCCCAATTTCCGTATGCATCAACGCTAAAATACAAACCATACAAAGGAGCATCATCACCTAAAACTTCTTGTATTTCTTTATAAGTCCAAGTGTAAAACTTCCCTTCTACCCCTTCACTATCGGCATCTAAAGCACTAAAAAAATAACCTTGTTCGTGAGTAAGTTCACGCTTTACAAATTGTAAGGTTTGATGTATAGTTTTTGCATACAATTGCTTACCTGTAAGCTGAAAGGCTTGTGTGTACAAACTAACAAGTTGAGCATTGTCGTAAAGCATTTTTTCGAAGTGGGGTACTTTCCAATAACTATCTGTACTGTACCTAGAAAAGCCACCACCAACTTGGTCGTATATGCCGCCTTCTGCCATTTTATCGAGTGTTGTAACAACAGCTTCTAACAGCGAAAGGTCTTTCGTGTAATGGTATTGATTTAAAAATAACTCCCAGTTATTGGGCATAGGAAATTTAGGTGCCCAAGCATATCCACCGTATTGAATATCGAAATTTTGCTTCCAGTTATTTATTATTTCGTTGACTTGACTTTTGCTGATAAGCTTAGCATCAGGTTCACGAACCAACACATCTAATTTTCTTATACCAGCTGTTAACTCGGTAGCATATTGCATGGCTTCTTCTGTTTTATGCTCATAAAAATCGGCCAAAGATTTTAACACCCGCTCCCACTCCTGCTTTGGAAAATAGGTTCCACCATGTATGGGCCTGCCATCGGGTAAAGTAAAGCAATTTAAAGGCCATCCTCCCCTTCCGGTTAGTAACTGCACTGCATCCATGTATACTTGATCAACATCCGGCCTTTCCTCCCTATCTACTTTTATGCAAACAAAATGTTCGTTCATAATCGCAGCGGTATCGTCTTGCTCAAAACATTCTCGCTCCATCACATGGCACCAATGGCAAGCAGAATACCCAATACTTACCAAAACCAACTTATGCTCTATTTTGGCCTTATCAAAGGCTTCATCACCCCATTCATACCAATCAACTGGATTATGGGCATGCTGCAACAAGTATGGACTTGAAGCGTAAATTAATTTGTTGGTGTAATTTTTAGTTCCCATCAGGGCAAAGCTAAGTATTGGTGAAATATTATTTATATTTGATTTGTATAAAGTAATTAAACCTAGTAAGCCCAATGCTAATTAAAACATACGGAAGTGCCGTTCATGGCGTTAATGCCGTAACCATTACAATTGAAGTTAATGTATCCAATCAAGGTGTTGGCTA
>CANLLM010000055.1 GCA_947491825.1 Bacteroidota bacterium
AAAATAAAAGAAATGAATTTGCAGAAGGTATTCCGTTAGAAGAAGTATTAACCGATAAAGACGGTGAAATGACTTCAAACAGACGTGACTTTTTAAAGTACTTCGGTTTCGGTATATCAGCAGTAGCATTAGCAGCGTGCAATAAGACTCCTGTTAAAAATGTTATTCCATATATTGTAAAACCTGACAACATTACTCCAGGTATTCCTAATTGGTATGCGTCTACAAACCCAACAACAGGTGTTAGTGTATTGGTTAAAACGCGCGAAGGTCGTCCGGTAAAAATTGAAGGTAATCCTGATTCACCTATTTTTAAAGGTGGTGTTGGCGCAGTAGATCACGCATCTGTTTTAGAATTATACGACAACGAACGTATACAAGGCCCTAAAGCAGAAGCCAACGAAGTGGATTGGAATACATTGGATGGTAAAATTACCAAAGGACTGGCAACAGCAAAAGGTATTCGTATTATTTCGGGTGCGGTTAATAGCCCTTCAACTAAAAAAGCAATTGCAGAATTTTCAGTAAAATATCCGCAAACCAAGCATATTGTATACGAGCCAGTATCATATAGTGCAATAATAGAAGCCAACAGGCAATCTTTTGATAAAGCTGTTATTCCGGGTTACCAATTTGATAAAGCAAAAACGATTGTAAGTTTTGGTGCTGATTTTTTAGGTACTTGGATTTCTCCTGTAGAGTATACAAAGCAATGGGTTAAAAACCGTAAAGTTGGTACTACCAACAATGGTGCTAATACCATGAGCCGCCATTACCAATTTGAATCTAACCTATCTTTAACTGGTTCAAACGCGGATGTTCGTGTTCCATTAAAGCCAAGTGCTACAAGCGTTGCCTTGATTAGTTTATACAATAAAGTTGCTGCTTTAGCAGGTGCTGCAAAATTATCTTCACCTGGTGATGTTGAATTTGCAGTAAACATGGTTGAAAATTCTGCCAAAGAACTTTGGGCCAACCGTGGTGCTTCTATCGTAGTTTGTGGTACAAACAATATAGCTGATCAATTGATTGTAAATGCAATCAATAGTGTATTAGGTAATATTGGTGCTACTATCGATTTAGATAATTACAGTAACCAAACAGGTGGTAATGACGCTGCTTTTGAATTGTTTGTTAGTGAGTTAAACAGCGGTGCTGCAGATGCAGTTATCTTCTTTAATTCAAATCCTGCATACAATTACTACGCTGCAGATAAATTAATTGCAGGTATTAAGAAAGCTACAGTATCTATCAGCACAAACAGTGTTGCAGATGAAACTACTGCGCTCTGTAAATTCCACGCTCCTGATAATCATTTCTTAGAGTCGTGGGGTGATGTTGAAACCCGTGTAGGTTTTATTGGTTTAATGCAACCAACCATTTCCCCGGTGTTTAATACACGTCAAGCATCAGAAAGCTTTTTACGTTGGTCAGGTAATTTTACTGATTACTACACTTTTGTTAAAAACAATTGGACTGCGGCTTTAGGTGGTGACGCTGGTTGGAATAAGGCGTTGCATGATGGTTTTACTTCATCAATGAAACTCCCTGTTGCTTATACAACTAATGTACTTCCTCAAGATGCAGTTAATGCCGCATACAAGGCATACACTTCAAATAAAGATAAAGTAGAATTAAGCTTATACACCAAAGTAGGTATAGGTGATGGCCGTTATGCAAACAATCCTTGGTTGCAAGAAATGCCTGATCCAATTTCTAAAGTATGTTGGGATAATTATGCTGCTATTGGAAAAGTAACAGCCGATAAGTTAAGCTTAAAAGATGGTGATGTAATTACCATTAAAACCAAAACAGGTGTTATTGAAAAAATTCCTGTGTTGGTTCAACCGGGTCAAGCGCGCGATACGATTTCAATAGCCTTGGGTTATGGACGTACGGCTGGAGGTCGTGTTGGAGCTAATGTTGGAAAAAATGCATACACAGCAGTTAGTTTCAATGGCAAAACATTTGTATACACTGCTGCTGATGTCGCTGTAGAAAAAACTGGCGATGGTTACGAACTACCGCAAACACAAACTCACCATACCATTGAAGGTCGTGATATTATTCGGGAAGCTTCATTAGGTGAATTTGTTAAAGATCCTAAAGCGGGTAATCACAAACATGCTCACATTATTACATTGTGGGATGAGCATGACAGCAAAGGACATCGTTGGGCAATGGCTGTTGACTTAAACTCATGCACCGGTTGTGGTTCGTGCGTGGTTAGTTGTAATGCTGAAAACAATGTGCCGGTAGTTGGTCGTCAAGAAATACTAAACAGTCGCGAAATGCACTGGATACGTATTGACCGTTACTACAGCTTTAAAGATGAAAAAGGTAAGAAATTAACCCGTGAAGCTGGTTTAGCAGGTAACATGTTAAAAAGTAGCGAAGAGGGTTTAATTAACGGGGATACTGATTTTGAAAATGTTCGCGTTGCTTTCCAACCTTTAATGTGTCAACATTGCGGTCATGCTCCTTGCGAAACAGTTTGTCCGGTATTAGCAACTGTGCATAGCTCTGAAGGCTTAAACCATATGGCTTACAACCGTTGTGTTGGTACGCGTTATTGCGCTAATAACTGCCCTTACAAAGTAAGACGTTTTAACTGGTTCAAATACCGTGAAAACGATGAGTTTGATTTCTATATGAATAACGATTTAGGTCGTATGGTTATCAATCCTGATGTTACTGTTCGTTCTCGTGGGGTTATGGAAAAATGTTCATTCTGTATTCAACGCATTCAAGCAGGTAAATTACAAGCTAAATTAGAGAACCGTAAAGTAAAAGACGGAGATGTTAAAACAGCTTGTCAGCAATCTTGCCCTGCAGATGCAATCATATTTGGTGATGTAAACGATAAAAATAGTGAAATCGCTAAATTGTTCAACAATGAACGTAGCTATGTATTATTAGAAGAGTATAACGTAAAGCCTTCTGTTTCTTACATGACAAAAATCCGAAACGTAGATGAAGAGTTGGCCGGTGGACATACTGAACATTCAACTACTGCTCCAGGTCATGCAGGACATGAAGAGGCAAAACATGATACGGCAGCTCACGCTAATGCGGAACACGCTCATTAATTAAATTCTGGTAATTAAAAAAATATAACACATGTCATACGAATCTCCATTAAGAGAACCATTAGTTACAGGTGGCAAAACATACGCAGATGTAACGCGTGATATTTTGCGCCCAATGGAAAATAAAGCATCAAAAGGCTGGTGGATAGGGTTTACAATATCAGCAATCGTGCTTGGTATTTGGATTGCTGCAAGTACTTACACCTTTTTAACGGGTTTAGGGGTTTGGGGCTTAAACAAAACTGTAGGTTGGGCATTTGATATCACCAACTTCGTATTTTGGGTAGGTATTGGTCACGCTGGTACGCTTATTTCAGCGGTACTATTATTGTTCCGTCAAAAATGGCGTATGTCTATCAACCGTTCGGCTGAAGCAATGACCATCTTTGCTGTGTTGTGTGCGGCTTCATTTATTCTTTCTCACATGGGTCGCCCGTGGGTAGCATATTGGCCAATCCCACTTCCAAATGCATTTGGTACATTATGGGTTAATTTTAACTCGCCATTGGTTTGGGACGTGTTCGCGATTTCTACCTATTTCTCAGTATCATTGGTTTTCTGGTATATCGGTTTAATCCCGGATATTGCAACTACTCGTGATAGAGCTACAGGTTTCCGTAAGACAATATACAACTTTTTCTCTATGGGTTGGAATGGTTCAACCCGCACTTGGCATCGTTACGAGATGATAGCACTAATATTAGCAGGTATTTCTACTCCATTGGTATTCTCTGTTCACTCTATTGTATCTATGGACTTTGCAACATCATTGGTTCCAGGATGGCATACTACAATCTTTCCTCCGTATTTCGTGGCGGGTGCTATTTTCTCAGGTTTTGGTATGGTATTAACCTTATTGGTTATTGGCCGTGTAGTACTAAAACAAGAAGAGTACATCACATTGGGTCACTTAGATGCAATGTGCCGTGTGGTCATGTTAACAGGTACAATGGTTGGTTTAGCCTACATAACCGAGTTTTTCGTAGCCGCTTACTCAGGTGTAGAATACGAACAATATGCTTTTATTAATCGTGCTACTGGTCCTTATTGGTGGAGTTATTGGATAATGATGGGTTGTAACTTAATTGCACCACAGGTTTTCTGGACAAAATGGGCTCGTTCTACACCTTGGTTCATATTCATCATGTCGATTATTGTAAATATTGGTATGTGGTTCGAACGTTTTGTAATTATCGTAACTTCTTTACATAGAGATTTCTTGCCATCAAGCTGGACAATGTATACACCTACAATTATTGAGTTCATGATTTTACTTGGTTCATTCGGTTTGTTCTTTACATTGTACTTTTTGTTTATTCGCTTTTTACCTACCATCAATATGGCTGAGGTAAAATCAATCATACCAACTCATTCGCATGATAAGCATGCTGATCATGCACACGCAGAGAAAGGAGATACATTACATGGATAATAATAAAATGCTATTGGGGGTTTACGATAACCCAGATGCAACTTTTGATGTAACTAAAAGTTTAGTAGAAAAAGGTTATGATGTATATGATGTATATACGCCCTTTGCCGTTCACAACTTAGATCGCGTAATAGGGGTAAAACGTTCTCGTTTATCTACTGCAGCATTCGTATTTGGAATGACAGGTTTGGTTTCTGCTGTAACTTTACAATCTTATACTTCATATTTTGATTGGCCTATGTTAATTGGTGGTAAGCCATTTTTACATATCCCTACTTATATCCCAATTACATTTGAACTTTCTATTTTATTTACCGCTTTTGGTATGGTAGGATGTTTCTTTATTGTAAACAAAATGTTTTGGGGCCGTAATACAAATGTTATTGATTTACGTGTAACAGACGATCGCTTTGTTATCGCTGTAAATATCCACCAAGGTAAAACAGATGTTAATGAATTGTCAAGCATCTTAACTAAAGGTGGCGCTTTAGAAGTTAGAGAAAGGATTAACGAACTATGAGAAAGTCGATATACACGTTATTAGCTGTAGCTTCATCAACCATATTAATGGTGGGATGTAGTGCAGGTGGTGATAACCCGGGCATAGAGTATGCTCCAAACATGTATGTGTCATTTGCATACGAGCCTATGACTCAGTTAGCAACTGATGATGAAGGATCTTCAAACGGTAACAATACAATCAATCCTTATGGTATGAATATGCGTTTACCTGTAAAAGGTACAATTGCTCGTGGCCAAATTGATTATGCTACTTATAGCTTACCCAAAACTAACGAAAGTTATGAGGCGTCAAGCGCTTGGAAAAATCCATTAAAGGTAACAGAATATAATTTGACTGAAGGAAAGCGTTTATTCAATATCAATTGCACTCCTTGTCATGGCGAAGATGGCCTTGGTAAAGGGACCATTGTAGCTGATGGTAAGTATCCTCAGGTTCCTGCTTACAGCGATAGGCTTCCAACAATTAATCCGGGTAAGGCTTTCTACAGCATTACACACGGTAAAAACTTGATGGGTGGTTATGGTTCGGCTCTAAGTCCGAAACAACGCTGGCAAGTAATTCATTATATCTATAATTTAAGCGGTGTTACTGCTAACTAATAACTAATTTAAAATACTCTACACACAATGGGACATACTACTGCCATTCAATTAAGAGAAGAAAAATTTGTATACACTGATAAAGCAAAACGTTTATCATTTATACTTATGGGCCTGGGATTGTTATTAGCGCTAATAGGTTACTTTACCTATCACCCAAGCATCGAAGGTTTGACGGAAGAACAATTACATCATTTACCAATCAAACGCCTATTGGGTAGTTTGTTATTTAATGTTTATTTCTTTTTCCTTATTGCTACATTAGCCATTATATTTATCGTAATTAGTCAATTGGCCAACGCAGGTTGGTACGTTGCAGTGCGCAGGGTATTTGAAGCTATGAGTGAATTTATGCCAATAGGTGCGATTACTGTATTTGTTGTCGTATTTTTGAGCCTTATTGTTTTCCATGGAGGGATTTACCATTGGGCACATGATGGTGTGATGGAATCAGATCCATTGCTTGCCAAGAAAACTTGGTACCTAAATAAGCCGTTCTTTTTAATACGTCTTGCTGCATTTACTGGTTTTTGGGTATGGGCTGCCAGTATGATTAGAAAGTACTCTCGTCAAGAAGATCAACTATCTACTGGATTAACCGATACTAGATTTTTCGATAAATCATATAACCTATCTGCTTTATTCATGATAGTGTTTGGATTTACCTTCAGTATGTTTGTTTGGGATATTACCATGAGTGTTGATGCACATTGGTACTCAACTATTTTTACAGTTTATAATTTTGCCACAGGTTGGGCTAGCGCAATGACAGTAGCTTACTTAATTACCTGGTATTTGCGTAAAAACGGATATATGGTTGGTATTGTAACAGATGAGCACATGCATGATTTAGGTAAATGGGTATTTGCTATTTCTATGTTCTGGACTTACATGTGGACTGCACAATTCATATTAATATGGTATGCAAATATTCCTGAAGAGGTGGCTTACTACGAACCACGTATGTATGGTTCATACCAGTTTAGCTTTTTTATTAATCTTGTTTTAAACTTCGTTATCCCTTTCTTCATGTTTATGAAAAGAGGCGCAAAACGTAATCCTAATATTGGAGCAATTGTTGGTACTTGTATTTTAATTGGTCACTGGAATGATGTTTACTTAATGATTATGCCAGGTGCAATGAATTTAGCTACTGCAGTAACTGATCATAACCCTGTAGGTATTATCGAAGTTCCTTCACAAGGTGTGGGTTTAATGGAAATTGGTTTCTTAAGCTTATTCGCAGGCTTATTCCTTTATATTGTGATGAAAGGTTTAACCAAAGCGAACTTATACCCAACCAAACACCCATACATTTTAGAGAGTGTTCAACATGATACTGGTATTTAGTTAAAACACGTCATTAAAAAAGCCCAATCTTACTAATTAGGATTGGGCTTTTTTGTTTTAACGTGTTTAGTTGTTATTTGCAGTATTTGGATGTAACTGCAGCAGAACCTTTCATTCCCGGTATAGGAGGGGTGCACTTAGTTAGTTTAACTTCTAAGTAAATAGCATCCATAAATTGTATCTTAAGATCTTCCAATATTAACCTGGCAACCTCTTCAATGAAATCTTTAGAGGAAACCATTTGATGGTTTACAATGCGGTAAATATCTTCATAATTCACCACATCTGCCAAATGGGTATATTTAATATTATCGGTGCTTTCTATTTTTACATTTACAATAAATTCCCCACCTTTTTCACGTTCAAAATCGTAAAGGCCATGGTAGGCATAAAACTGCAAGTTGTTAAGTTCTACTATCATGTAATAATTTTATGCAATTAACCATTTAAAACTGACACAAAATAGCCACTTTAAGTGTTTTAAATGAACAATTAAACATTAAATTCGTAACCTATTCATAAATATATATATGAGCACAGAGAAAGCTGTATCAAATGCTGAATTTCATAAGGCAAACAAACCTGATTTATATACGCATCCGGATTATTATTTGATGGATGAATTGCTAACAGAAGAGCACAAATTAGTGCGCAATATGGTGCGCGATTATGTGAAAAAAGAGTTATCGCCAATTATTGAGGATATGGCTCAACAAGCTAAGTTTAATTACGACATGGTAAAACAATTGGGCGATTTAGGCTGCTTTGGCCCTCAATTGCCTGTTGAGTATGGTTGTGGTGGAATGGACTATATTACTTACGGCATCATGATGCAGGAACTAGAGCGTTGCGATTCTGGTGTTCGTTCAACAGCTTCTGTGCAAGGTTCATTGGTCATGTATCCTATTTATAAATTTGGTAGTGAAGAACAAAAACATAAGTATTTACCTAAATTGGCTAAAGGCGAATGGCTGGGATGTTTTGGTTTAACAGAACCAAATCACGGCTCTGACCCAGGTGGAATGACCACCAATTTTAAGGATGCCGGTGATGGTAAGCATGTGATACTGAATGGAGCAAAAATGTGGATTTCTAATTCACCATATGCTGATGTGGCTGTAGTTTGGGCCAAAAACGAACAAGGTAAAATAAAAGGGATAATCGTTGAGCGAGGTATGCCAGGTTTCAGTACGCCCGAAACACATAACAAATGGAGTTTACGTGCTAGCGCAACAGGAGAGTTGGTGTTCAATGATGTGAAAGTTCCAATAGAAAATATATTACCAAGCGTTGAAGGTTTAAAAGGCCCATTGACTTGCTTAAACAGCGCTCGTTATGGCATTGCTTGGGGTGCCATTGGTTCTGCTATGGATTGTTACGATACGGCATTACGCTACAGTAAAGAGCGCATACAATTTGGAAAACCGATTGCAGGCTTCCAGTTGCAACAAAAGAAACTAGCTGAAATGATTACCGAAATTACCAAAGCACAATTACTAACTTGGCGCTTAGGTGTATTGATGAATGAAGGTAGAGCAACTCCTGCACAAATTAGTATGGCTAAACGGAACAATGTGGATTTAGCGCTAAACGTAGCCCGCAATGCGCGCCAAATGTTAGGTGGTATGGGCATTACAGGTGAGTATCCAATTATGCGCCACATGATGAATTTGGAATCAGTAGTTACTTATGAAGGAACTCATGATATTCATTTGCTGATTACAGGTTTGGATATTACGGGTGAGAATGCTTTCGCATAAAAATTAATAATAGTATTAAATCATAAAGACGCATCAATGGTGCGTCATTATGTGTGAAATAAAGGATATAAGTTATGTATCAAATCAAATTTGGAACAGATGGATGGCGTGGCATAATAGCTGCAGAATTTAATGTTGATAACGTAAAGCGTGTTGCGCAAGGAACCGTAGATTACATTAAGCAAAATCATGCTGATAATTTAAGTGTTGTATTAGGACATGATTGCCGTTTTGCAGGAGAATTATTTGCAGAAACAGTAGCTCAAATTATGTGTGCCAATGGCATAAAAGTTAAATTGGCTAAAGGTTTTGTTTCAACACCCATGATTAGTTTAGGTGCTGTGAAATATGGTGCTGCGCTAGGTGTAATTATCACGGCTAGTCATAACCCTCCTGCATACAGTGGCTATAAACTTAAAGCACATTATGGCGGACCAAGCAGTCCTGCAGTGATAGATGCTGTTGAGGCTGCTATACCAAATAACTTAGTTGAAACCGCATTGTTGTCAATTGATGAGTTAGTAACTTCTGGTATGATTACTTACGTTGATTTGGAAACGTTGTACATTGATGAAGTTAAAAACAATTTTGATTTAGCAGCCATTAAAAATAGTGGAATGCAGTTTGGTTATGATGCCATGTATGGTGCCGGACAAAACGTAATGAAAGCACTGTTCCCTGAAGCATTTTTATTGCATTGCGAATACAACCCAAGCTTTTACGGGCAAGCTCCTGAACCTATTCATAAAAACTTAGCAGCTTTTAGTGCAGCCATTAAACAACGTGGCGACATTGATTGTGGTTTAGTAACCGATGGTGATGCCGACCGTATCGGTTTGTATAATAAAAAAGGAGAGTTTGTTGATTCGCATCACATCATACTTTTATTGGTGCATTACTTGTATAAATACAAAGGCATGATTGGTAAAGTAATTACCACATTCTCGGCTACATCAAAAATTACAGCTTTGGCAAAAGCTTATGGGTTAGATATTGAAATCACCAAAATTGGCTTTAAATATATTTGTGAAAAAATGGTGACCGAAAACGTGTTGGTAGGTGGCGAAGAAAGTGGAGGTATTGCCATTAAAGGGTTTATTCCGGAGCGTGATGGCATTTGGATTGGCTTGACCCTTTGGGAGTTTATGGCCAAAACAGGCAAAAGTTTGGATGATTTAGTTAAAGAAGTGTATGATATAGTAGGCAGCTTTGCTATGGGTCGTATTGATTTACACATTACCGAAGAAATTAAACAAAACGTATTGGCTAATTGCAAGGCTGGTAAGTATACTACTTTCGGAAATTATACCATTGAAAAAGTAGAAGACTTAGATGGTTTTAAATTTCATTTAGGCAATGGCGAATGGGTGATGATTAGAGCCAGTGGTACCGAACCTGTATTGCGTGTTTACAGCGAATCGTCAACGCAAGATAAAGCAGAAGCGATTTTGCAAGCATGTAAAAATACCATTTTAGCTTAAGGCTGATAAATAAAAGTCATCTCGAACATAGCTTCCGGATGGCTTTTTACTTACTAATAAACTAAATGCCATTAAAAAACGAATTACATCCGCGCAATGCACATAGCAATAGGTATGATTTTCCTGCATTAACGCAGGCTTGTCCTGAGCTAAAACCAATGGTGGCGGTAAATAAATTTGGTGATGAATCGATTGACTTTAGCAATCCTAAAGCGGTAAAATTACTGAACAAAGCACTGCTTAAGTTTTTCTATAAAATAGATCATTGGGATATACCAAACGGATACTTATGCCCGCCTATACCAGGCCGTGCCGATTATGTGCATTACTTAGCAGATTTAATCGCCAAGTATAACCAAGGGGTTATTCCGCGTGGTAAAAAAATAGTTGGGGTTGATGTGGGTGTAGGTGCAAATTGTATCTATCCCATCTTAGGACATCAATTATTTGGTTGGAGTTTCATAGGAACTGATGTGGATGATAAGGCCTTAGATAATGCGCAACACATCATCAACCAAAATGAAAACTTACAAGGTGCAATTACCCTGTTGCGTCAATTGCGCACAGATAGTTTACTTAAAGGCGTTATTACTCCTGATGTACAATTTGATTTTACCATTTGTAATCCACCGTTCCATGCCAGTGCCGAAGAAGCCAAGCAGGCCAGTATGCGCAAGGTGAGTAACCTTAAAGGAAAACGGATAAAATCGCCCATTTTAAATTTTGGCGGACATCATTTTGAGTTGTGGTGCGAGGGTGGCGAAGAAGGTTTTATTACCAAGCTGGCCAACGAAAGTGCTGGTTATGGGCAACAATGTTTTTGGTTTACCTCCTTGGTATCAAAACAACCTACCATACCCATTATTACTAAAATTTTAACACAGCTTAAAGCCACCGAAATTAAAGTAGTAGAAATGGCACAAGGACAAAAAATAAGCCGGTTTATTGCTTGGACATTTTTAACACCAACTCAACAAAAGGATTGGATGGATAAGCGTTGGAAGTAACCACTGCCTGTCATTTCATGTTATTCCGCTATCTTCGCTACCTCAATGAAAACGCTTTTAACCACACTTAACGCCAAGTACATTCACCTTAATTTAGCCATTAGGTTGTTGTACGAATTAAACCATCAACAACATGAAGGATTAGATTGGCATGAGTTTACCATAAAAGAAAAACCCGAAGATATTGCAGCCCGTTGCAAGGATTATGATGTAGTAGCTTTTAGTTGTTACATCTGGAACATCACCCAAACATTAGCTGTGGCTCGGGTTTTAAAAGGGATCAACCCAAATATAAAAATACTTTTGGGCGGACCAGAAGTGAGCTACGAATACTCCGATTTAATTAAATTAGATGAGGTTGATTACATTATTGTGGGTGAGGGCGAAATACCTTTTGCCGAGCTCTTGAATAATTACCCTAACGTGCAAGGTGTGCCAAATTTGGTGCATAAGGTAGAGGGTAAAGTGGAGTTTTTTCCTCAACAAGTTACGTTTGATTTGCTCAACTATGCAGGAGTAAATCCATACAAAAACGACCCGCCCGAAGATTTATACAATAAGGTTTGTTACATAGAAACCTCTCGTGGTTGCCCCTATAAATGCGAGTTTTGTTTGGCCAGTTTAGATAATAAAGTGAGGTACTTACCTATTGATGACATTAATAGAAACTTGGCTTATTTAATGGAACATGGCCGCACCATTAAATTTTTAGATAGGACGTTTAATGTAAAAAAGGATTTCACGATTGATATCTTTAATTTTATTTTAGAACGGTATAAACCAGGGCAAGTTTTTCAATTTGAAATCACAGCGGATATCGTTCATCCGGATATTGTAAAATACATACAAGAACATGTACCAGAAGGTGTATTTAGGTTTGAAATTGGCATTCAAACGGTAAACCAAAAGGCTAATTTACAAGTAAGTCGTAAGCAAAATTTTGATAAAACCAGTGCAGTAATTAAACAGTTGGATAATAAAATTGAGATGCACTTGGATTTAATTGTAGGCTTGCCTTTGGATGAGTGGGCCGATATTAAATACAGTATAGAAGAGGTGTTTAAACTTTATCCGCCCGAATTACAGCTTGGATTTTTAAAATTTCTAAAGGGCACACCCATGCGTTTAAAGCATGAACAACATGGATATATTTTTGACCCCATGCCACCATACCAAATTATAGAAAGTAACTATTTAAGAAAAGAAGAGTTGCACAAAATAACTTTATTGGAAGAAGCCTTGGAGGTGTATTGGAATAAAAAAAGAGCTACAAACACACTAAAATATGCTGCACAAAAGTATGGCATTTTTGAGTTTTTATTAAATGTGGGAACTTACTTTGATGCGCATTATAATTTCCATAAACATGCTTTGTATGATGCATATGACGCCTTACAAGCCGTTGTAAAACTACATTACCAAGCAGACGAAATAATGATGCAATTGGTGGCCTTAGATTACTACTTGCACCATAAACTTAAACCTAAAACCATGTATTTAGATGAAGTGAGTCGTGAAGATAAAATAAGTATAATTAATGAGTTAACATTAAATCACCACAAGTACCGCTTTATGATTTTTCCGTTTACGTTTGATGTAGAAGCATGGATAAACCAAGGGGAAATTATCAACCAAAACCATACGGCAATCATACAATACGATGGTGAAACAAAAGCAAAATTAGTTTCAGGTAAAATGGCTCCACATCAATAAAAACATGGAAAAACAAGGCGGAACACGGTTAAATAAATTTATAAGTGAAAGCGGCTTGTGCAGCAGGCGTGAAGCTGATCGGTTTGTTGAGAACGGAAACGTAACCATTAATGGCCGTAAGGCGCAAATAGGAGACCAAGTATATGCAGGTGATCGGGTTACCGTAAATGGAAATAAACTTGAACCGAAAAAAGACGACAAGCTTGTATTTATTGCACTAAATAAACCTGTTGGTGTAACAAGTACTACCGAAGTAGGTGTGCTTGATAATATTGTAAGGTTTGTTAACCACCCCGAGCGAATATTCCCTATTGGTAGATTAGATAAAGATTCTCAAGGATTGATATTTTTAACCAATGATGGTGATGTGGTAAATAAAATATTACGTGCCGGAAATAAACATGAGAAAGAATATTTAGTAACCGTTAACAAGCCATTAACTGATGAGGTAATTAAAGTTATGGCTAGTGGAGTTCCAATGTTGGGTGTGGTTACTAAAAAATGTAAGATTGTACAAGAAGGACCAACTGTTTTTAGGGTAACACTTATTCAAGGACTAAATCGCCAAATAAGAAGGATGTGTGAGCACTTTGGGTATGATGTAAAAAAATTAGAGCGCGTTCGCATCATGAGCATTGGCTTAAATAAATTACCTGTTGGCGATTGGCGAGATTTGTCTACAAATGAATTAGATACCATTTATGGTATGATTGAAGATTCGAGTGATGTGGATGAGAAAAAACAAAAATCTACTAAAACTGCCAATAAGCCAAAGCTTACTGGTAATAAATCACCCGAGCAACCAAAAATTGGACACAACCAAGACATGCGTAAAAATAAAGGCGGTAAAAGTAATTCGCCTAAAAAAGGAGGTTTTAAACTTAAATCAAGCCACACACGTAAAAGAGGAAGGTAGTTAGGTTTACAATGTATATCTTGTGCAATCAAATCAAAACGTCTAAACTATGTCTACTTTAATTATTATTTTAATTGTTGTTTTAGTTTTATATTTAAGCATTTTAACTGTGCAACAGGGTACAGTATCTGTATTAACCATGTTTGGTAAGTACCGCAGGATTTTATACCCTGGTTTGAATTTCAGAATTCCATTTTTAGAAGTTATTTTCAAGAAGATTTCTGTTCAAAATCGTTCCATTGAATTAGATTTCCAAGCCATCACACAAGATCAAGCTAATGTTTACTTTAAAGCCATGTTGCTTTATAGTGTGGTTGATAATAAAGAAGAAACCCTAAAAAATGTAGCATTTAAATTTGTAAATGAGCGTGATTTTATGACGGCATTGATACGCACCATTGAGGGCGGTATTCGCGGTTTTGTTGCAACTAAAAGACAAGCAGAAATTCTTTCCTTACGTAAAGAAATTGTAGAATATGTAAAAGAGGGAATTGACACAGTGGTTGAAACATGGGGTTTTCATTTATTAGACTTACAGTTAAACGACATTACGTTTGATGAGGCCATTACCAAAAGTATGGCGCAAGTTGTGGCATCAAGTAATTTAAAAGCTGCTGCCGAAAATGAAGGACAAGCATTATTAATTACCAAAACCAAAGCTGCTGAAGCAGATGGTAATGCGATAAAAATTGCAGCAGAGGCCGAGCGAATTGCAGCTCAATTGCGTGGCCAAGGTGTGGCATTATTCCGCAAGGAAGTAGCAAAGGGCATGAGTGAAGCGGCCAATGAAATGAAAGTTGCCGATTTAGATGCTTCATTCCTTTTGTTTAGTATGTGGACAGAATCGATTAAAAACTTTGCAGAACATGGCAAAGGCAATGTGATATTTCTAGATGGCAGCACCGAGGGCATGGATAGAACCATGAAGCAAATGATGGCCATGAATAGGTTAGACGAAAATGAGCAGTAGGTAAAATAAAATCGTACTTTTAGATATTATCCTTATCCCAATTACTTTATTCTAATTGGGATTTTTTTTGATTGAAAGTTGTTTTATTACCTTGTTTGTAGCATGCAAATTATTAGATTTATAGATGTTGTGTTTACCCGCAATGGCATTAATAAAATCTTGTGGCTGTTTAACGACAGAATGTTGGGGCGTAGAATTCAGGTGTTGGCTATAATAAGTTCTTATGGAATGCTTATTAAACGTCTTCTGGTCATGTAAATTCGGTATGTAATCAGAAAATGCCGGCAATATTGGAGTGACTTTACGCTGAAATCGTTTTGTAAACAAAAAACGATTTCAAAACCTTGGCCAACTCATGTTCCCTTTGCGCACTTTGGCTGTAAAGTGTTAATTCAAATTTTAAAAAATAGGCTGCCCAATTTGAGCAGCCTATTTATATTTTAAGCGTATGTTAGATTATTCTTTGATCAACTTAGTTACCATTTCACTATTACCCGCATTTACTTTAACAAAATAAACGCCAGCAGCTAAGTGTTGTAGTGAATCTAAACCAATCATGTTATCACCTTTTACAACTTCACGTGCCATCTCTGCAACTGTTTTACCGTAAAGGTCAACAATAGTGATGATAGCCTTAGCATCCATATCAGCAGTTACTTGAATACTTACGTTTGTATTAAATGGATTAGGGTATACATTTACAGCTGGTTTTGTTCTGTCTTCGAAAGATACAGCCACAATAGGAGAGTACTCAAACTTTCCGTCAGCATCAACAATGCGTAAGCGGTAGTATACAGTTTTACCCATTGCAACTCTGCTAATATTTACATCTGTAAATTGGTAAGTGTTACTCATAGATGAGTTACCTGTGGCCCTAACCGAACCTGCAACTTCAAATCTATTGCGATCCATAGAACGCTCAACCACAAACTGAGAAGCATTACGTTCACTTGCCGTAGTCCAATTCAATAGTGCATTAGTATTTACCCTAACAGCACGTAAATTGGTTAACTTCACTGGAAGTGGTGTACCGATGTCAGTTGTTCCTGTAAATGATGTTGCATCAAATAAACTATTCATTCCAAAAGTATTGCTAACAGTATCAATGAAACTCATGGTGCTATTATTAAACCACCAGCTATTTAGGCCCGATGTCATTCTGTTCGCAAACTTAATATCTGTCTCGGTTGGCACTTTTCCCATTTGAAATGGCTTGTATTTCAAACGTAGGTCATAGATAAATCCTACCCCTCCTGTTTGATTTAATGTCCAATACGCATCCATTAAATGTGCAGCAGTATCCATCATCGCGTTACTGTTCGGACTTGAAGATCTATTACTAATTAATGTACCAGGCGCAAATCTGAAAGCTATACTTGAAGGTAGTGTACCACTATAGCCCCAAACAATAGTTCCAAGTGTATCCCCGAAGCTTACAAAATATTGAGTATTGCCATACCCAATTGTTCCTAATGTAGTTGCTGCTGTTGGCAGCACACTAGGAGTAAATTCGTAGGCTCCAATATCTGGTGCTCCGGTTTCTACAGCAGTACTTCTATTGTTATTATTTAGGTCCTTACTGATATCATATAGTTGTATTCCACGTCCGTTTAATACCCAGTTATTTGCATTTGAATTAACCGGTGCTAAATTAGATGCTGAGGTAAACATTGGATCAGCATTGTATGAATTCATATCGCTTGCGCCAAGTATTGCTCCTCTTGCATTTGTAAAGTTTGCAGGAGTGTATGATGTTCCGTTTAGGTATAATAATGTAGCACCTGTAGTGTTGTAAACGTTATGGTCTAACTGTTGAATTGAATTCAATCCACTCGCATTTATTATACTAAATGCTGGAGAAGAACCTGCTTTAATTGCGTTATTCATAAAGTACATCTGAGTAGCACCCACTACACTACCACCTGCATTTGAACCACTAAAGGTTATGGCCCCCATGGTTGTTGATGTTCCAGTAGTAAGCGTATTGATACTGTTATTAAAAATGCGCATATCCGAACAACCAGTTAGGTATAGAGGTGATGATGTACCACCGTTAACCATTATTGCATTACCATATATTTTACCTGATCCAATTTCTCCATATTGCGCATAACCACTGATATAGAAACCATAATTAGCTGGTTGGTACAACTTGTTGTATGCTATTTCACTATTGGTTGATAAGCCTGAGATAAATACGCCATAATATGAAGATGCACTCGGTGTAATTTCATTGTTACGTATTTTTTGATCGGCACGGCTAGTTAAGTAAATTCCATAGTAGAATGGATTGGTAATCACATTCGAATCGATTTGACAACGTAATGAATAATTGTTGATGATGTTTTGACCACCCAAGAACACGGCCATGCTTCCATTTAATAAGTTGTTATTAGCAATATTAATGTCTGTAGCATTTGTTCCTGATGCACCATAAATTAATGCATTTGCATCACTTGATGAGGTTACATTCATCCCTTCAATAATGTTGTTGCGAATACGAATATTTGCAGAATTAACAGACCCAGCTAAACCTAACTGAAATACACGACCGTTTGTGCTATTTGTATTTTTAATTGTCATGTGTTCGAAGTTAACGTACTGTGTACCATTAAACGTCACTACATAATTAGTTGCGGAACTTGTTGGTCCAAATGTTAAAATAACATTATTGCGGTTAAGAGTTGTAGAGCGGAAAGTTACTCTGTTTAGTGCACTAGCCCCTGGTATAATTCCAAATGTTAACTGTTCATTGAACGTGCCATTAGATACATCAAACGTAACAGCGCCAAGCGCACCACCACATTGAAGTGCAATGATTGCATTATTGAAGGTAGTATAGTTTCTTGGGCCTACACCTGAAGGGTTAATGGTGTAAATACCATTCATACCTGGACAGATATTTAGGTTAAATGTATCGTTTACCATGTTGGCATCAACACTCGTATTAGGTGATGATGTATAAGCTCTCATTAATATACTACCACCTGTGTAATTAAACTGTTGACTTGTTCCACCGAGACCTGATGTAGCATTATAGGTAATGGTATCAGTGCCATTAGGTAGAATTGTACCCGTGTACAATTGGCTATGTGAAGTTGCGCCTGATAAATAAGTAACATTTACAGAGGTAATTGTTGCTATACCATGGTTTCTTATTACAACCCTAACATCTGTCATAC
>CANLLM010000056.1 GCA_947491825.1 Bacteroidota bacterium
TAATTTGGAGCTACACTTCAAACGAAACAAAACAATCTGTTTTAGAGGTAAGATTAAAAACAACTCCTGGAATTTATACGGTAAGTGTTAAAACAGAATCAGGCGTAGTTAATCAAAAATTAATACTTACTCAATAAGAATCAAAAGCTGATTATTAATTCAATAAAAATCCCTCATCGCGTAAAATCGGTGGGGGATTTTTTTATGGAAGATTTTAACCATAAAAAATCCCCGCTTCATTAGAAACGGGGATGTTTAATGTATAGATTTTCTAAAATCTTAGTTTGCTTTTAAACCTAAAGCTTCAACCATTTTAGCACCAATTTCTGCAGGTGATTCTACTACATGTATACCACACTCACGCATGATAGCCATTTTAGCGGCAGCAGTATCATCATGTCCACCAACAATTGCACCAGCATGACCCATTCTGCGGCCCGGAGGCGCTGTTTGGCCTGCAATAAATCCTACTACTGGTTTTTTATTTCCGTTGGCTTTAATCCAACGTGCTGCATCAGCTTCGTAACTACCACCAATTTCTCCAATCATAATAATGGCATCCGTTTCAGGATCGTTCATTAACAATTCAACCGCATCTTTAGTTGGTGTGCCAATTATTGGATCTCCACCAATACCAATAGCTGTAGAAATACCTAAACCAGCTTTCACCACTTGGTCAGCTGCTTCGTAAGTCAAGGTACCTGATTTTGATACGATACCGATTTTACCTGTTTTAAATACAAAACCCGGCATAATACCAACCTTAGCTTGACCAGGAGTGATAACACCTGGACAATTTGGTCCAATTAAACGGCAATCTTTTCCATTAATGTATTCCTTCACAGGAATCATGTCTTTTACCGGAATACCTTCCGTGATACAAATAATTACTTTAATTCCTGCATCTGCTGCTTCCATAATCGCATCAGCTGCAAATGCTGGTGGAACGAAGATAATGGATGTATTGGCTTGTGCTTGATCAACCGCATCTTTAACGGTGTTAAATACAGGGCGATCAAGGTGTGTTTGACCACCTTTACCCGGGGTAACACCACCAACTACATTTGTACCATACTCAATCATTTGTTGAGCATGGAATGTGCCTTCGCTACCTGTAAAGCCTTGCACAATAACCCTTGAATTTTTGTCGACTAAAACTGCCATGGTATATTTAAATCTTGTTTTTTATGAATACTTATCGAGGCGCAAATATGGGTTTTTTTCAGCAAAAACTACCATCATATTTAATGTTATGGCAATTAGCTATTTACTTTCGTTTAAACCAAAGCAAGATACCTGTTAACAAAATGATGGCTGCAATACTACTCATGATAATCGTTCTTGCGTTAGTCAATAATCCGTATTCGGCCAATTTCCCCACCGATTCAATATCTTTGTCTTTGCCTAAAACTTTAATTAAACGTTCGTTTTCGGCTTTCTCTGCTTCGTACTGTGCCTCTATATTTTCTAGCTTTTGCCGGGTTTCTTCACTGTATAAACTATCGCTGCAGGCAGTATATAGTTTATAATAAGCTAAAGCCTCTTTATAGTTACCTAATTTATCTTCCAATTTGGCCAGTAGGTCGTAAGAGTTAACCATATCAATTTTATCCTCTTGTTCTTGTGCCGATTTTAACGCACGCAATACATATTTTTTTGCTGCAAAAAACATGCTCAGGTTATAGTAGCAATATGCAATGTTATTACAAGTAATCGTTTGTGCCTGCTTATCATTTAACATTTCGTCAATAGATAACGACTGGTGGTAATATTTTAAGGCCGATTTAAAATCTTTTGCTTCGTAAAGCACCAATCCAATATTATTGATGGCCGATGATTCTCCCTTGATATCTCCAGAGCTTATGTAAGTGGCCATGGCTTCATTGTAGTGCCGAAGTGCATCATCGTTAATTCCCAAAATATGGTAAATATTACCAATGTTATTTAGTGCATCAGCCATACTTTTTTTATCGCCAATTTCTTTAAATGTATGGTAAGATTGCTCAAAATACTCCAGTGCTTTACTGTAGTTTTTTTGTTCTTGGTTTATTACACCAATATTATTTAAGGTAATGGCCTCTCCTCTGGGGTCATTTATTCTTCTTGATATGGTTAATGATTGTATAAAATTTGACAGTGCTTTGGTAAGTTTTCCTTGTAAAAAGTACAAGCTTGCCAAACTATTTAAAGTGGCTGCAATACCTTTTAAATTTCCTATTTTTTGATGTTGAATATAAGCCCAAACATAACATGCTCTTGCTTGTGCATTATCTCCTGTACTTTTAAAATAGTTGCCACGGTTGGCATATGCATAACCCAGTCCGCGTGTGTAGTTTATTTTTTCCGATTTTGTTATTGCGGTATCAGCATATAACAAAGTTTTTTTAATATCTATATTTTTATACTCGTATGATATTTCGTTGTATACATCAACCAAGGCCGTATCCTTTGATGATTTGATGGCGAGCATTAAGCTGTCAATAATTTTTTGTTTTTGCGCAAAAACAGGATGCGCGAATAGCCCACTGCAAAACAGTACCAGTAAACTAATTCGCAGCGTGGTTTGGGGCAAATTGAAGTTCATACAGTTTTTTATAAAAGCCATTTAAGTTTAATAATTCATTGTGCGAGCCTTGTTCAACAATCATACCTTTATCTAATACAATGATTTCATCCGCATGTTGTATGGTTGATAATCGATGAGCAATAACTATTGATGTTCTTCCTTTCATCATGGTTTCTATGGCTTTCTGAATAACATCTTCGGTTTCATTATCAACTGATGAGGTTGCTTCATCTAATATAAGTACTGATGGATTAATAACCATAGCCCTAACAAAAGAAATAAGTTGTCGCTGACCTACAGATAAACTCGCACCGCGTTCTTGCACATTTTGGTTATATCCATCAGGTAGTCTTGAAATAAAATCGTGCGCACCTAAAAGTTTTGCAGTGGCAATCACCTCTTCGTTTGTAATGTGTTTGTTGTTTAGTTTGATGTTGTCCATCACGCTTCCGCTAAACAAAAATACATCTTGCAATACCACTGCAATTTGTGAGCGTAGGTGTTTAATATCAAGGTCCTCAAGTTTATGCCCATCAACCAATATCTCTCCCTTTTCTATGTCGTAAAACCTGCTCAATAAATTAATGATAGACGATTTACCTGCGCCTGTTGCTCCAATAAATGCTACATTTTTTCCTTCATTAACTTGAAGGCTGATATCTTTTAAAACATATTGATTAGGGTTATAACCAAAGTAAACTCCTTTAAATTGTATGTTACCCTTAAGGTTATCAATTTTTATAGTTCCTGTTGGTTCAACGTTTTCTTTCTCATCAACCAATTTAAAAATACGCCCTGCTGCTACCATACCCATTTGCATGGTATTAAACCTATCTGCAAGTTGCCTGATGGGCCTAAAAAATAAGTTAATGTACATGATAAAAGCAGTTATGCTACCAATAGAGGCATGATCTTGTATTACTCCATTGGCGCCATACCACACTATCAAAGCGGTTGATAAAGCTGCGATGATTTCAACAACAGGAAAAAATACCGAATAGTACATTACTGATCTGATGTTGGCATCCCTGTGCGCTGCATTAATTTCTTTAAATCGTTCAAGCTTCTTTTCTTCACGGTTAAAAATTTGCACAATGTGCATTCCTTGAATGTGTTCTTGCACGAAAGTATTTAACCTTGAAACTTGGGTACGTACATCCTCAAAACTTAGCCTAACTTTTTCTTTAAATACATAACCTGCATAAAGCAAAAAAGGGAGTACCGATAAACTAACCAACGAAAGTTGCCAGTTGGTACCAAACATAAAAATGAGAATGAAAATAATTTGTAGAATGTCTCCGGATATGTTTATCAACCCTTCGCTAAAAACATCTGCAATGGTTTCAATATCACTGATGGTTCTTGTTACAAGCGCGCCAACAGGATTTTTATCATAAAAGAGTAGGCGTAAACCAGTTAAATAAGTAAACACTTGCATACGTAAATCTTTGATTACGCTTTGCCCCAAGTAGTTTGTTAATATGGTACTCCAAACTTGCATACCTGCTTGTAAAACCAACATGAATAGTAACAATAAACTCATGTTTATTAATCCTGTTTGGTTGTTATTGGCAATAAAATTATCAATGGTGTACTGAATAATAAATGGCCGCAGCGGACCTAAAAATGCCATACCAATAGTTAGTGCAATGGCAGTATAAAGTTTTGCTTTGTATGGTTTGGCTAAATGATAAACACGACCCATTAGGTTTAAATTTCCGTTTGAGTGATGTGCTGATGAGTTGGCCGTTTGCATATTTTGTATCAAGTTGCAAAATAGTAAAAAAGCCTGTAAACAGTTTATTTTATTGGGTGGTGTGAGGATAATAAATCCGTGTTAAAAATAATCCGTGCGCTGGCACGCTATGGCCTGCCTCGCATCTGTTTTTGCTTGCTAAAATATTATTTACCTCATCAACCGTTATTTTACCTTTTCCTACATCAACCAAAGTGCCTACAATAGCGCGCACCATGTTGCGTAAAAAACGGTTTGCTCGGATGGTAAAAACTAATTTGTTATCTTTTAATTCCCAATTGGCATGCATTACATCGCAAATGAAATTATTTACCTGGGTGTGTACTTTACTAAAACACTCAAAATCTTTTTTACCAATAAGTAAAGCGGATGCTTTGTTCATGTTGTTCAAATTTAGTTTGCCGTTTTGGAACCAGGTTTGGTCTAGTAAAAAAGGATTGGGCTCGCGGGTAATCCAATATTCATATTCACGCCAAACGGCATCAAAACGGGCATTAAATTCCTCACTTACTTTTTGTATATCATAAACAACAATGTCTTTAGGCAAAAAGTTATTCAGTTTAAATACGATAAACTGTTCGTCAATATTTTTAGTTACATCAAAGTGGGCATAAAAGTCTTTTGCATGCACTCCGGTGTCAGTTCTTCCGCAGCCAACGGTTTCAATTTGTTCTGCTAAAAGTGTACTTAATTTACTGTCAAGCTCACCTTGCACACTATGTACATTAGGTTGTTTTTGCCAGCCATGGTAGTTGGTGCCTTTGTATGCTAATTGAATGAGGTAACGCATGCAGATTTACATCTTTTCGTAAACTATAGCTACTCCTTGTCCAACACCTATGCACATGGTTGCAACGCCATAACGCATGTTACGTTTTTGCATTTCGTGTAATAAGGTAGTAGAGATACGTGCACCGCTTGCTCCCAATGGATGGCCCAATGCGATGGCTCCACCATTTACATTAACTAAAGCAGGGTCTATATTTAAATCGCGGATGCAAGCGATACTTTGAGAGGCAAAAGCTTCATTTAATTCAAACAATCCGATATCACTCATTTTTAAACCTGCGCGGTTTACTGCTTTTTGGGTGGCAGGAACAGGCCCTATACCCATTATAGTGGGATCAACACCTGCAACACCGCGTGCAACAACTCTTGCTATTGGATTTAAATTGTATTTTTTCACTGCTTCTTCACTCGCCAAAATAAGCGCTGCGGAGCCATCATTAACACCGCTAGAGTTACCCGCTGTAACTGTTCCACCTTCTTTTTTAAATGCGGGCTTAAGTTTAGCAAGGTCTTCCATAGTGCCTAAACGTGGATGCTCGTCTTTATCAAAAAGCAAATCATCTCCTTTTTTCTGCGGAAGAGCAACAGGGGATATTTCGTTATCAAATCTATTTGCAGCATGCGCTGCAGCGTATTTTTGTTGAGAGGCATGCGCAAATGCATCTTGTTCTTCGCGACTAATTTTCCATCTCTCGGCAATATTTTCTGCTGTTTCACCCATGCTATAAGGATGATACATTGCAGCCAGTTTTTTATTTGTAAAACGCCATCCAATGGTGGTATCGGCAATATCTGGGGTGCGGCCAAACGCGCTATCCGATTTTAACATAACAAACGGTGCGCGGGTCATGCTTTCAACCCCACCTGCTATGTATATTTCTCCATCACCTACCATAATACTGCGGCTCGCATCAACAATGGCCTGTAGCCCTGAGGCACATAACCTATTTACCGTGTTACCACCAACTGTGTTAGGCAATCCGGCCATTAAAGCACCCATACGTGCTACGTTACGGTTGTCTTCACCTGCTTGATTGGCCGCTCCAAAAATCACATCTTCAATCTCGTTTACATCTATTTGCGGGTTGCGTGCAATAATGGCTTTAATAATGTGTGCCGCTAAATCATCAGGACGAACAGCGCTTAAAGCTCCGGCATATCTGCCAATGGGCGTGCGCATTGCATCAACAACGTATACTATTTTCATGTTTTGTATTTGGGTTTAAAATGCAACGGCTTGCAGCAGGTGCGTTTCACTTTCATGTCGCAAATGTATCATCTTTTTAGATAATTGAAATTTTGCGGTACATTTGCACCTAAATATTTATGGATATGATTCAACGAATTCAAACAGTTTATTTCTTTGCTATTATTGTGCTGGCTTTAATTACTTGTACAGGAAAAATTATCGATTTTCAGTCGAGTTTCCCAACAAACGAAGCAGGGGTAGTTGCCGCAGATAGTACATCAATTGGTGGACAAGCATTTGACTATACATTAAATGCTATTTATTTTAACAAATACGAAAATAAGATGTTAAAAAGCAGCGAGATTCAATATGGCTTAATTATTTTGGTTTCCATAATTATTGGTTGGACAATGAATATTATTTTTAGTTTCAAAAACCGCAAGCGTCAAATATTTCATGCCAAAATTAACTTTGTTTTTATAGGGATATACTTGGCTGCTGTTTTTGCCAAAGCGTTTACACAAATACCCAATTTTACCTTTGCCAACATGACTTTAAAAGCAAGCATGGGCTTAGCATTAATTATATTTATGCTGTACCTTAATTTGCGTGCTTTGTTGTTGTTGCGTAAAGATGAAGAGTTGGTTAAAAGGGCAGACAGGTTAAGATAATAGGTATTGATACCCCAATAAGGTAATACGTAAAAACATGTTAGAGAATAGTACACGTACGGAGTTAGAAAGTATAGGAGAGTTTGGGTTAATTGACCTTTTAACGGCACATATTAATTTACACCAACCATCAACTTTAAAGGGTGTTGGAGATGATGCAGCAGTAATTAATCACCTAAATAACCGCACGGTGGTAAGTACTGATTTACTGCTAGAGGGTGTACATTTTGATTTAAGTTATTTTCCATTAAAACATTTAGGTTATAAAGCCATTGTGGTAAACTTGAGTGATATTTATGCCATGAATGCTAAGCCTACTCAGGTAACTGTATCGTTGGGCTTAAGCAGCAAGTTTAGTTTAGAAGCGGTTGAAGAATTGTATGCAGGTATGTTAATGGCTTGTAATCGGTATGAGGTTGATTTAGTTGGTGGAGACACCAGTTCGTCAAAACAAGGGTTAGTAATTAGTGTTACTGCTTTAGGTGAGGTTGCCGAGGAAGATTTAGTTTACCGCAGCGGTGCTAAAGTGCATGATTTGTTGTGTGTAAGTGGTGATTTAGGGGGCGCTTACATGGGCTTTCAATTGTTAGAGCGCGAGAGGCGTGTGTTTTTGGCTAATCCAGAAGTTCAACCCGATTTAGAAGGCAAAGATTACATAGTGGAGCGACAGTTAAAACCAGAAGCCCGCAAAGATGTAATTAAACTGTTAAAAGATATTGGTGTAAAGCCTACGAGCATGATTGATGTGAGTGATGGTTTATCATCAGAAATCATGCATTTGTGCCGCCATAGTAATGTAGGCATGAATGTGTATGAGGATAAAATTCCTATCGACCCACAAACATATGATATGGCCCGTGAGTTAGATTTAGATCCAACCATGACCGCTTTAAGCGGTGGAGAAGATTATGAATTGCTCTTTACAGTTGATCAATCTGATTTTGATAAAGTAAAAAACAAACCAGATATTACCGTAATTGGATACGTAACTGATGCATCTGAAGGCATTTATATGACCAGTAAATCGGGGAATAAACACGCTTTAAAAGCCCAAGGCTGGAAAGCTTTTTAATTACACTATATCAATAAAATGGCTAGAATACTTGCAATTGATTATGGTACAAAGCGTGTAGGATTGGCCGTAACAGATCCATTAAAAATTATTGCAAGTGCCCTAAATACAGTGCATGCCAAAGACGTGATGGTGTATTTAAAAAACTATACGGCAAAAGAAGAGGTAGAGCGATTTGTGGTAGGTTTACCAAAACGTTTAGATGGTTCAGATTCACAATCGGCTGTTCATGTAGAAAATTTTGTAAATTTGTTGCGTAAAAATTTTCCTAATACACCTATAGAGCGGGTTGATGAACGCTTTACATCAACCATAGCTACTAGAAGTTTACTGGAAATGGGCTTGAAAAAGAAGGATAGGGCAAACAAAGGCAATGTAGACCAAGTAAGTGCTGTTTTGATTCTTCAAACTTACATGCAAATGGTTCAATAATAGTATAGAATAATTTAATGATATATCCGATAGTGGCATACGGTGACCCCGTATTAAGAAAAATAGGAGCAGAGGTTGAAAAGGATTACCCTCTGTTGAAGCAATTGATTGAAAACATGTTCGAAACCATGTATGAGTCGCATGGTGTTGGATTAGCTGCACCACAAATAGGTAAAGCAATTAATTTATTTATAATTGATAGCAGCAGGTTTGAAGATGAAAAGTACCCCAACATAAAAAAGGTATTTATCAATGCCGAAATATTAGATGAAAGTGGTGAGAAATGGGATTTTGAAGAAGGTTGCCTAAGTATTCCTCACATTCGTGAAAATGTTAAACGCCACGCCACGTTGCGTATTCGCTACCAAGATGAGAATTTTGAAACCCACGAAGAAACTTATGATGGCATTGTGGCTCGCGTTATACAACACGAATACGACCATGTAAAAGGTGTTATGTTTGTGGACAGGTTAAGCGAGTTGAAAAAACGTTTATTAAAAAATAAGTTGATTAATATATCGAAAGGTGGCATTCGTGTTGATTATAAGATGAGATTTCCTGCATCTAGATAACTTCTTCAAATCCAAGTTCAGTTTTGCGAATACTGAACCGATTAAGAATTTGTAGCGCTACTATTTAATAGATGCATAATAAATTCTAGATCGGGATTAACCCAACTAAATCAAGCAGTTCGCTTCTGCGAACCTTCTGTTGATTAATTTGGGTAAACAACTTTAGTTTTTTTTTGTATTTATGCATTTAGGTTTGTTTCTTAAGAATTAAACCTGAAAGTAAAACTGTTTCAAATCTGTTTTACTAAACTTAAACTAAAGATTAAAATATGCAACAAACATTTCCATCGTTACATTATTTTTTACGCAACGCGGCAAACAACATCAAAACACCCCAAAGCACGTTTTTGCTTGTAAAATCAGATGCAGGTTACGAACCAATTACTTACGCTCAAACATTTGAAGAACTTAATGCCATTTCCGCATTTTTGCTAAATAAAGGATACAAAAAGGGTGATAACGCGGCTTTGATTATTGAAAATTGTCCTGAGTACATTGCATTCGACCAAGGTTTGATGCAACTTGGGATGGTTAATGTTTCTGTTTACCCTACACTAAGCGAAAGCGAAATTCAACACATATTAAATGATTCGCAATCGGTTGTAATTTTGGTGGGTACACCTTTTTTACTTAAAAAAATAAATAAAATAAAAGCCAATTGCCCGCACCTTAAATACATTATTACTGCCTTTGATGATAAAAAAAGTGATGATGTAATTTCTTACGAAGCGATGGTTAACGAAGGGAAACAGCTATATCCTGCATTAAAAGATAAAATTGAAGAGCAGTTAAAGTCAGTAACCCCCGATGATTTATCTTGTTTATTATATACTTCAGGTACAACAGCTTTGCCTAAAGGTGCGATGCTTACTCATAATAATTTTATGAGTAATGTACAAATGGGTGTGCATCTAATTCCAATTGTAAATAAAAATTACAGGTTCCTTTCTTTTTTACCTTTGTGCCACGTGTATGAGCGCACAGCCACTTATTATTTGAGTACGTACATTGGCAGTGAAATTGCATTTGCACAAAGTTTAGAAGCGTTGAGCAGCAATATTATTGAGGCAACTCCAACAGTAATACTTACTGTACCAAGGTTATTAGAGAGAATAGAGGAGCGTGTAAGAAAATCGACTGCAACGGCAGGAGGTCTAAAACTAAAAATATTTAATTGGGCGCTCAGTATTGGAGAAAAGCGCAGGTTAAATAGGGAGGACGGAAAATCTAATGGGCCTTTTCTTAATCTTCAATTGGCCATAGCCGAAAAGTTGGTTTATAGTAAAGTGAAGCAACGCTTAGGCGGTAAAATGGAAGTTATGTTATCGGGAGGAGGTGCTTTACCGCAGCATGTTGGTGAGTTTTTTGGCAATATTGGTGTATTGGTTTGCGAAGGATACGGTTTAACAGAAACGTCTCCGTTAGTTACTGTAAACACACCAGATAGACAGATATTTGGTACAGTAGGGCGCATAGGTAATGGTTGCACTGTTGCCATTCAAAATCCAGATACCAAAGAAATCTACACCATTCAAACTTATGATAGTTTTGATCCTAAATTTGAGAGTGTGGAGGGCGAAATTTTAGTGAAGGGGCCTAATGTTATGAAAGGTTATTGGAATTTACCAGCGCAAACGGCTGCCGCAATAGATACTGATGGTTGGTTGCACACGGGTGATGTAGGTAAATTTTATAAAGGATATTTAAAGATTACGGATAGGATAAAAAATATATTAGTGAACTCGTTTGGTAAAAATGTTTACCCAACACCAATAGAAAATGCGTACTTGAAATCGCCAAAAATTGAACAGATTTTTTTAATAGGCGATAAGCAAGAATACTTAACTGCTATTGTTGTACCTAGCCGCGAAGAAATGAAAGAAACCTTTGGGGTGGATGACCAGTATTTTAACGTAGGTTCTGATTTTATTGATGACGAAAAAGTGCATAAATGGATTGAAGAGGACATGCGCAAGTTTGAGAAAGATTTAGGAAAGTTTGAGCGTGTGCGCCATTTCATTGTTAAGCGTAAACCATTTACTTTAGAAGCAGAAGAGATGACGCCAACACAAAAAATTAAGCGTAAAGTTGTAGAGAAAAATTACGAAGTGGCAATCAAAAATATGTATGTTAAGATCGTAGAATAAATCACTCAATTACTTAAAAATAAAAAAGGCTGTCTTCTTATTGATGACAGCCTTTTTTATTTAAAAATCTTCTGCTATAACTTCTTGTACGCGTCCAATTTGTCCGTCTTCAAGTCTTACTTTAATACCTCTGTGGTGTTTGGGTGCACTGGTTAATATATCTTTTACAATTCCTGCTGTTAATGCCCCGCTGCCTTGGTCCTTTTTAAGAATGATGTTAACCAAATCGCCTCGTTTAATATTTGCACGTATGGTACCGTCCATTATTTATAAACACGTTTTAGTTTAAACTCTTTAACCGGTGCAACTATCATGGGTACTTTTTCTATGGTAACCGAGCTGGTATCAAGTCCAAATGCTTTCTCTTCACTTAAACTTAAAGTGTCAAGCACACTGTAGGCATCCATAATTAAACTTTCATATACACTAAGTTCGTTCTCGTAGCTTAAATGGCGTTTTAATACCACAAACCTAAAGTCGCCTGTGATGTTTAGTTTGCTTAATGATGCATACCTGCTTGTTACATCCACTTCGTGGTTTTTCATTAACTCTTCTACCACCTTACGAAAGTAAAAGTTGATTTTTTGTTCAACCCTAAACCCTAACCTAAAATCAATTTTAATTACATCTTGGCTAGCAATGTGGTCAACTTTATATTGCATGGTGTATGGTTGATCATCAACATGGATGTGAACAAACCAATAGATATCTGCACGTTTGGGTTGTTTTTGCAAGATGCTATAAACAACTTTATTCTCCAATTCCATGGCATTGTCAGCACTGGTTAAAAAAACCAAATGAGTTGCAAATTTTGGAATGGAAGTATCGTTACTTAATTGTTGTAAGATAGGAATGTAATCGCGCAGTTTAACAAATTCTGTTAAACGATTTTTAATATTTCTTCCTTTATACCAAACCCACATGATGGCAATAAAAAGTAAACTAACAAGCAATGTCATCCAGCCACCATGTGGTATTTTAATGATGTTTGCAATTAAAAAACACGACTCTATTGATAGGTATACAATCGTTATAATTAAAACAATAGCCTTAGGTGTTTTTATCTGGCGTAAGTAACTAGAAAGTAATATGGTAGTCATCATCATGGTCGTAATTATGGCTAAACCATATGCCGCCTCCATTTTAGATGATTCTTTGAAATACAAAACAATTGCCATACAACCTGCCCATAATATCCAGTTTACACTCGGTACGTATAGTTGTCCTTTGGCCTCTGAAGGATATTTAATGCGCACTTTAGGCCAAACATTTAACCGAAGTGCTTCACTTATTAAAGTAAACGATCCGCTAATCATAGCTTGGCTAGCAATGATGGCTGCAAACGTTGCAATAACGATTCCTGGAAGTAAAAACCATTGAGGCATGATGGCGTAAAATGGATTGATATTATCAACTTCCTTACCAATGCTATTAATTACCCAAGCTCCTTGCCCGAAATAGTTTAGAATAAGTGTGGTTTTGACAAATATCCAACTGATGCGGATGTTCTTTTTACCACAATGTCCCATGTCGGAGTATAAAGCTTCTGCTCCTGTGGTACATAAAAACACAGCTCCCAATAACCAAAACCCGTTAGGGTAATGAACCAGCAAGTTATAAGCGTAATACGGATTTAGTGCCTTTAAAACCTCAGGATGGGAGGTCAGGCTAATTAGACCAAGTATACCCAACATCAAGAACCAGATTAACATAAGCGGTCCAAATACTTTGCCTACAATACTTGTACCTACACGCTGTATTAAAAACAATGTAGTAATAATGGTAAGTACAATCGGTATGGTAGGTATGTCAGGATTTAATATCAGTAAACCTTCAACTGCAGATGAAACAGAAATAGGTGGGGTAATCATCCCATCAGCAAGTAGGGCACATCCACCAATGATTGCAGGTAAAATTAAATAGGGTCTTCTTCTACGAATAAGCGCATATAAAGAGAAGATGCCTCCTTCACCGTTGTTATCTGCACGTAACACAATAATTACGTATTTAACGGTTGTTTGTAGCGTTATAGTCCAGAAAACTGCTGATAAGCCTCCCAGAATTAATTCAGGTGAGATTACCTTGTCGGCCACTATCGCTTTAAATACGTATAGTGGTGATGTACCGATATCACCAAAGATGATACCCATGGTTACCAAAAGCCCGGCCATGGATACTTTTGATAACTTATTATGATCGTTCACTTATCTGTTTAATTTTAAGTAATAACAAATGTATAAAGTTATTGGATAATAACTAACGCACCATTAAAATGCGTATTCAGCTATAAAGTAAAGGCGGAAAAGTTGAACCTCCTCTTTGCTGAAGTCTGAGCTAAACTCATTAACTGCGGCATCCAAATTATCATCTTGCGCTCCTCTGAAGTAATCCATCACCTCCTCTTGTAAATCTTCATCGGCAATATCATTGATGTAGTTTTTAAGATTAAGTTTCGTACCACTTAATATGATATTTTCCATTTCAGTGAGTAAATCATCCATTTTTAGGCCTTGTGAGCGGGCAATATCAGGTAGGTTTACTTTTTTATCGATGTTGGTGATGATGGCAATTTTTTTAGCCGATTTATTTACAACCGACTTCATGACCATTTCATCTAATTTCTCAATATCATTTTCTTTAACGTATTTTTCAATTAACTCAATGTATGGTTTACCAAACTTGTTGGCTTTACCTTTATTTACACCAGTAATCTTAGCCAATTCATCTATAGTTGTTGGATATTTACTGGCCATTTCTTCAAGCGAAGGCTCTTGGAAAATCACGTAAGGTGGAAGGTTATGCTGTTTGCCTACTGTTTTGGTGAGCTCTTTTAGTGAGGCAAATAATACTTCATCATAAACGTTTTCCACTTCAACATCCTTTTCATCTTCGTCTGTCACTTTCTCAAACTTTTGGTCAAGCGCTACCTCAATTTTGGTTGGTTTTTTAAGGAATGCTTCACCACGCTCATTGATACTTAATAAGCCATAGTTTTCAATGTTCTTAGATATAAATCCGTTTAACAACAATACCCTAATCAGCGATTTCCAGAAGTTTTCGTCTTGAGTTTTACCTTTTCCAAAATACTCCAATTTTTCATGGCCACTTAGGGTAACCTCATGCGTTTTCTTTCCAATTAAAACATCAACAATGTGGTTTAAAACGTATTTACCTTTTACAGCATTTATGGTATTTAAAGCCAATGCTGACTCTGCTTTAGCATCAATTTTTACTTTAGGATGACGGCAGTTGTCGCACATCTTGTTACAGTTCTTGTTGTCAAACTCTTCACCAAAATAGTGCAGTAAAAACTTTCTGCGGCAAGCCGATGATTCTGCAAACGCCTGCGTTTCGAAAATCAATAATTCGCCAATTTCACGCTCTGCAACAGGCTTATCCTTCATAAACTTTTCAAGTTTATCTATATCAGCGGGGTTGTAGTATAATATACAATCACTGTCTATTCCATCGCGGCCAGCACGTCCTGTTTCTTGATAATACCCTTCAATACTTTTCGGCACATCATAGTGAATAACAAAACGCACGTCCGGTTTGTCTATCCCCATGCCAAAAGCTATTGTAGCTACAATCACATCGCAATCTTCCATTAAAAATGCATCTTGATGTGCTGCACGGGTTTTAGCGTCTAAGCCAGCATGATAAGGCAAAGCTTTAATGCCATTGGCTTTTAGTACACCTGCAATTTCTTCCACCTTCTTGCGGCTTAAGCAATAAATGATACCTGTTTTCCCTTTGCGGGTATTAATGTAGGAAACAATGTCTTTCAGCACATCGTTCTTTTTTCCTTTAGGTCTAATTTCGTAATATAAGTTGGTGCGGTTAAATGATGATTTGTAAACCAATGCATCACCCATTTGAAGGTTTTTTTGAATGTCCTGCTGTACTTTAGGGGTTGCGGTAGCAGTTAAAGCCATCATCGGAACATCCTTTATTTCCTTAATCATTTGCTTAATTCTGCGGTATTCAGGTCGGAAATCATGTCCCCATTCACTAATACAATGTGCCTCATCAACAGCCACAAAAGAGATATTAATAGATTTTAGGAATTCAATTGTTTCTTCTTTTTTTAGTGTTTCTGGAGCTATGTACAGCAATTTTGTATCGCCACTACTCACATCTTTTTTAACCTTGGTAATGTCGCCTTTACTTAATGATGAATTTAAAAAGTGGGCAATGCTTTCTGTTCCAAACGATCGTAATTGATCCACTTGGTTTTTCATTAATGCGATAAGAGGCGAAATGATGATTGTTACTCCAGGTAGCATTAATGCTGGTAATTGGTAGCATAAACTTTTACCACCTCCGGTGGGCATAATTACAAAAGTATCCTCTCCTTTTATTACGCTGTCTATTATCTTTTCTTGCTCATCTTTGAAACTATCAAAGCCAAAAAATTCCTTTAAACTCTCCTTTGCACTTATTTTTGCAACTTTCATATCCACAATATATTTAATTAGGTAATCTGCTTTTTGTTAAAAGCGGTGCTAATCTAACACCTTAAATCCTTTTTTGAAAATTTGCTTTTTAAAATCTTTATTTGCACTTACCAATGTAATGTTTTATTGCTAAAATCAGCATCATTCTTATATTGGCATAAAACATGATTTTTATCAACCGCATGGAGAAAAACAAAAATCACTACGCCATTATTATGGCAGGTGGAATTGGAAGTAGATTTTGGCCTTACAGCAGAACACAAAAACCTAAGCAGTTTTTGGATATCTTGGGAGTGGGAAAAACCCTATTACAAAGTACTTACGATCGTTTTTTAAAGCATTTCGAAAAAGAAAATATATACATTGTAACCAATCAATCATACATTCCACTTGTTATGAACCAGTTGCCAGGTATTGATGTCAATTGCGTTTTGGGTGAACCATCTGCCAAAAATACGGCAGCTTGTATTGCATTCGCCAGTTCGAAAATTCATGAGATAAACACCCATGCGCTATGCGTTGTTGCGCCAAGTGATCACCTCATTATGGATGAAGCAAGTTTTATGATAAACTTGGAGTATGGTTTGGCGTACGCTCAAAAAAATCCGGTTCTGGTAACATTGGGTATCCGACCAAGCCGACCTGATACTGGTTATGGATATATCCAATACCTTGATGGATTGTTGGCAAATGAAGGTATTTTTAAAGTGAAAACTTTTACCGAAAAGCCTACTGTAGAATTAGCACAAACATTTATTGATAGTGGTGATTTTTTATGGAATGCAGGTATTTTTATTTGGAGTGGATCATCGATAAGAACTGCATTTAAAGAATTAATGCCTGAACATTATGAATTGTTTAATCAAGCATCTCAAAGCTTCGGTACTCCAGATGAAAGCCAAGCCATTCAAGCAATTTATGAACAGTGTCGCTCTGTTTCTATTGATTATGGTATATTAGAGAAAGCAGATAACGTGTTTGTTATTCCAAGCGATTTTGGTTGGAGCGATTTAGGTACTTGGACATCTTTATACGAGAACTTTACTCATAAAGACGAGAACAGAAACGCAATTCACGGCAATCAAATACATGTTTACAATACAAGTGATTGCATGGTGAGTTCGCATGCTGGAAAAGGGAAAGTGTTGGTATTAAATAGTGTAAACAATATCATTGTTGTTGATACAGAGGACGTATTAATGATTTGCGATAAAAATAAAGAACAAGAAGTGAAGCAGATGGTGGCTGATATGAAAATAAAGTACGATGAAAAGTACACCTAATGCCTATGCGTAACCTGCCGCCCAAACTAAAATCAGGTGATAAGATTGCTATTGCCGCATCCGCAAGAAAAATAACGCTTGATGAGTTAAAGCCTGCCATTGCTATTTTTGAAAGTTGGGGTTTAGAGGTTGTTTTACATCCCGAATTATTTGCTGAACAAAACCAATTTGCAGGAAGCGATGAAATAAGGGCTAAGGTGCTGAACAGCTACCTGCAAAATCCGAGTATTAAGGCAGTCATTTTTGCCCGTGGCGGATATGGAACGGTACGTATTATTGACCAAATAGATTTTTCTTTCTTAGATAAATTCCCAAAATGGCTGATAGGTTATAGCGATATCACCGTTTTGCATAACCATGTTCATGCCAATACCAACTGGTGCACCTTGCATGCTACCATGCCCATAAACATGCAAAATCACAACATAAATACTCAAAGTGTTGCGGCTCTAAAATCTATGTTGATGGATGACACGCAAATTCATTATCCAATTTTGCATCACCCGTTAAATAGAAATGGCAACGCATCTGCACAACTTGTTGGAGGTAACTTGTCTGTATTGTACAGTTTACTTGGATCGGCAAGCGATATGGATACAAACAATAAGATTTTATTTCTAGAAGATTTAGACGAATACCTCTACCATATTGATAGAATGATGCAAGCGCTCAAGCGCGCAGGTAAATTAGATCATTTGGCGGGATTAATTATTGGCGGAATGAGTGATATGAAAGATAATGCCATTCCATTTGGATTAACTGCCGAAGAGATTATTGCAGATACCGTTAAAGATTTTGATTATCCTGTATTATTCAACTTCCCGGCAGGACATCAAGATATTA
>CANLLM010000057.1 GCA_947491825.1 Bacteroidota bacterium
CCGTTATAACCGCTGTATTTATCTGCTATATTTATTCCTCCAACCAAAGCAGTATGCCCATCAACCCAAACTATTTTATGGTGTAACCTACGACCAATACCATAACCATGTTTATTTTTGAGTGGCGAAAATCGTTTAATGTAAATACCATTTGCCCTAAACAAACTAGATTTTTCAGGTGTAATTTGTTCGCTAGCATAAGCATCAACCACTACAAAAACAGACACACCGCGCTTTACGGCTTGTTTTAATTCTTCAAAAACAAGCATTCCAGTTGTATCTAAATCAAAAATGTAAAATTGTAAATGAAGCACATATTTAGCTTCTTTAATAAGTTGTAGTAACAAATCAAAAAAAGGTCGACCACTATTTACAAGGGTAATGCGGTTATTTGTTAAATTAGATTTAACTGTAAATAGTTCGTTAATCACATAACAAAGTTAAACGCAAATGGTGAAATATATCATTTGTGTATTAGGATAAAAATTAACTTACTTGCTTAAGGTGTAAATATTAAATAAATGAAGATGTTAACCAAATATGTATCTGCCGAGGAAGCGCTTAAGTCACTACAATCAAACACACGCGTGTTTTTGCAAGGAAGCGCTGCTACCCCCGTGCACCTAATAAATAAAATGTTTGACCAAAAAGAACGTTTGAAAAATGTAGAACTAGTTAGTATTACCCAACAAGGTGTAGATATGAATGACCCAAGTTTAGCCGGACACTTTTTCATGAATTCGTTATTCGTATCAGAAAGCAACCGTAAAGCGGTAAACAGTGGTATGGGTGATTATTTGCCTGTGTTTTTAAGTGAGATTCCATTATTGTTTAATCGCAATATTTTGCCCATTGATTTAGCCATTGTGCATGTTTCACCACCAGACAAACATGGTTACTGCTCGCTTGGAACATCTGTTGATATTACTCGTTCGGCTTTGCTAAACGCGAAAAAAGTAATTGCACAAGTTAACCCAAACATGCCACGTGTACATGGTGATGCATTTGTTCATTATAATAAATTTGATGCAACAGTTTGGGTAGATGATGATTTACCAGAAGTAAGTTATGCTGAAGACAATAATGAAATAACAGAAAAAATTGGGAAGATTGTTGCAGGCCTGGTTGATGATGGCGCAACGTTACAATTGGGTATTGGCTCTATCCCCGATTCTGTGCTTAAGAACTTAACCAACCACAAAAATTTAGGAATACATACCGAAATGTTTTCAGATGGCGTTATTCCATTAATTAACAATGGCACGATAAATAACTCGCAAAAGAAAATTGTAAATGGTTACTGTGTTACCTCATTTATTTTAGGCACTCGGAAACTGTATGATTTTGCTGATGATAACCCGATTATAAAAGCATTGGAAGTGAATTATGTGAACGACCCAAGGGTATTGTGTTTAAACCCAAAAGTAACAGCCATTAACAGTGCAATTGAAATTGATTTAACCGGACAGGTATGTTCCGATTCAATAGGCTCCTATCAGTACTCAGGTATTGGTGGGCAAATGGATTTTATAAGAGGCGCTGCTTTATCCGAAGATGGCAAACCTATCATTGCCATGCCATCAGTAACAGCAAAAGGCATATCACGAATTGTACCCTTTTTAAAACAAGGTGCTGGTGTAGTGACCACACGCGGACACATACATTGGGTAGTTACAGAATATGGTGCTGCTAATTTATTTGGAATGAACATGGAACAACGTGCCACAGCACTCATAAAATTAGCACACCCCGATTACAGAGAATTCCTTGAAAAAAGTGCTTTTGAGCGCTTTAAACACTAGGAGTTTTATATATTGCACACTTAACCTTCCATATTAAAAATGACAACCCGTTTAGAGCACGACTTTTTAGGAGAACGTGAAATAGAAGATACCAAATATTACGGTGTACAAACTTTACGTGCCGTAGAGAACTTTAACATAACAGGTTTAACTATTTCTCGCGAACCTTTATTTATTAAAGCTTTTGCACATGTAAAAAAAGCAGCTGCACTGGCCAACTACGATTGCAATGTTTTAAGCAAGGAAGTTACCGATGCCATTTGTTATGCCTGTGATGAATTACTTACTGGTAAATACGATGATCAATTTGTAAGTGATATGATCCAAGGAGGTGCGGGAACAAGTTGTAATATGAACGCCAACGAGGTAATCGCAAATATTGGTCTAGAATATATTGGAAAAGCAAAAGGAGATTATGAATTCCTTCACCCCAACAACCATGTAAACTGCTCGCAGAGTACTAACGATGCATATCCTACAGCATTTCGTTTAGCACTTTATCATAAACTAAGTGCTTATGTTGATGCATTGGAAATATTGCATGAATCGTTTAGCCGTAAAGCTGTTGAATTTAAAACCGTACTTAAAATGGGTCGCACCCAATTGCAAGACGCAGTGCCTATGACATTGGGTGCAGAGTTTCATGGATGGGCTACAACCATTAAAGAAGATATAGAACGAATAAAAGAAATGCAGCAGTTATTGCTGGAAGTAAATATGGGAGCAACTGCCATTGGCACACGTATAAATGCACCAGAAGGCTACCCAGAACTTTGCGTAAAACACTTAGTAAACATTAGTGGATTAGATGTAACACTGGCCAATGATTTAATTGAGGCCACCAGCGATACTGGGGCTTATGTTTTAATAAGTGGAACTTTAAAAAGAAGTGCGATAAAAATCTCGAAAATTTGCAACGATTTACGCTTATTAAGTAGCGGACCACGCACCGGATTTAATGAAATCAACTTACCTAAGTTACAACCTGGTAGCAGTATTATGCCAGGTAAAGTAAACCCCGTAATGCCCGAAGTGGTAAACCAAACTGCTTATTATGTTATTGGCGCTGATGTTACAATTAGCATGGCTGCTGAGGCAGGACAATTGCAACTTAATGTGATGGAACCAGTTATTGCATTTAGTTTATTTACATCCCTTTCCTATATGGGTAACGCTATTTTAGGCTTGGTTGATAAATGTATAAATGGGATTACCGCCAATGAGGAAGCCTGCAAAAATATGGTAATGAACAGCATTGGAATTATTACCGCATTAAATCCTATTTTAGGATACGAGGCATGCAGTACCATTGCCAAAGAAGCGCTAGAAACCGGGAAAAGCGTACATGATATTGCTGTTATCGATAAACAATTGGTAACGCAGGAAAAATGGGATGAAATATTTAACCTTGAAAACCTGATTAACCCGAAGTTTATTAATAAATAAGTAATCTAGGATTAAAAATACTTGCTCAACTCTTATTAACAGCTAATATGAGATAAGTACAAATCATCTTATAGTTCAACACTACTTTATATGGGCATTTTATAGTCCCAAAAAGACATCATTATCTGATGTATTTTTGTTTTTACGCTGAGTAATAAGTGTAAGCAGAGGAATTGCTAACACCGAAAAACTTAATACTGATAAAGCCAAAGAATGTAAATCGGTATTGGTAATTAGTAAAAAACCTGCCCCAATTAACACCAACAAAATAGCATAAATAATATTGCACTTCATTTTAGTTCTTGTTTGATGCAAAATTGAACTGCACATATTATCCTAATGTTAGTTTGCTTTTAAGTTTGTGGTATAATTATTATTCACCCTTTCCAATTGCATTAAACTACAACATAAACTAAAAGTAAATTACCACCCTCATAAATACAGCCGAAATGAGAAATAAAAAAGGCCAACTTTTTACGGTTGGCTTTATTAAAAATTAGGTTAGTTTTTTATGAAGCTGGTACAGCTTTTTTTAGTTTTAAGATGCTAAAATCTGAGTCTACTTTTTTAATGGTATTGGTTAAACGGCCTAAACCTGTTATTTCCATCTCCACAACATCACCATCTTTTAACCATTGTGGTTTAAAGTTTTTATCATTTAGCAAGCCTGTTCCGTTTAACTCAAGGAAACATCCCGTGCCCACTGTACCACTGCCAATTACATCTCCTGGTAAAATATCTACTCCATATGCGCAACGTTCTAGAATTTCTGCAAAAGTCCAGTCCATATCAGCAACATTACCTTCGCTAACTAATATTCCGTTTACCCAACACCTCATTTGTAAGTTGTGATTGCACCCAACATGATTGTGTTTAGCAGGAACAATAAATTGTTCCAACTCATCAGGCGTAGCAAAGTAAGGGCCAATAATTGTACTAAAGTCTTTACCTTTTGCAGGACCAAGATTTAACAACATTTCTTCCATTTGCAGCGTGCGAGCACTCATGTCGTTCATAATCATATAACCGGCAATGTATTCATCAGCATCTGCAGCTTTAACATTACGGCCCTTTTTACCAACTACAATTGCCACTTCCAATTCAAAATCTAATTTCTCAAAATGATCGGGCATACAATCAATTTCGCCTGGCCCTTGCACAGCATTGTGGTTAGTGAAGTAAAAAATCGGGTATTGATCAAACTCAGGAATCATTGGCACACCGCGATTTCTCCGCGCTGCTGCAACATGCTGGCGAAATGCATAACCATCACGACAAGAAGTTGGTTCATTTACTGGCGCTAACAAAGTTACATCTGCAACATCGATAGGAGTAATATTTAACTTACCACTTTTTATGTCGGCATCGTGTTGCTTTGCCTTGCTCATCGCTTCGGCACCTGCAAATAAAAACGCACGCATATTATTTGGTAAAGTTGCATCTATATGGTGTAAACTATAAATGTTATCATTAATTAAAATACCCAAATCTGTGGTATTTTCATTTTTATAAGTAACTAATTTCATTGTGTTTATTATTTTGATACACCCCTATTTGTGTAATTATCGAATTTGATTTTCATATGTATTAGTTGATGACTATAATTTGGGTAAATTAATTTTATCAGGCACTATAAATACAGTTTCAAATTGGGCTAACAATGCTCTAAACATGGCTTGAGCTTCCAACTGATTGCGAAAATCTCCAACACGTACCTTAAAATTAGGTTGCTGATATACTAAATATGCTTCCATTTCGGGATAGAGTTGTAAAAATTTAGTGCGTGCTTCATTAGCTGCTCTTCTATCGCTGCCAAAAAATATCTGTATTCGGTATCCTTGAATACCATTTGCAGCTTGGTTTAACTCAATGTTGCGTTGTACCAAGGAATCAAGATGAGCATCGCCTATTATCCTCACATTTTGTTGAGCATAAGTTTGATGAATACCAAAAAAAATAAATCCTAATAATATAATACTTTTCATACCTAAACAGTTTGTTCAACACCAGTAATGGCTAAACTTGCCGAAGTCCCAAGGCGAGTGGCACCCGCATTTACCATGGCTACTGCAATTTCATGATCTTTTATACCTCCTGCTGCTTTTATCTTAACTTTCGCAGGTAATATTTTACGCATTAACTCAATGTCTTCTACTTTGGCACCACTTGATGCAAAGCCCGTTGAAGTCTTCACGAAATCAGCTTCACTATCCACACATAAACGACAGGCCTTTTCAATTTCGGTTTTTGTTAACAGAGCCGTTTCAATAATTACCTTAGCAAGTTTATTTTGTAAATGACAAGCCATGATAACAGCTTGTAAATCGTTCAACACAGTTGCATCATCGCCACTTTTAAAAGCTGCAATATTCATCACTACGTCAACTTCATCAGCCCCACCTATTATGGCTTTTTTAGTTTCCTCCACCTTACTTGCTACTGTGTTGTAGCCAAATGGAAAACCAACAACAGTAATAATTTTTACTGGTGCCTTTTTGATTGTTTTTTTAGCTAATTGCACATGGTATGGCGAAACACATACCCCATAGAATTTATGTTCAACTGCTTCTTCACACAACCTAATAATATCTTGATGCGTAGCATCCGGTTTTAGATTGGTATGCTCGATGTAACTATTTAAGTATTCCATTTATTTTATAGAAGTAGTTTTTCACTTTTGGACAACTACTAAATCCTATTACCCCCGTTGTTTTAAAATCTGAACCCCACTAAATCCTGTTAAAATTAAGTAAGTTTCTGATTGAATACATTTATTTTATTTTATTCTACTTTACCGTGACAAGCTTTGTACTTTTTACCACTTCCGCAAGGACAAGGATCATTACGACCAATTCTATTATCGTTGATAATTTGCTGTTGTTTTGGTCTCTCTCCTGCTCCCTCACGCGCCATAGCGTTTGCTTTTAATGCCTCGGCTATGTCATCGGGGCGACTTGTTTGCAATTTGGGCTGAGGTGCTTGACGCACTTCTTGCAAAGGGCGTAGTTTTGGAGCCGATTGTTCTTGCGTGTCTTGCATTGGAACAAACGATCTAAACAACATACTAAGTACTTCATGATTTACGCGGCTTAACATATCTTTAAATAAGTTAAACGATTCCAACTTATAAATCAATAAAGGATCTTTTTGTTCTAACACTGCATTTTGTGCTGATTGCTTTAACTCATCCATCTCACGTAGATGCTCTTTCCACTCATCGTCAATAATATGTAAATTGGCGAATTTCTCAAATGATTTAATTACTTCAGCGCCTTGTGACTCGTATGCTTTTTTTAGATTAACACCAATTTGAATACCACGAATACCATCTGTAAAAGGCACACCGATAGTATCAAATTGTCTCGATTGATTTTCGTATACATTTTTAATTATTGGTAATGCATCTTTAGCAATGTGTTGACATTTTTGGTTATAATGGTTTATTAAATCATCATACAATGCATCTACAACATTTTCAACTTTACCACCCATAAATGTCGTTTCATCCATTTGCGGTTCGTAAGCAAATAAACGAATACACTCTAATTTAAACTCTCCCACATTTTTTAGGTCGCGGTATTGTTCTACCAACTCATAACACACATCGTGCAACATGTTACTAAAGTCTAAATCTAATTTATCGCCATTTAAAGCATTTCTACGTTTGGTGTAAATAACTTCACGTTGGCTGTTCATTACGTCATCATATTCTAACAAACGCTTACGAATACCAAAGTTATTTTGCTCCACTTTACGTTGTGCACGTTCTATATTTTTAGTAATTAAGGAGTGTTCAATATTTTCACCCTCTTTCATTCCTAACCTATCCATCACAGAGGCAATTCGCTCGCTACCAAATAAACGCATCAAATCATCTTCCAAAGAAACATAAAAACGAGACGAACCTGGATCGCCCTGACGACCTGCACGACCACGTAACTGACGATCTACACGCCTTGACTCGTGGCGTTCAGTACCAATGATGGCCAAACCTCCCGCTTGTTTAACTCCTTCGCCCAACTTTATATCCGTACCACGACCAGCCATGTTTGTGGCGATGGTTACAGTACCAGACTGACCTGCTTCTGCGATAATATCTGCCTCACGCTGGTGTTGTTTTGCGTTTAATACATTGTGTTTTATTTTACGTAATTGCAACATTTTACTTAAGGTTTCACTCACCTCTACAGATGTTGTACCCACCAAAACTGGACGACCAGCTTCGGTTAACTTTTGAACTTCATCAATAACAGCATTGTATTTCTCACGCCTGGTTTTATAAATCACATCATTTTCATCCTTACGCGATATGTCGCGGTTGGTAGGAATTACCACCACATCCAATTTATAAATCTCCCAAAACTCACCTGCTTCAGTTTCGGCAGTACCCGTCATACCTGCTAATTTGTGGTACATACGGAAATAGTTTTGTAAAGTAATGGTGGCATAGGTTTGAGTTGCAGCTTCTACTTTTACATTTTCTTTGGCCTCAATCGCTTGATGTAATCCATCACTATACCTGCGGCCATCTAGTACACGACCTGTTTGCTCGTCAACAATCTTTACTTTACCATCAGCCAAAATATATTCTACATCTCTATCAAACATACAGTATGCTTTTAACAACTGGTTAACAGTGTGTATACGCTCTGATTTAATAGAGAAATCAAGCATCAATTGCTCTTTGTTCTTTATTTTATCTTCATCATTTTGGGTTGATTTTTCAATTTCAGCAATCTCTGCACCCACATCAGGAATGATGAAGAAATGAGGATCTTCACCCGAAGCAGTAATCAAATCAACGCCCTTTTCTGTTAGCTCGATAGAGTTCTGTTTTTCTTCAATGGTAAAGTATAAATCAGCATCAACCTTATGCATTTCTTTTTGTTGATCCTGTAAATGATACGATTCTGTTTTTAACAAAATTTGCTTAATGCCTTGCTCACCTAAAAACTTTATTAATGCACTGTTCTTGGGCAAACCGCGGTAAGCTTGCAACAAACGGAAGCCTCCTTCTTTATCGTTTCCTGCGGCAATTAATTTTTTGGCTTCATTTAAAGCTGTATTCGCAAATGCTTTTTGTGCATTTACTATTTTTTCAATACGTGGTTTTAATACATGAAATTGTTGGTCATCACCTTTAGGCACAGGACCACTAATAATTAACGGTGTACGTGCATCATCAATTAACACACTATCCACCTCATCAACCATGGCAAAATGATGTTTGCGTTGAACCAACTCTGTTAGATCACGAGCCATGTTATCGCGCAAATAATCAAAACCAAATTCGTTGTTGGTACCGTAAATTAAATCGGCAGTGTAGGCACTTCGTCTTTCAGGAGAATTAGGTTGATGGTAGTCAATGCAATCAACGCGCAAGCCATGAAATTCAAACAATGGACCATTCCATTCACAATCCCTTCTAGCTAAATAGTCATTTACGGTAACAACATGAACCCCTTGTCCTGATAAAGCATTTAAGTATGCAGGTAATGTAGAAACCAAAGTTTTACCCTCACCTGTAGCCATCTCAGAAATTTTGCCTTGGTGCAAAACAATGCCACCAATTAACTGCACATCGTAATGAACCATGTTCCAAGTTACTATGCTACCAGCTGCTTCCCATGTATTAATCCAAATGGCTTTATCACCCTCAATGCGCACTGGTTTTTTTGAACGCTTGTGTGTGGCTAAGGTTTTATCAAAATCAGTTACCGTAACTGTTAACTCTTTATCTTCTGAAAACCTGCGTGCTGTTTCTTTAACTACCGCAAACGCTTCTGGTAGAATTTGGTTTAGTACAACTTCCAATTGCTCATCACGTTGTTTATTTAGCTTGTCAACGTTTTTAAACAACTCTTCTTTGGCGTATAAATCCTTCTCTGCTTCTGCAGCTTGTTTAACTTCAACAATTTCGTCATCTATATCCTTCAAATACTCGGCAATGGCAATTTTAAAATCGGCAGTTTTACCCCGTAATTCATCATTGCTGATATTGCGTAACTTTTCGTACGCCTGATTTATTTCTGTAACAATGGGGTAAATGGTTTTTAAATCTCTTTCCGACTTGCTTCCAAATACTTTAGCAATGGTATTGAATATAGATCCTATCATCTGTTGGTGTTTTTCTGTATTAAAATAAGGGCGGTAAAAATAATAAAATTTACCGGGCAATAACGGGTTTTTTACATAAATAACGCCAAGCCCTTTACAATGGGCAGATTGGCAGTTAACAAGGTGTTTATAAGCATACGTTCAAATTTCTAAATTAATTTTAAAATACTAACTATCAATAGATTCCAAAACTTGCCATCCCAAGCTGAAACTTTTTTGTAACTTATTTAACCAACTGACAGAACAACCACTTAACCCTTGAATAACCTTAAGTTAAGCAAACAAGAACGCTTTGTGGCACTTTACCAACAGCAGCATGCGCGGTTGAACCGTTTTGTGCAAACCTTGGTGTGGGAAAATGAAGTTGCCAAAGATTAACTTTTCAATAAAAGCAATATCGAATTAACATTAAAAAATTACAAACTCATGCTTATATTATTTGGTTCAATCTTATACATTTGCGGTTAGAGTTAACTAACACATGAAACTAACCGATATCATTAAAGACGCCAAGGAGACCTTATTTTCTATTGAAATTTTACCCCCTCTAAAAGGCAAAGACATTAACAATTTGTATCACGGCATAGATCCTTTAATGGAATTTAAACCTGCTTTTATTGATGTAACTTACCACCGTGAGGAGTTCATTTTACGTAAACGGAAAGATGGTGGTTTTGATAAAGTATACACCCGTAAGCGCCCCGGAACGGTAGCTATTTGTGCGGCTTTAATGAACCGTTATAAAGTACAAGCAGTACCACATTTAATTTGTGGTGGGTTTAGCAAAGAAGAAACAGAAAACGCCTTAATTGACTTAAACTTTTTGGGCATACAAAATGTATTGGCGTTGCGTGGCGATAGCGTAAAAAACGAAGCAAACTTTGTTCCTGAACCTGACGGAAACAAAGACAGTTTGGAGTTGGTAAACCAGGTGGTAAATATGAACCATGGCAGGTACATGGATGAAGAATTAGAAAATGCTACCCCTACCAATTTTTGCATTGGAGTAAGCGGTTATCCTGAAAAACATTTTGAGGCACCAAACATGAACAGCGATTTAAAATGGTTGAAACAAAAAGTAGATGCGGGTGCTGATTACATTGTTACCCAAATGTTTTTTGATAATAAAAAGTTTTTCTCTTTTGTAGAAAAATGCCGTGAAATGGGCATTAACGTGCCTATAATACCAGGTTTAAAACCTATGGCTAGTAAAAAACAATTGTTGGCCTTGCCTAAAATTTTCCATATTGATTTGCCAGAAGATTTGGTCAGTGCTGTAGTAAAAAACAATTGGTGGCCTTGCCTAAAATTTTCCATATTGATTTGCCAGAAGATTTGGTCAGTGCTGTTGAAGATTGCAAAGATGATAAAGCCGTAAAACAAGTGGGCATTGAGTGGGCTATTCAACAATCGAAAGAATTGAAAGCTGCTGGTGTTCCAGTATTACATTATTATACCATGGGATTAAGCGAGGCAACTAAGGCAATTGCAAGCAAGGTGTTTTAAAAATAAGCTATTAATTAACAAATCAGCCTATTGTATTTTAGAATTAAGCAACTTATTATTTTCATATTTTTGTATATTCGCTCGTATTTCAAACAGCAAGATGAAAAAAATTGCCCTATTATTAATTTTGTTTATGTACTTAGTTCCAGCAATCGGAATTACAGTATCTGCGCATTATTGTGGTAGCCGCATTACATGGGTATCTGTAAATTTTGAAGACCAAGAGCATAAGTGTGCTTGTGGTAGCAAAAAAATGAAAACAGATTGTTGCAAAGACAAAGTTGCTTTTGTAAAATTAGATATTAAACAACTAAACACAAGCTACGATTTTAATGTAATTGCCACTATTAGTGACAAATTAAATCCACTGCAAAGTTATGCTCATAAAAGTTTATGGTTAGCAACACAACACCATATTCAGGTATTGTATTTACCTCCTCCTGATAACTTAAAACATCCACTTTACGTTTGTCATTGTACCTTCCTCATTTAGTGTATCTATAGGTTTTTCGTGCTTTAATCTTTCTGGTTTAAGGCCATTTTGTTGATGTAATTAAGTTTACATCCCATTATTTATTAATATCCTAGATCGTTTGGATAATTATTCAATACGAAAAATTAAAATTACAGAACAATGAAAAAACTATTATTAATAGCTGGATTATTAGCTGCGTTTTCACATGCAATTGCACAAAAAAATATCGTATTACGCATCAATCATTTTTTAGATACGATACCATTTGCCTTTAATCAAAAATCAATTAATAATTTAGGGAATGAGTTTAATGTAACTCGTATGGAGTATTATCTATCTAAAATAATTATAAAACACGATGGTGGTTTAACAACTACCGTTAATAACTTGTACGCATTAGTTAATGCAGGCGCTAATACTGATATTGAGCTAGGAGCATTTAATGTAAATAACATAGAAGGTATACAATTTAGTATTGGCGTTGATACGCCAAATAACAATGCCGATCCAAGTTTATGGCCAGCCTCTCATCCACTTGCTCCTAAGTCCCCATCCATGCATTGGGGCTGGCAATCAGGATATCGTTTTGCAGCCATGGAAGGAGCTGCAGGTATTGGTATGGTGAGTACTTATGAAATTCACTCTTTGGGTAACGTGAATTATTTTGCTACATCAATAAATAAAACAGCTACTGAAAGAAATGGCAAATGGATTATAGCAATTGACGCAGATTATACCAAAGCTATAAAAGACATCAATGTAACACAAAATTTGGTTTCGCATGGCGAAAAAGATGAAGCACAAAAATTATTAATTAATTTCAGAGACTTGGTGTTTAAACCAGGAACGATTTTAACAGGTATTAATAAAACTAAATCTACATTTGATTTAGGAATTTCACCAAATCCATCAAACGGTGCATTTTTTTTAACCGTTTCAAATCAAGCTAGCTATAATAAAATTGTAATAACCGATATTACGGGTAAAATATGTTTTGAAGAGCAATTTAATGCTACATCAATCCATAACTTTAATATAAAAAACAAAGGCATTTATTTTGTGCAAGTTTATCATAACAATACATTTATTGGTGCGCAAAAATTAGTAGTACAGTAGCATTTTTGAAAACACTTCTTATCATATTATTTTCTTATACCCTCCTCTTCCTTTTATCATGCGAAAAAAAGGAAGAGGTTACGTATGAACCTAGTTTTGCATCACCTAAAAATTTCCCAGCAATAAAGTATCCAAAGGATAATGCCTACGCTTATAGCAGGTGGAAACTTGGAAAGAAATTATTTTATGATAATGCATTATCACGCAACCAAACCATCAATTGCGGCTCTTGCCATCAAACCCAATTTGCCATGGCAGATAACCTAGCGTTTAGTTTGGGTATTGATGGGGCGATTGGTTTTAGAAATGCCCCCACATTAGCGAACGTGGCTTATCATCCATACTATAATTTTGATGGTGGTAACCAAAGTTTAGAAATGCAAGTTCTAGTTCCCATACAAGAACATGTGGAGTTTGATTTTAATATTATAGAAATAGCCAAAAGATTGGCCAATAACAGTGAATATCAAAATATGAGCAAAGAGGCTTACAATCGAGAGCTAGACTATTATGTAATCACACGTGCATTAGCCAACTTTGAACGCACCTTGATTAGTGGAAATAGCAAATATGATAAATACAGCAGAGAAGAAACAAGCTTAACAGCAAAAGAGTTACGTGGATTTAATTTATTTACAAGCTCACGAACAAATTGCAATGCTTGTCATGCTGGGTTTAACTTTACAAATTACGCTTTTGCAAATAATGGATTAAAGAAAGAATACGCTGATGAAGGTAGAGCGCGTGTAACCAAACTAGGTGCAGATAAAGCTAGATTTAAAGTGCCTACACTACGTAACATTGAAAAAACAGCACCATACATGCATGATGGAAGTCTAACAACTTTATATGATGTGGTGTCACACTATAACTCAGGCGGAAATAACCATGTAAATAAGAGTAACCTCATTGCACCATTAGGTTTAACCCAAGATGAAATGAATGACTTGGTAGCCTTTCTAAAAACACTAACAGACGAATCGTTCATCAATAACCCGCTTTTCAAGAACAACTAAAATGAAATATACAGCCGTTATAACATCAATTATTGCCGTAATTACTTTATTAGTTGCATGTAAAAAAGACGAGCCCAAACAACCAACTGATGCCAAACCAGTTTTGTACGACCCAACGCCATATACATTAAACCATGTGGGGTTTCCAGCACCACCAATTTCAGATGATAATTTGTTAACTATTCAGGGAGTGCAATTAGGACGCATGTTATTTTACGAGACAATGTTGTCGGGTAACAACAAGCAATCTTGCGGCTCGTGCCACCAACAACAATTTGCATTTACTGATACAGCAAAATACTCTATAGGTATTCATGGGTTGTTAAGTAAACGTAACTCGATGAGTGCGGTGAACATGGCCTGGAATACAGGTGGATTTTTTTGGGATGGCAGGGCAAATTTATTGCGTACGCAGGCATTGATGCCAATTACAGATGCTCGCGAAATGGATGGAAATTTGGATACTGTTGTGGGTAAACTTTCAATGAGCAATCAATACCGCGAACAGTTTATGCGAGCATTTGGAAGCGAGGATATCACAGCCAACAAAATTGGATTAGCTCTAGAACAGTTTATGAACAGCATTGTATCAAACGATACCAAATACGACAAATACAGAAGAGGTGAACTTGTTTTAGACAGTGCTGAAGAGCGAGGAAGACAATTGTTTTTTGCAGAATACAATCCAAGTTTCCCCGAATTGTCAGGAGCTGATTGTGCGCACTGCCATTCGGGACCAAATTTCTCGAATAACCAATATATGAATAATGGAACAAAATTGGAAGCAGAAATGATGGATTTGGGCAGACAATCGATTACTGGAAATTTGAATGATAAAGGTAAATTCAAAGTCATCACACTTCGCAACATCGCTTTAACTGCCCCTTATATGAGTGATGGTAACATAAAAAATTTAGAAGAAGTAATTGATCATTATAATATTGGCTTAAAGGAGTCGACTACCTTAGATCCTGCTTTAAGATTTACTAAGGAAAAAGGATTGATGCTTAATACACAAGACAAAGCTGACTTAGTTGCATTTTTAAAAACACTAACTGATTACACACTTCTGAGTGATCCAAAATACGCGGATCCGCACCAATAATAGGAAGAGCTATAACAATTGTGTGTATATTTCTTGGTGATTAATTATTCGCTTACATTTACGCATAAGCAAGTATTGTCAAAATTATACGAAAAAATTTAATAGCTGTTAAACAGGAACAATAACTGACGGCCTGAAGTAATACAACATAGAATTTGCTCGCACAAAAAGAACTAATAAATATTGAAAAGCCTATATTTATATTAAGGCCAAGTAAGATCGATCTTCAAATCACAACATCAAGATAACAGCGCTCTATTGACAAAAATAAAGTGCTACCATAGTTGTTTTAATAAATAATTAACGAATTAGGGTTATTGTTCCATGCAATTTCTTTTCAAGCCCCCTTACATTCTTAAATGTTACAACATATGCATAGACTCCTTCAGGGCAAATAACTCCATTAGATATTCCATCCCAACCTACCATAAAATTATTTGATCCGAAAACTAATCCACCCCAACGATTATAAATAGTCAAGTTAAAATCTTTAGCGTAAGATATGATTAATTTAAAGATATCATTTCGCGAATCATCATTTGGAGTGAATACATTTGGTATAAAAACTTCTTCTTCATCCTCAACTAGCACAGTTTCCACAATAGAATCAAGGCAACCATCACTATTGGTAACAGTCAACCAAACTTGATAGGTATCACCCTTATCATAAATATGTGTAGGATTACTCAAGGTTGACGATTTTCCATCGCCAAAGGACCAGGAATATTTGTTAATGACACTCCCACCAGTATATTTAAAAAATGTACTGTCAAATGTAATTATAGGATTTGGGTCAACAGAGAATTTGGCGTTAGGTTTAGCGAAAACAGTTATTTTTTTTGATATAGAATCTTTACACCCATTAACCACCAATTCATAATTCACATAGTAAGTTCCACTTACATTTGGGTTAAACTTATTGTCTTTAATTACTATACCTGTAAATATTCCACCGATGGTTTTCGGCACGATTAATACTGGTAAATCCTCCTCACATAAAATAGAATCACTCAAACTAAAATCAGCATCAGGATTGTCATTAACTAAAATAAATTTAGATGAGGAATCACTACATGATTTATTCGTTATTACATAAGTCACTTCATACCTTCCTGTTACATCATAATTAAATTTGTCACCAATTACACCTATTCCATAAAAAACACCTCCAGGATAATTTGGAATAAATTTAATGTCTACTGCTCCCCTGCACATAATCGTATCACTTGCAGTAAATGAAGCATTGGGTTTTGCCTCAACGTAGATCAATTGTTGTGCACTATCACTGCAACCGTTTTGTGTGATAGTATATTTCACAGGGAAAACACCTGAGATAACTGATGTAAAAATATTTCCATTTATAAATGAACCACTGAATAAACCTCCGGATATTGCGGGTGTAAATGTAGCTAAACTCCCTTCACATAATAAAGTATCACTCGCTGCAAAAGCTGCATTAGGGTTAGGCAATACATAAATGATTCTGGTAATAGAATCAGTACACTTGCCATTGACAAGTGTATACGTAAGCTTGTAACTACCAGTTGTTATTGGTGTAAATGTGTTTCCTACCAATGCTATTCCACTAAAAACGCCACCCATTATTTGGGGTGTAATTATTACATTTTTAGTACCCAAACAAACTACCGTGTCGCTAAGCGTAAAAAACGCATTGGGTTTCGCATCAACATAAATAGTACGTTGCGCGGTATCACTGCAACCATTTTGTGTTAAGGTATATTTTACAGAAAAAACACCTGGCAAAACAGACGTAAACGTATTTGCGTTCACATATGTACCACTAAATAAACCTCCAGAAATAGCAGGTATAAATGTTACTAAACTACCTTCGCACAATAACGTGTCACTAGCGGAAAATGCCGCATTTGGTCTAGGCAATACTTGGATGATACTTGAAAAAGAATCAATACAATTGCCACTTACTATTTTATGAGTTAGTATATACGTTCCAGATGTTGTAGGTGTAAAAGTATTGCCTACCATTGTTATTCCACTAAAAATACCACCCGATGATTGAGGAGTTATGGTTATATTTTTTGAACCTAAACATATTATTGTATCGCTAAGTGTAAAAAATGCATTGGGTTGCGATTGAACGTGCATGGATATGGTAACAGAATCGCTACAACCATTTAAACTGAGTAGATACTTAACAGGGTAAATACCAGCAATATTAGGAACAGTAAAACTACTACCTACAACACAATTACTGTAAAATGTACCACCTACTTTTTGCGGATATAAACTAACTACTGAACCTGCTTGACTTAAACAAAAAATTGTGTCAACAGGGCTAAAATGTGCATTAGGAGAAGGTGTTAAGTATACACGAATACTGTCTTTTGCAACACCACAACTTAATATTTGATTTACCCTGATCCAAATATTACCAGTATCATTTGTTGATGGAACGTATGCAGCATTTAATGAATTACCATTAGTAAAAGTACCCAACCCAGTTGATGACCACAACACTGAATTTGGACTACCCGAAATCGCAGACAATGGGATTGTTTTTCTATTACACCAATCGCTATTTGCCAGTGCAGTAATACTAATGGATGTAGATGCTGCATTGACGTTAAAGACTACTGAATCCTTTACCGTACTGCAATTTCCATAAGCAGCTAAGTAAAGTTTAACAGAGCCAGAAAAGGAAGGAGAAATATTAAAAGTTGTAATCAATTTTGTAGAATCAGTTACTGTTCCCGCGTTTCTATTCTGAGGATACCAATAATAGCATGCATTACCAGAAATTGATCCTTGTATTGGAACAGAACCTCCGCTACAGTATGAACCACTTATTACTCCAGCATCAACGGTAAAAGGATTATTTGGCAATGCACATCCATAGTT
>CANLLM010000058.1 GCA_947491825.1 Bacteroidota bacterium
CCCTGTAATATTTTAGGAGTACACTTTTCAATGCGCGATAAACGGGTTTGAGTCTGTTTGGCTGACGAAAAGTGAAGTATCCAGCTGCGCTGCCTTCCGGGTGTTAAACCAAAAAATGCCCGTTTAAGTTCACTATTTTCTTTCATTGCTTGGGCAAACTCTTCAGTAATTGGTTCGGGATTGGTTATCGTTTCCACTTTCAGTCCAGCCTTTTCAATTTCTATGGCCTGCTTAATGTATTGTTTAATGGTTTGTTCCATAGCAGCTAAATCACTGTCTTTGGTAAACTTTATTAACCTTCCATGTTGCGAGTTTTCACCAGGCTTATCTAAAATATTTTTGCTGTCGTTTAACAATGCACCCTTTAAAAAGCTAATGGCGCAATAGGATTTAAAGGCGACCAGCATCAACACATTTTTATTGTTGTAAGTATAACAAGGCATACTCCATTTAACCTCTTCGGTTAATCCACAATCAAGTATTATTGTTCGCAATAAAACCAGTTCATTATTCCATGTATGAACCTTACACTTGGGCGTTCCAACTAAGTCGCATCTGCCACAGCCTTGGGTTAAATATACATCAACGCCATTATTTATTCTCTCATTCATTTTATTCATCTTAATTCGGTTTCTCCCTTTATTAAAACCATCAATCAATATTAACAAATATTTGTAAGCTGCGCCAAATTAAAATATCCTAATAACAAACATCATTTGCTAATCCATAATATCATTCCATCTTTGTGTCATATTCATTATTTTATTTCTCCTGGTCATGGAAAAAATTACTCAAGCAGCTGAATACTTAATACAACAAGGTATTACCAACCCGCAAGTTGGCATTGTTTTAGGTACGGGTTTAGGGCATCTGGTCTCCCACATTGATATAATTAAAGAAATAGCATACCAAGACATACCTAATTTTCCCATATCAACAGTTGAAAGCCATACTGGAAAATTAATTTATGGTACCTTAGGCAACAAAAAAGTTTTGGCCATGCAGGGCCGCTTTCATTACTACGAAGGATATAGCATGCAGCAAATAGTATTACCCATTAGGGTGATGAAAATTATGGGTATTGAGTTTTTATTGCTGTCTAACGCAGCAGGTTGTTTAAATTTAAATTGGCGCAAAGGAGATTTAATGCTGATTGACGACCACATAAACCTACAACCCAGCAATCCGCTTATTGGTAAGAATTTAGACGCCTTGGGGCCGCGTTTTCCTGACATGAGTGCACCTTATCATGCACCAACCAATACCAAGATAGAAAATATTGCTAAACGTATAGACATTACATTGCACAAAGGCGTGTATGTTTCGGTACCTGGACCAATGCTAGAAACAAGAGCAGAGTACCGTTACTTAAAACATCTTGGTGCTGATGCGGTAGGAATGAGCACTGTACCCGAGGTAATAGCCGCACACCACATGGGCTTACCGTGCGCTGCTGTTAGTGTTTTAACAGACGAATGCGATCCTAATAATTTAAATCCTGTTGATATAAAAGAAATAATTGCCGTTGCGGCATCAGCAGAATTAAAGCTAACCAATCTGTTTATAACGTTAATTAATGAGCTGTAATTAATGCTATTTTTTAGACACCGTTCCTACAAAGTCCTTCAAATAAAAAGGCTCGAAATATGCGGTTTCCTCAAATTTACCCGACAAATATTGTTGGTAAGCCAATTCGCCCAAACCAGCAGCAGAACATTGCACGCCATCAACAAAAACAGCATTAGGATGTATAATGGTTAACTTACATTTTGAAGCACCATTCCCTAAAAACAGCATGTGTTGTTGATTTAGTTCATCAGCAAAACTTTTTTCATCAATTACTATCGCTTGCGTTGGGATTACCTCATGCAGGTTAATATCAAACAAAGCGGCATAAACCTCCATCCTACGCGCATCAATCATCGGGCAAAGGGTGAGTTTATTGTCGGGGTTTTTTAGCATATAAGCACCTGCAATGCCTTGTAACGTGTTAACAGATAACAACGGAATATTTAACCCATAACACATTCCCTTGGCTGTTGATACGCCAACCCGCAAACCGGTATAAGATCCTGGACCTTTACTCACACAAATGGCATTGAGCTGTTTAAGTGTTATGTTAGCTTCACTGATGGTCATTTCTATTAACTTAGTAAGTGCAGATGCGTGCATATTGCCCTCCTGAATCTCGTTAATAACCAACAGTTCGTTTTTATTAAACACCGCTACTGAACAAACTTCAGTAGCAGTATCAATGCAAAGTATAAAAGCCATATGCAATATTACACGGTTTCGCCCCATTAATAAAAAAACATACAATTTTTATGTATCTACACAGTCTAGAAAACAATCCACTTGCACTGTGATTTAATAATTGTAAATTCGCATCAATAAATCATTTTACATATGATTACAGTTACAGAAAAAGCAAGCAAACGCATTGCCGACTTAAAAATAGAACAGAACCATTCGCTAGAACACTTTTTACGTGTTGGCGTGAATAGCGGAGGGTGTTCGGGTTTATCTTATGATTTAGACTTTGACAACCAACCCAAAGATGGTGACCAAGTATTTGAGCATAATGGGGTTAAGGTGGTTTGTGATGTGCGCAGTATCCTATATTTATTTGGCACCGAATTAGACTTTTCTGACGGCCTGAATGGTAAGGGGTTCACTTTCAACAACCCAAATGCCACGCGCACATGCAGTTGTGGTGAAAGTTTTGCAGTTTGAGGATAATTTTTCTTGAAAAACTTGATTTTTAAAATATTACCTTATATTTGCAGTCCTTTTTAAGAAAAAACGTACAGAAAGATGGCTAATCATAAATCAGCAAAAAAGAGAATTAGAGCTAACGCTGCGAAGCGATTAAGAAACAGATATCAGGCTAAAACTACCCGTACTTTGATAAAAACTGTACGTACAAGCACTGATAAAGTAGAAGCACAGTCTTTATATATTAAAGTAGCTTCTCTATTAGATAAATTGGCTAAGAAAAACGTGATTCACAAAAACAAAGCTGCGAATCAGAAAAGTAAATTAGCTAAAGTTATTGCAAAAATTGATACTGAACCTAAAAAGGTTTTAGTTAAAAAGTCTGGCGCTAAAAAGCCAACCACCAAAAAGTCGAGTACAAAAAAGAAATAATACATTATATTAGATAGCATTTATACTAAAGGCTTTCCTCAACGGGAAAGCCTTTTTTGTTTGGCTTTGTTGTAATTGTTACCTATGTTTACCGACTAAGTATTTAACCCCTTGGAAAATTTTTGGGATATTTTTAAACCTAAAGCACTGGTTGATTTTGGTGGACTAACACTGGTACTGCTGGTTATTTTCATAGAAAATGGGCTGTTTTTCGGCTTCTTTTTGCCAGGAGATTCTTTATTGTTTACTGTTGGGTTACTTTGCTATTTAAAGGTATTGGATGTGGAGCTAGCCACCTTAATACTGAGTATAGCAGCCGCTGCCTTTGCCGGTTACTATGCCGGTTTCTTTTTTGGTTTTAAAACTGGGCAGAACCTTTACAAAAAAGAAGATTCCCTATTTTTTAAAAAAAAATATATTTACACTGCTGCCGAGTTTTATCAAAAACATGGTGGTGTTGCACTTATTTTAGGTCGGTTTTTACCCATTGTGCGCACGTTTGCCCCTATTTTAGCCGGAGTAGTCCGGGTAAACCCAAAAACATTCTTTTTGTTTAATTTAATTGGCGCATTGGTTTGGCCACTAACCATAACAGGTGCAGGATATTACGTGGGTTCCATTTTCCCTGATGCACTAAACTACTTAGACCTTATTGTGATTGGTTTTATTATGGTTACATCAATACCGATCATTAATAACTACATCAAAAAGAAAAAGGATAGGAGATCAGCCTAAAACAGCCTGTCTGGCGCGATTAGCCGGGTAAATTGTGGTGATGTAACCTAACACCAAAACGGTTGCAAATACAAGTATTACATCGCTCCATATAACATGTATAGGATACGAACTGAACATATCATTTGATGAGGCTTGCAATGCAATAAAACCATATTGATCTTGCAAATAACACAGGATTAAACCAAGTATTATACCCAAAGTGCCTCCAACGAAAGCGATTATCAACCCTTCTAACTTAAATATATTAGCGGCTTGCTTTTCTGTAAGCCCCATGCTTTTCATTGTTTGTAAGTCACGCTTTTTTTCCATCACCAATATATATAAAGAACTTATAGTGTTTGATGCTGCTATAAGTAGGATAAACAATAAGATGATATAGCTAATGGCTTTCTCTGAGCGCATAACCTTAAAAAAAGCATCGTGTTGTTCGAACCTGTTTTTAATGGTGAATCCCTGGCCCAAAACAAGTTGTATTTCCCCTTTCACCTCATCTGCGTTTACATTGGATGATAGCTTAACTTCAATGGCCGTAAATGCATCATCACGACCTAATAATTCTTGTGCGAAATGGAGTGGACAAATTACATATTTATTATCTACCTCTTCTTGAACAGCAAAAACGCCACTAGGAATTACAAGCGCTTTATTAAAAGCATCATCTGGATTGATGATGGTTAGCTCATCGCGTTTAGGCACATAAATAGCCAATACTTTAAATAAATCATTAGGGTCTATTGATAAGCGGTAGGCGATCCCCTGACCAACAATGGCATAAATGCTATCTTGTCTGACATCAACATATCCCCCAACCAACATGCTATCAAAGTTTGTTACATTAACATAGTTTATGTCAACACCCTTTATGGTTGCAATACTTTGTTGGTTGTTGTAACGAAGTAATACGTTTTCTTCTACAACCTTGCTGTAAGTTTCAACGCCTTCAACCAGCTCGAATTTGGCCCAGTTAATTTGGCTAGGATTGATTATTTTACCAGTAGTTGATGTAATTCTTAAGTCACTATCGAAGTTGGTGTACAATGAGGAAAAAAGCTGCTCAAATCCATTAAAAACACTTAGTACAATAATTAATGCTGCTGCACCAACCATATAGCCTAACAGAGATATTCCAGAAATTACAGTAATTAAACTAAAGCCCCCGCCCTGTTTACGAGAAAAAAAATATCTTTTAGCTATGGTAAATGGCAGGTTCACAGTAGTTTTTTAAGTATAACCCCCGAATCAAAAATATCTACTAATCTTTCCAGGCCTTAACAATAAGCCCTGTTCCGGTTTTGTGTGTGGCATAGGTATCAACCCAATTTAATAAATAGGCAAACGGGTAGGTTATAATGTAATAAACAGGCAACAAAACAAAAAACGCTTTGGTTAGATTTAAAATACTCATTGGATATTTCATGCTTAGTTTCCAAGCCATTTTTCCTGGAGCACCATAAGAGTAAAGTATTTCGACTTTATTAAAACCTGCTTGCTTTAATTTATCACGCATTTCTTCTACTGGGTAGCCTTCACGCACGTGTTCGCCAATAAAAGATTCTCCGTGTTCATCTGCATTGCTTCCACCCTGATCGCTTGGCGTTGATATTAATAACATAGCACCACTTTTCATGCTTTGATTGAAGTGTTTAAACACTTCAACATCCTCTAAAATATGTTCCATAACATCAACACATAAAACCAGATCATATTTATTTGTGGCATGTGATTTGGTTAAATCTCCAAGTGCAAAATTAACATTAGTTATTTCACAAGCTTTAAAAAATTGCGCACAATCCGCAATTTGATCGTCTTTAACATCAACTGCATCAATAACACATTTGTTGTTTTTATTGGCTATGTAAAAACTATATTGGCCGAAACCCGAACCAGCATCAAGCATGGTGAAAGCCCCTTTAAACCTTTGCCAGGCAAACAATTCGCGATGTATATGCCAGGTACGAAGCAATAATAAATCTAAAAGTTTATAAAATAGTTTGCGCAAAAAAAGCGACTTGTTAAATACCGTTCCCAGGTCTTTTTTAATTGGATCGTATTCCATGTTCTATCTACTGCAGTGTGTAAAATTAAAGGGGCAATATAACGCATCAATTATAAAATATAAAAGCTTCGGCTTAATTATTATTTTCATTTGTTGAAATGCGGTTGTTGCTCGGTATCATTAGTTTTTATACATTTGGTGCGTGAATTATATTAAATTATTTCGCAAATGGATTAGACGCTACCCCTTGCTACACAAGTTCATGAAATTTGGGTTTGTCGGTGTTGCAAGTACCATTGCCAGCTTAATGGTGTTTTGGCTAATAGCTTTGCAGTTTCCGCAATACAACTTAATTTCAAAAGCTATTGGTTACATTATGGGGTTTTTTGTGGGATTTGCACTTAACAAGCTTTGGACATACGTAGACCAAGCAGAAGATGGCGAAAAGTATTTACTGAAATACATTATTGTTTATGCTTTTACTTTTTTTGTGTATTTGGCATTCAACTACGCCTGCGATCATTATTTACACCCTGAAACAACAATTGCTCCCATTGTAGGTTTGCTTGGTTTTTCTGAACCAAGCGCTTGGCTATTGCTTAATGGAACATTCGTTAGCAACGTTTTATCAATAGGTATAAATGTGGTAATTAACTTTCTAGGAACTAATTTTTTGGTATTTAAAGTGCCATCACCGCAAGAGTTATTCGAAGATTAGTGTCAGTTATTAATCTTTCCGCTTAAGCTTTTTCTTTTGGCTTGCACTCATGCTGTTAATGCGTTTATAATAGCCTGTTTTGCTTTGTTTAACCCAAATAATTAGCTTTTGTCCGGCACGTAGCTTTTCCGATTTTAGTTTATTCCAGCTTTTTATCTCACGTGGTGTTACATCAAACCAATCGGCAACATCAGCAATAATATCACCTTTTTTAACCGAGTAATACACCCGCTTTTTATCAAATACTGGAGCTGGTTCACTACGATTAACCAACGTGTTGTCTGGTTTATTAATCCCGTTGGATTCGGTACCTGGTGTATCACCTGGTAAACGTTGAATTACAACTGGGGCAAAATCTCCTGGACTAACAATTGGCTTGTAAACACTATCGTTTAATAAATTGAAATACTTGGCTTTAGACTTAGGAAGTTTTAACAGATATCCCTCTAGTGTGTAAGGAATAACATCTTTTTTAAAGATTGGGTTCAGTTTTCTTAGTTGCTCAATTGGTATTTCAAGAGTGCTAGATACTTGCTGAAACGATAACCATTTACGAACCATTGCGCTATCTGTTTCATTAAATAGTGCGGCAGGTGCGGGTTTTATTCCGTGTTCCTTATAAAAATTGCAGATATAGGCCGCTGCTATAAACTTAGGATAAACTTCTCTTGTACCTTCTGGTATGTATTGATACAAATCCCAGAAATGCATGCTGTTTCCTGCCATGCGTATACTTTTATTTAACATAACAGGCGAAGAGGTATAAGCTGCTATTACAAGTGGCCACTGACGATAAATCGAAAATAAATCTTTAAAGTGTGCGGCAACAGTGTTGGTTGATTTTATCGGATCCTTGCGCTCGTCAATGTATGAATTTACTTTTAATTTATACATTTTTGATACATTGTAGGGCATCATCCACATACCACTTGCTCCGCTAGGAGCCTGTACCAAGGGGTCTAGTTCTGCCAAAGCCACTGCTAAATATTTCATATCAATAGGAATATTCTTAGCACGTAACGAACGTTCAATCATGGGGAAATAAATCTTACTTAATCCTATTAATTCACGGGTTCTTTCCGGATTAGCCAAGTAGGCATCAATGTGCTTTTTAACTGCAGGATTATAGGTCATTTCAACCTGCGATTTAAGGGTTGATAATCGTTGAATATAAACCTGTTCGTTTTGCGCATTGGCTGCTATGGTTAATAACAGCATTACACCCAATAGTATGTTGTGTACCTTTTTCAAATTTTCCTTCAATATAAAATAATTAGCGCCTCTTAGATTGTTGATGCAAGTTGCATCATTTCGCCTTCACAAAAATGTTTAGCCATTAACTGAACACCCATTGGCATACCATTGGTATGTGTACCCATAGGAACAGAAATAGCGGGATTGCCGCTGATATTAGCGTGTACCGTAAAAATATCGGCCAAATACATGGCGATGGGATTGTCCGTTTTTTCGCCAAATTTAAACGCAGTTGTTGGTGTTGTTGGCGAAAGTAAAAAATCATATTGGCCAAGCAATTCGTTGGTTTTCTCTTGAACCAGACGCCTTACCTTTTGTGCCTTTGTATAATATGCATCATACGAACCTGCCGAAAGCACAAAGGTGCCAAGCATAATTCTTCTTTTTACTTCTGTACCAAAACCCTCACTACGCGATTTGCGGAAAGTGCTTTCTAGGTCTGTAGCACTAACACTGCGATGACCATACATTAAACCACTAAAACGGGATAAATTTGAAGAGGCCTCTGCCGTTGTAAGTACATAATAAACTGGTACCAATTGTTCTAAGTATGGAAAACTTACTTCTGTAACTTCATGGCCCTGTTTTTTTAATTTTTCAATTACATCTAAGGTTGATTTTTGCACTTCAGGGTCAATACCCTCATGATAAACACACTCTTTTATATAAGCGATTTTTTGTTTATTAGAAACAATAGCAGTAGTATATTCAGGAACAGGATTTGATGAACTTGTAGCATCAGCATCATCCTTCCCAGATATTACCCCCATAAGTAGTTGCATGTCATACATGCTTTTGGTTATCGGGCCAATTTGATCAAATGAAGAGGCATATGCAATTAAACCATTACGTGAAACTCTGCCATAAGTGGGCTTAATACCAATTACTCCGCAAAATGCAGCAGGTTGGCGAACAGAGCCTCCTGTATCACTTGCAATAGCTGCTTGACACATGTCAGATTGCACTGCTACAGCTGCACCTCCGGAAGAACCTCCTGAAACACGTGTCTCATCAAATGCGTTTTTTACTGGACCATAAGTAGATGTTTCATTAGACGCGCCCATTGCAAACTCATCACAATTTAAACGGCCAATAATAATTGCATCTTCGGCTAATAAACGAGCCACAACAGTGGCACTATAAACCGACTCAAAACCCGCTAAGATTTTTGACGATGCGGTAACCTGATGATTTTTGTAACAAATATTATCTTTTAGGCTAATAACCAATCCTGCTAATTTACCGGCAATTCCTTGCTTAATTTTTTGGTCAATAACATCTGCTCGTTCCAAGGCCTCCTCTTGAAACACTTCAACAAATGCATTCAAATTTTTGCGCGCGTTTATGTTACCCAAATAATGCAAAACAAGACCACGCAGGGTAGTCTTGTTTTGTTGAATATCGGATTGTATGTGCTTTAGTGAGTTATAGTTTTGCACTATTCTTTTGTTGATGATGTTGGTTGGTTGTCTTTTTCTTTCATCCCTTCTTCAATTTGAGATTTAACGTTCTTTTTAGCATCGTTAAACTCACGAATGCCTTGACCAACGCCACGCATTAGCTCAGGAATTTTTTTACCACCAAATAATAGCACCACAACTAAAATGATAACGATCCATTCGCCACCACCTAAATTACCTATAAACAATAATGATGTGTTCATAATATTAACGTATAAAAGTAAGCAAAATTAAATTTTATTTCGGGAAAAACTACTTCATTTGAACTAGCTTTTTCAGTTTCTTTATTTCTTTGTCGTCTAAGTGCCTCCACTCCCCTCTGTCTAAACCCTTTCGCTCTAGTCCAGCAAACTCTAGTCTATCCAACTTATCAACCAAATAACCCATTGCCTCAAACATGCGGTGAATAATGTGGTTACGGCCACTATGAATTTGAACCAGTACCACATTTTTTTCGCTGGCACTTGGTATACCAACACCATCAGGTTTTATTGGTCCATCCTCTAATTCAACCCCGTTATTACCCAATTCTTGTAGGTCTTTTGCTGCAAAACTTTTGTTTAACACGGCCTTGTATACTTTTACTACGCTGTATTTGGGGTGAGTTAAACGCTGGGCTAATTCTCCATCATTGGTCAATAAAATAACCCCTGTTGTGTTTCTATCTAATCTACCAACCGGATAAACCCTAGGTAAACGAGGATCTTTTATTAAATCCATAATTATCTTTCTGCCTTCTGGATCATCGCTTGTTGTGATGGAGTCCTTTGGTTTATTCATCAATAAATAAACCTTCTTTTCCCAGCTCAGTCTCTCGTTGTTGTATCTGATTTCATCACCTGGTGAAACCTTATATCCCATCTCTGTTACAATTTCTCCATTAACCGAAACCAAACCTGCAGAAATTAAGTCGTCAGCCTCTCTACGGCTACAAATTCCTGCATTAGATATGTACCTATTTAAACGAACAATCTCAGGAGACAAAGACTCCATCATTTCTTCACTTTTGGCCTTTAAATCGCGTGCTTTTGCGCCTCTAACCATATAAGGACGACCCGATTTTCCAGTTGTACGTGTTGGTCTGCGCTCATTGTCTTCGTTTCTGTCAAAGCGACTTCCTCTTTCATTTCCACCACCATATGTTGATGGTCTTCTGTCTCCGCCTTCGGTTCTGCTTGGACGTCTATCGTCACTGCCACCTTCGGTACGTTTGGTATAAGGGCGCTTAGACGGTCTTCTGTCTTCGCCTTCGGTTCTGCTTGGACGTCTATCGTCACTGCCACCTTCGGTACGTTTGGTATAAGGGCGTGTAGACGGTCTTCTGTCTCCGCCTTCTGTTCTGCTTGGACGTCTATCGTCACTGCCACCTTCGGTACGCTTGGTATAGGGCCGTGTTGATGGTCTTCTGTATTCACTTCCAAATCTGCTTGGACGCTTGTCATCACTGCCGCCTTCGGTACGTTTGGTATAAGGACGTGTAGACGGTCTTCTGTCTTCGCTTCCAAATCTGCTTGGACGTTTGTCATCACTGCCACCTTCGGTACGCTTGGTATAAGGACGTGTTGATGGTCTTCTGTCTCCACCCTCACTTCCAAATCTGCTTGGACGTTTGTCATCCCCTGAGCTACGCTTATAACCGCGCTTAGCAGGGGTTGAGTCGAACCCTGATTTTTTTGCACCAAATGATGGCTTATCGTCTTTACTAAATTTTGATTTACTGCCTGATTTCGCTGATCCCGAACCACTTCTAGGGGCGCTGCGTTTGCCACCTTTTTCTTCGCTGTATGGCCTTTTTCTTAATCCCATTTCTGTCTTATAATTATACAAAGGTATTCTTTAATTTTAAAACATAGATTTGAATTTATAAAATAACCCTTTAATAAAACGTTGTAACTCAATTTTAATCATACACATGCGATATGTTTTTGTCAAAATATTTGTTTTGTGCATGCTCGTTACGGGAGGTGTTGTTGCACAAAATATCAATAAAAAAACAAGACCAAAAATTGGTTTGGCATTAAGCGGTGGAGGCGCAAAAGGAATTTCTCACGTTGGTGCATTAATGGTTTTAGAAAAAGCGGGTATTAAAGTTGACTACATTGTTGGAACATCAATGGGTAGTGTTGTTGGCGCCTTGTATGCCATTGGTTATTCGCCAGATAGCATAGCACACATAGCGCGCAATGAAAATTGGGATGAACTATTAGCCAACAACCCTGGATTACGACAAATTGCAATTGAAGAAAAATCGGATTTTAATAGGTACATCATTGAATTACCAATTGAGGATAGGCGGTTTCGTTTGCCGCGAGGGTTAATTGATGGGCAAGATCTTTCTGTTGAACTGTCTCGATTAACATTTCCGGTATACGACAGAAAAAAATTTACAGAATTCCCAATTCCTTTTAAGTGTGTTGCCACAGATATTACAAATGGGGAGGCCGTTGTATTGGACAGCGGAAATATAGCAGACGCCATTAGAGCGAGCATGGCTATTCCGTCATTTTTTACACCAGTAAAGTACCAAAACAGACTTTTAGTTGATGGTGGAATTGTAAGAAACTTTCCGGTTGAGCATGTAAAAGAAATGGGCGCTGATATTATTATTGGCGTTAACTTAAGCAAGGGTTTTTTGCAAGAAAAAGAATTAGATAATATCATTGATATACTAAACCAATCGATGTTTTTAAGTGATGGAGAAGACACAAAAAGGCAAAGAGAATGGTGCGACTTTTTAATTGAACCCGATTTAACCGGTTTTAATGCAGGAAGTTTTAATGCTGCCGATTCTCTTATTAAGCGAGGATACGATGCGGCTATGGAGTCTTTTGTAGATTTACAGAGATTAGCCCGAAAATTAGATGAAGAATTTGGCCCAAAAGAGGCTATTCATATCCCGAAAATTGATTCTGTTTTGCTAACAGGTTTTGAAATAGAGGACATCAGCAAAGCAAATAGAGATTTGATTATTGATCGCTTGAGTTTAACCCGTAACCATTGGTATACACCCGATGTTTTTCCTGAGGCTATGAAAAAAGTTTATGGTACGCGCTACTTCAGAAAAGTGGGTTACGAATTATTTAAATATGATGATGGAACACGCATTAGACTTAAAGGAAGCGAGAATCCGCCAACGTTTTTTAATGTAGCGCTTAACTACAATAGTTTTTCAAAGGCTGCCATAATTTTAAACCTAACATCTAGAAACCTAATTGGTAAAAACACCCGCTTTTCGTCAACCTTGAACATAGCCGATATGCTGCGGTTTAAGAGCGAATATTTTAAGTATTTAGGAGCTGCAAAAAACCATGGTCTAGGGGTTTCTATTTGGTTTGATAATTATGATTTCCCGCTATACGAAACATTAGTAAGATTAGCGATGTACCGACAAAAATATACTGCGTTAGATGTAAAATATCAAATCGCATCATTAACGGTAAATAGCACTGGCATCGGATTAAGAAGGGAACTGATTGTATTTACGCCTAATATATACGGTAGCGGTGAAAACTATGATGGTAGTATTATACAAGACAGAATATATTTAGACCTTAACTTAAACACGCTTAACCGACATTACTATGCTCATTCGGGCTCGAAAGTTAATGTAGCCTTAAGTTACTTTTTTAACAGTAATCCTAATTTAAAATTGATAAGCAGAGACTCGCTAAATGGAAGCATTATTAGCAAAAAAATGACGCGCAAACTTGAGGATTCATTGATAACAAATCGCTATTTACAGTTTAAATTATTATCCAATAAATATATCCATATTAATAAAAGGACAACTCTTGTGTTAGGCTTTTATGGCGGATTAACTTTTAATCCTTTTAGCCCCAATGAAAATGGGAACACAATATTCAATAATTTTATGGTGGGTGGATTAATTCCTAACCTTAGAAATCAAATGCCATTTGTTGGACTAAGCGATTTTCAGATTAGAACAAATAATTTCATTGGTGCTCAATTCGGTTACCAATACGAACTCTCAAAGAATCTATTCGTCATTCCAAAATTTAATCTTGGATACCACAACAATAATTTCGTGCGATATTTTACAAGTAATGATATTCTTAAACCATCAAACCAATTATTTGGATATGGAATAACTGGCGGATTTAATTCAATACTTGGTCCATTAGATTTTACAATTATGAAAAGCACACAAATTCGGGCTTTTACATTTTATGTGAATTTAGGCTATAACTTCTAGTAACTAGCTGATTTTGTGTGAATAAGGCTGAGGGATTTTAAATAGTGTCTAATAAAACATCTTGTTGTGGGTAAAGCGATGTGTCATCTTTGTTATAAACGGGGCTTATAGCGCGCCTAAACGCTAAATTTGCTGTTCATTCACCAATAATAGCCCATATTTTGATAAATTATTCCCAATTTAAGCTTAAAAACGGCTTAACCGTTATTCACCATCTCGATCCAAATTCTAAGCTTTGTGTTTTAAATATTTTATATAATGTTGGGTCAAAAGATGAACATCCTGAAAAAACCGGTTTCGCCCATTTATTTGAACATTTAATGTTTGGGGGATCTGTAAATGTTTCCGACTTCGACAACCAACTTCAAATTGCCGGAGGAGATAACAATGCATTTACAAGTAATGACATTACAAATTATTACATCACACTCCCTGCAAATAACATAGAAACCGGTTTTTGGTTGGAAAGTGACCGTATGCTTAGTTTAGATTTTAGCCAAAAGGTGTTAGATGTACAAAAAGCTGTTGTAATTGAAGAATTTAAAGAAAGGTATATTAACCAGCCATATGGCGATGTTTGGTTAAAACTTTTACCGTTGGCCTATAAAACACATCCTTACCGTTGGCCCACAATTGGCAAGGATTTCTCTCATATAGAAAAAGCAACGTTGGATGATGTAAAAGCGTTTTTCTATTCATTTTATTCTCCCAATAACGCCATTCTGGTTATTAGCGGAAACATTGATTTACAAACAACTAAAGAATTAACAGAAAAATGGTTTGGTCCAATTCCTGCAAGAGAAATAAACCGCCTGCACTACCAAACAGAGCCGCAACAAACCGAAAAAAGAATTGAACACGTATATAACGATGTGCCTTTAGATTTAATAATAATGGGTTACCACATTTGCGAACGCATGCACCCAGATTATTACGCAGTTGATTTAATGACAGACGTTTTGGGCGGTGGCAAATCGGCTAGGCTATTTAACGAACTACTAAAAAAACAAAAGTTATTTAGTGAAATAGATTGTTACGAAAGCGGTGATTTTGATGCGGGTTTAATAATAGTAGAAGGTAAATTAATTAGGGGTGTTACGCACCAACAGGCCGAGGAAGCAATTGAAAAAGTGCTAAGCGAACTCATTGAAAATGGCATAACAGAAAGCGAACTTGAAAAAGTTAAAAACAAGTCAGAAACGAATATACGGTTTAATGACATGGGTGTTTTAAATAAGGCCATGAAATTAGCCTACGCGGCCTATTATGGAGACATAGAACTAGCCAATACAGAAGTAAGTGAATATTTAAAGGTAAGCGCTCACGACATCCAAAGAGTTGCTGAAACATACTTAAAATCAACAAATTGCAACGTACTTTATTATCACGCAAAACATGAATCAACCAATTAGAACAATTGCGCCAGAAACGCAGAAGATAAAGCACTTAGATTTCCCCGCTTGCAAAAAAAGTTCGGGCAAAACAGGTGTAAGCATTTATCACTTATACGCACCAGTTGATGAGGTTTTAAGGGTTGAATTTGTATTTGATGCCGGTATAGCTAAACAAACACAAAGGCTAATTGCAACTGGGGTTAACCGACTTTTAACAGAAGGCACGCAAACAAAAACAGCGGAGCAAATTGCTGATGGATTAGATTTTTATGGTGGTTACCTACAAACGAGGTGCGCGGTGGATGATGCCCAACTTACTTTATACTGCCTAAAAAAACACCTACGCAAATGTTTGGAAATCGTATTAGACGTAATTAAAAATGCACAATTTCCTGATAACGAAATAGATATATACAAAAAAAATAACAAACAGCGTTTAAAAGTACAGCAACAAAAAACTTCTTATTTGTGTAGAAAGGCTTTTTATGAAACAATTTTTGGGGACACAAGCCCTATTTCATCATACTCATTACCAATAGATTATGAAAATTTTTCACGTGAAACACTGGTTGGTTTTCACCGCAAATATTATGCAGAAACCATAAAGTACATTACATTGGCAGGCGATGTAAATGATGATGTGATTGAAGAGCTGTCACAATTTAGTTCATCATTTAACCCTTCGCAAAGCGATAATAAATACAGTAACGAAAGCATTATCCCAGAGAGCAGGGCCGTAAAAAAAGAAAAATCTACTCAGGCAACAATTCGAGTTGGAAGAAAAATTATAAACAGGTCCCATCCTGATTACAGAAAACTACAACTTGTTAACCTTGTTTTAGGCGGATATTTTGGATCCAGATTAATGAAAAACATACGAGAAGACAAGGGATTAACTTATGGTATATATTCTGTCTTAGAATCCTATTTAGATGACGGCTGCTTTTATGTTGAGGCAGATGTAAATAATGACAAAACACATATAGCTATTGAGGAAATACATAAAGAAATTGATACGCTGTGTGTTGAATTGGTCCCAGAAAAAGAACTTTCTACCGCAAAAAATTATCTTCTTGGTTCTCTTTTAAGAAGTATTGATGGTCCATTTACCATTGTGGACAGGAACAGGATATTGCTTGATTATGGATTTAAATCGAATTATTATGACGAGTTTATAGAAATAATCAATACAACAACGGCAGAGGAATTAAGAGATTTATGCAATAAGTACTTTAAGCCTGAAAACCTCGTTGAGATAGTATGCGGTGCATAATAAACATCATTTTTATACTGGTTATTGGGGCTAGAACAACCTATTCAAAATCGCCTAATTTAAGGCGAATTTGTCCGAATGGGGCAGACAATAATTTGTACTGGACAAACCCTGTTGATACTTGTAGCCGATTTGCTTTTAATATCATTTGGGAGAGAAGAGGGCCTATTGGCCCGTTTTTCCCAATAGATACAATATACAACGCAACACAAGAAACATACCTGCACTTTAACGCAACACCTCCATTAAGTGAGCCAAATTCCAATTATTTTATTGAAAGAAGAGACTCTTGCGGCCCCGATTACAATCAATACAGTGACACCTTATTAGTAGATGTATTGCCGCCAGCAATATCTGAACTTGATTCGGTAAGTGTTGATTTAATAAGCAACCGAGTATTATTGGGTTGGAGCAAAAACTCTTCACCAGACTTTGATAAATATTTATTATATGTCCTTGTTAATGGGTTTTTCACAGCAATGACTCCATCTGAAACAAGAGACACATTTGCTATAGACCTAGGAACAACAGATCCTGAAAAAGGTAGTTATACTTATAATATCAATACAAGAGATAGCTGTGGTAAACTTCCAGCATTCGAAAAAAAACATAGTACAGTTTTTCTATCTGTTACTAATGATACATGCGCAAAAAAATATCGCTTAACCTGGTCGCATTATATTGGCTGGAATACAGTAAAAAAATATTACATATTTAAAAAGGCGAATTCAAACCAGTTTGATTTAATTGACTCTGTTGATGGAAACACCAATACATACCAATCTAAGTACACAACTGGAAATGAATATACATTTTATGTAAGAGCGATTAAAGACACATCAGTATTAATTACTAGCTCATCAAATAAGGCGGGTTTTATTTCAAGGTTGAGACAGGACCCGAGCAGCTTGGTTATAAATTATATTACTTCTGGAACTCCAATTGACGAAAACTTATATTTAGGCTTT
>CANLLM010000059.1 GCA_947491825.1 Bacteroidota bacterium
TATACAAACAACTTAAACGCAAATAACGTGTATTAAAACCTTTACAGCATTGTTTGGATTAACATCATGTTACAATATTCGAACAATGTCAATTTGTTGCTTTCTATGGGTTATATGGAAAATCTTGACCGAACATTTCGCATATATTTACATCATCATTAATTTAAAACACAATAATTTTGCGTGTGTAAATGGCCTCATTATTTTTCACTTGTAAATAATAAACACCAGATTCAGCAAAACTAATTGGGATATTTATGTTTGATGTTTTAACCAACTTACCAAGTTGTGTGTAAACATTTATCGCTGCATCATATACACCATCAATACTTACGTTAATATTTGTTTGGGTTGAAACAGGATTAGGATATACCTTCCATTCTATTTGGTTATGCAGCTCGGTTAAGCCCACTTTGTTGTTTTGATGAATAACACCTATTGCATCCAAATCAAAACCACTTTGTGAAAAAGGAGTTGGCCATGGATCGTTAACTTTATTGCCATAACTATCGCGTGTTGCATGCCTATTGGTTAAAGAACCAACTACATCAATAATTTTAACATGCGTGATATTCATTACATCCAAACCCGGTTTGTTTTTCAACTCCTCCAGATCAAATGGAGTACCATAATTAGCTATATATTTGCCCGCTAGGTTATTAATCTTGACTGCATCAATACCCTCGTATGAATCTAATTGTACTGTGGTATCAATTAAACTTGTAGCGGGAAACCTGAAATAATTAATTCCATCACTACTCACTTCTACAAAAGCTAATTCTAAAAACGCTGTACCAGGTTTTAATGTTTGATCTATAAATCCATTTTCAAAAACAGCAAAATCAAAACCAACTCCGTTTTTTATTGGCTTTTCAAACGTTACAACAGCTTCGCCACCATCACCCAAACTTACAATTCCGTTTCCAGCGGGCCCTGGGATGTATGTTTCATCACCTACTTGAGCTTTACCCAAAGTGGTATCCGATAGGTCTTGCCAACCTCTATTAACCAAGCCACTCTTTGCCCAAGCTATAAAAGCAGTACTATCTTTTTGCATAGCTTTAGTACCAATATTACCAACTTGTGGAGCAAATTGAGCTTGTGTTTTTGGTAAAACAGCGCAGAGCATTAATACAATAAAAAATCTCTTTTTCATTAATAAAAAATAAATGGAAACTGATAGATAAGTACAAGGCATACTGATGCATGAAATGTAGTTATCACTTTTATTCCCGAAAGTTTAACCAATAAATTACCTAGCAGGTCTTCTGACTTGTGTAAAATTTTACAAACCTTCCCATGACATAAAATCACAGTGGTAAAAACAAGTAAAATTCTGCTCTACACTCACAGCAGCGGGCACTGTTGCAGATTCGAACTGCATTCCCTAAAGTGTTTAATAATAGCTAAACAAAACTAAGCGTGCAAATATAGTATCATATACAATTGATTTATTACAACTATTAATAAATTGTAGATAACTAAGTGACATAATTCTTATTCGTGTATTGCTATTTATACATGTCAAAGGCTACATTTGTTAAGTATTCTTAACAAATGTACATGTCAAAAATAAAATTTAACAACAGTGAGCCTGCCTTTTTTAATGATTTAAAGAAAAGAGTAGAAAACTATTTTAATGAGAACAACCTAAAAGCATCTGGTAATTTAAAACTGTATGCGAAAACAATTATTCTTCTTACCACACTTGTAGTAGGCTATATTTGGGTGGTGTTTTTCACCCCTGAATCTCGCATAGTGAGTATTTTTATTTGCATCTTACTTGGCATAAACATGGCTTCTATCGGTTTCAATGTAATGCATGATGGAGCTCACGGAAGTTACTCTTCACGAAAATGGGTTAATACCTTTATGGGACTTAGCTTAAATGTGTTAGGTGGCAACGTTTATATATGGAGTCAAAAACATAATATAAACCACCATAGTTACACCAATGTAGAAGGTATGGATGATGACATTGATGTCAAACCATACATTCGTCTTCACCAAGGTCAAGAGAAAAAATGGTTCCATCGTTTCCAGCATTACTACAGTTTATTTCTTTACTGCACAACTTATTTGTTTTGGATTTTCTTCAACGATTTTAACAAATACTTTAGTGGTAAAATAGCAGAACATACCCAAATGCGCAAAATGAATTTACCTGAGCATTTTAGTTTCTGGATTTCTAAGGTATTATATGTGCTCTTCTTTATTGTTCTGCCATTCTTTTTTGTTGGTATTATACCAACTATTTTAGGATATTTAATTTTAGCATCAACTGCAGGTGTTGTAATTGCTGTAGTGTTTCAATTAGCTCATATTGTAGAAGACACCCACTTTGTTGTACCAGAAGGAAATGATACTAAAATTCAAACGGAGTGGGCTAAACACCAGATTAATACCACATTTAATTTTGCTACCCGCAGTAAAAGTATGAGTTGGATATTAGGAGGGTTAAATTTCCAAGTAGAACACCACTTATTTCCTAAAATTAGCCATGTACACTATCCTGCAATTAATAAGATTGTGATAGAAACATGTAAAGATTATGGTGTAAATTACCGTGAATTTCCAACTGTAGTTAGTGCTATTAAGTCGCACTTTTTACATTTAAAGCAAGTTGGCCAAGCCATTTAATACAAACAACTAACGATAACAAACGCCACTTCATTAGCTTGAAGTGGCGTTTATATTTTATTTCAATTCTTTCAGTAACTCCTTAATAGAAATGTACGTATTTAAAGTATCAGGGGTTATACTGCCCCAAGGTACCCATTTTACCTCGGTTATATTTTCTTCCGTTTGAGGTATGAGTGGCTTATCAAAATCCGTTTGCATTTTATACCAATACGTAATTTTCAAGAAATTAAAGTTATGCATTTTGTAAACGTGGTAAGTACATGGTAGTTTGTCCAAAACAGTTAATCCAACAATACCACACTCTTCCATTACTTCACGCACGGCACTTTCTTCAGGCAACTCCTCGCCCTCCATTTTACCTTTAGGTAAATCCCATTTGCCCAAACGTTTAATTAGCAATACTTCGTTTTTGTTATTAAACACCACACCACCTGCTGCTTCAATAACTGCAACATGGGTGCACAGATCAGCTAAAGCAAAATCCACGTCATCTGTGATTAATACAAAACCTGTGTGTGTGTTCGCCTCACAATCTTTTAAATAACGAGCCGTTTTAGTCGGATCGTAGTTGGCTCTGGTGCATGTTTTATAACGTGCATCATTGATATCTGTTGAAGTTAACAGGAAAGGTTTATCATTAATGAAAATTTTATACATTTGCGTGATGCAACAAGTTGATAGTACAGCCGCGAAGATAGCGGAATATTTATTAGAAATAAATGCGGTTAAATTAAGTCCTAATGCTCCCTTTACCTGGACTAGCGGATGGAAATCGCCCATATATAGTGATAACCGTTTATCGTTATCGCATCCACATGTACGCAATTTTATCAAAACGTCATTGGGCGAATTGGTAAAAAGCGAATTTCCGGAAGCGCAAGCCATCATTGGTGTTGCAACTGCAGGTATTGCCCCAGGAGCACTAGTAGCTGATGAAGTAAATTTACCATTTGGTTATGTGCGTTCTGAAGCTAAAAAGCATGGCATGGGCAAACAAGTAGAAGGAGACATTAAACCTGGACAAAAAGTAGTGGTGGTTGAAGACTTGGTATCAACTGGAAAAAGCAGTTTACAAGCCATACAGTCATTACGCGAATTTGGTTGCGAAGTTTTAGGTATAGTATCTATTTTTACCTATGGATTTGATGCTGCTAAGTTGGCTTTTGATGAAGCCCAATGCCCTTACTTCTCATTAAGTAACTATAATATTTTGGTTGAAGTTGCTGCAAGCAAAAATCTAATTGAACCCGAACAAATGAGCATTTTGGCTGAATGGAGAAAAAGCCCAGACACCTGGGGACGTTAGCATCAACCGATTAACTTTTTACTTATACCTTACTAACTAAACACGCAAGTTGAGATCAATAATTGAAGCCGTAAAATTTGTTTTAGCCATTTATTTCGGATTAATGACAGCCATTGGCTTTATTATTTTATACCCTGGTTTTGCTATTACATTAAGTAATCCGAGATGGTATAAATACGGCCATAAATTACGCAAAGTTTGGGGGCATTGGCTGTTTTTTTGCGGGGCAATTTTTGTTAAACAAATTGAAGAAAACCGTTTTAAACATAAAGGTAAGGCATACGTTATTGCACCCAACCACACCAGCAAGTTGGATATTGTTACCTTAACCGTAAAGTTAAAAATCAATTTCAATTTTATGGCAAAAATCGAGTTGGCACATGTACCTGTTTTCGGTATTTTTTTCAGAACCATTGATATTGCCGTTGATCGTAAAAACCCACGTCATGCAGCCAAAGCATACCAACGTGCGGTTGAGCAATTAAAAAAAGAAAAACGCAGTATTGTGATTTTCCCTGAAGGAACCATTCATAGTAATGCACCAAAATTAGGTAAATTCAAAGACGGTGCATTTAAACTAGCTGTAGAAACACAAACAGCAATTCTACCCGTTACCATTATAAACAATTGGAAAATATTACCTGATAACGGCAAGTTAAGGTTTATGCCGGGGAGGGTAATACAATACATACATCAACCACTAAGTACGGAAGGATTAACCATTGAAGATATACCTGCACTTAAACTACAAGTGCACAATTTAATAGCGAATAAACTAGCAGAGTATGGACATAAACAATGAAATGATTGATAAACTAGCAGACCTTGCTAAGTTGGAGTTTACTGCCGAAGAAAAAGAAAAACTTAAAGGTGACTTAAGTAAAATAACCGGATTTATAGAAAAGCTAAATGAGTTAAACACTGACCATGTAGAGCCATTAATTTTTATGACTAATGAAGTAAATGTTTTACGAGCAGATGAAGTTCATCATCCAATTACAAAAGAGGAAGCATTAAAAAACGCCCCTGCAAAGGATAGCGATTATTTCCGTGTGCCTAAATTTATAGAGAAATAGCATTTATCTAAACTACTACAACGTTTGCTACATTTTACACAGTGCAAAAAACACCAATACTAATATTGTTTATCTGGTTTACTTTAACTGTGTCGGCACAGATTAAAGTGAGTGAGATGGGCGATGTGAATGAGGTGGAATCGTTGGTTAAAAATTACTTTTTAGGTGATGGCATAAAACTTACCAATATTCGCTACAAGGGCCATCCGGAAGCAATTGGTACTTTTATAGATGTAAATCGAATAACCGGATTTAGTAAAGGCCTGGCGCTAAGTACAGGTCGCGTTGAACTTATCGCTGGTAACAACTCAAGGCCAAATTCAGGAGCCAATTTTTCCGATCATTTCTTTTTTGATGAAGACTTAATTACTAAGGCTCCCCAGTGCGATGGTGCTGTTTTAGAAATTGAATTTATTCCCGATAGTGATAGCCTTTGTTTTGCATTTGTTTTTGGTAGCGAAGAATATCCAGAGTTTATTGGCAAAGAATTTAACGATATGTTTCAATTGTTATTAGAACCAATGTTTGTTAAATCAAAACCTAAAAATTTAGCGGTACTGCCCAACAAAAAAATGATTAACGTACATAATGTTAATCACCTTAAACTCCAAGAACTTTATATTGATAATACCTCTCCTGCCAGCCCATATTATAATGTATTAGAGTTTGATGGGGTTTTAAAGCCTATCTATGCTGGTGTTCGCGTAGCCAAAGGCAAACCTTATCGTTTAAAAATAATGGTGGTAGATGTAGAAGATTGCGAATACGATAGTGGTGTATTATTAGAGGCATACTCGTTACGCAGCTTATCAACCAAGCCTAAAAAATATGAGGCCGTTACTCGTAGTTACACATTCAACTTCGTCAATAATTTATATGCGTTAAACCAAAAAGAATTAATAAAAACTAAAAAACTATGCGACAGCTTAAGCCGCTTTGCATTTGATAGTATAGTTGTAATAGGCCATACAGACAATTCTGGTAATGTAGATAGCAATCAATTGCTTTCCCTTAACAGAGCGCACTATTTAACGCTGATATTTGAACAAGCTGATTTGCGGTGTGCCAAATACATTGCTATTGGTAAAGGAAGTTCTGAACCAATTACAGATAACCAAACGGATAAGAACAAAGCAATTAACCGCAGGGTAGAAATAGTATTTTACCGTAAAGCAAAATAAGAACATGCAACGATATGGCTTAATTGGATTTCCGCTAAAAAACAGTTTCTCAGTAAATTATTTTAACCAAAAATTTGCAGAGCAAGGAATTGATGCGGTTTATCAAAACTTTGCGCTAGACAGTATAGCGGCATTTCCCGAGTTAATAAAAAACCACCAAGATTTAAATGGTATCAATGTTACAATACCATACAAGCAACAAGTTATTCCTTTCCTTAATCACCTTGATATTGTTGCACAAAAAGTAGGTGCTATTAATACCATAAAATTTACACAGAATGAACTGATAGGGTACAATACAGATGTGTTTGGTTTCGAAAAAAGTATTTTACCTTTATTAAAACCTTGGCATCAAAGTGCATTGGTTTTGGGTGCAGGTGGAGCATCAAAGGCCGTACATTACGTTTTAAATAAATTAGGCATTAAATACACACAAGTTAGCCGTAAGTCAGGTGAGGGCTTGCTGTACGAAGAAGTAGATAAATCATTCATACGTTCTCATCAAATAATTATTAACTGTACTCCCTTAGGTATGTTTCCGTTGGTTGATGATTTCCCGCCTATACCGTATAACTTCATCACCAACTTACACTTAGTTTACGATTTAATTTATTTACCCGAAGAAACGCTATTTTTAAAAAAAGCAAGAGAAAAAGGAGCAATTACCAAAAACGGATTAGAGATGTTAACGCTGCAAGCAGAAAAAGCCTGGCAAATTTGGAATGAATAAAAAGCTAATTCATTCAGATAATCAAAGTATTAGATATCCTCTATTTCTAATGTGTCCTTTTTGTTAATATCTATTCATCACAATGGTGTGTTTTTTAACCTTAAAACACAAGATTTGGAGGTATGAAGCTCTTACTAACCATCATTTCCGTCACCATCACTTTACACATATTTGCGCAAGCTCCAACCGAACCAATTACCATTTTGGGAGGCCACACTAATGATGTTGATGCGGTATCAATTTCAAATCAAGGATATATTGCCACTGGCTCCTTCGATCAAAAGATAAACATATACAAAGCCGATAGTCCATTCACCTATTTTAAAACCTTAAGTGGTCACATGGGGCCTGTTAATGTAGTTTCTTTTAACAGCAATGGTAAGTTATTGGCTAGCGGCAGCGAAGATAGAGTTATCGTATTATGGGATTCACTTTGGCAACAAAGCAGAAGATTTGAAGCGCATAAAGATAAAATAAATTGTTTGACGTTTGCCCCAGATGGACGTTACTTGTACTCGGGTTCGGACGATAAAACAATTATTGTTTGGGATTTGATAACAGGGAAACAAATAAATACAATAATGCATGGTCAACCTGTAAGTGCCATTGCACCAACTAATGATGCAAAGTTAGTATACGTTGCTGGTGCTGAACCTAAAATCAAACTATACCACATGTTATCTAATAAAGTAATAAAAACATTAGATGGACACACTGATGAGGTCAATGATATCGCAATAACAAGTGATGGTAAATACATGGTAAGCGGCTCAAATGACAAAACTGCCAGAATTTGGGATTTAACAACAGATAAACAATTACGTATTTTACCTGTTAATTGTTGGAAGGTTACCACTGTTAGTATTAGCAATGACAATAACTACGTTACCACCGGATGCAATGATGGAAGCGTTAAAGTATGGGAATTAAAAACAGGTAAATTGATTAATAGTATTGATTGTATAGGAAGCATTGCCAGAAATGTAACATTTGGCAAAACCAACCAATATATTCTTGGTGCTTTTATGTTGCGTAATACTGCAGATTATGGTTTACGTGTATTTCAAAGTAAAATTTCGCTAACACCATTCAATGTTTCTCTGAAAAACAACACAATTAACGCTGATAGCAACAAAAAAGAAACGTTAAAAGTACCGAAAGTGTCCATACAAACAACAAACAAATCTCCAATACCACAAAAAAAATAATTGCAAATATTTTAATCACAATTAGTTACGAAATGAGTTTAGAAGGCTTGTAAAATTCTTAAAAAATTGTGCTTTAAGTTAGTGACACATATAAAAAATACCATACATTCGCAATCTGAAAAAAATTGACAAAGATTTTATTTTCTAATACACGCAAAATGAAAATTGTTACTTCTGTTTTAAAATCGCTAGTACTTGTAACAGCACTTTTCAGCTTCTCTATAACAGCTGCATTTGCTCAAAGTGCAGAAGAGGGTGAAAAACTTTACAATGCAAACTGCACATCGTGCCACGCCATTAATGAAAAGGTTGTTGGCCCTGCCCTTAAAAATGTTCATACCAAGCGTAAAGAGGTTTGGTTGCTTAAATGGATTAAAAACTCGCAAGCACTAGTTAAAAGTGGAGATGCCGATGCTATAGCCATTTACAAAGAAAACAACGAATCGGTAATGACTTCGTTTGAAAATTTAAGCGACAATCAAATTAAATCAATTATCGCTTTCATTAAAAAAGAAAGTGAAGCACCAATTCAAGCTTCCATTGTCCCAACAGGAACCTCATCAGCTAACGCTTCAACAACAGAAGCTACTGAGGTTAGTGGTACTCTAAAAACAAGTATTAATTGGTTGGTCATCGTTATTTTGGCACTACTCATAATGGTTATTGTTTTAGTGCTAGATATCCTAGCTAAAGTAGGTGATATTCAAGGGAAACCTGTAATTAATTGGAATGGAATAAACGCCAAACTAATGTTGGCATTTGGATCTATTGGTTTAGTTGCATCTGCATGGGAAATATGGGAACACGGCAAATTGACGGTGCTTAACCAAACTCCGGCATCTACACATGGTGCAGAACACGACAATATGTTCATGATTACTTTAATTATCACAGGCATCGTATTTTTCATCACCCAAGGCTTATTGTTTTGGTATGCTTATAAATACAAGCACAGTTCAAAACGAAGAGCGTTGTTTTATCCTGATAACCACAAGATAGAATTAGTATGGACCGTAATTCCTGCCATTGTATTAACCATCTTAGTAGTCAGAGGATTGAAAACTTGGACTGATATGACTGGTGAAAAAGATCCAAACTCTCGTGTAATTGAAGTATATGGTTACCAATTTGCCTGGAATGCACGTTACGCAGGAGAAGATAACCTTTTAGGTAAGCATGACTTCCGTCAAATTGGAGTTATGAATGCATTAGGTGTTGATACAACTGATGTTAAAGCCCAAGATGACATTGTTACCAATGAATTACACTTAGGTGTAGGTGAACCGGTGTTGTTAAAATTCCGTGCTAAAGATGTAATACACTCTGCGTATTTACCACACTTCCGTGTACAAATGAATGTAGTACCAGGATTACCAACTCAATTTGGTTTCACTCCATCATTAACAACTGCAGAAATGCGCCAAAAATTAAATAACCCTAAATTCGATTACGTTATTTTATGTAATAAAATTTGTGGTGGAGCGCATTACAGAATGAAAATGAAGGTAGTGGTTCACGCCAAAGAAGAATTTAAACAATGGTTAGCTCAACAACCTAGATTGGTTAATAAAAGTACACCAAACGTGCAAGCAACCGCACAAGTTGAAACATCAACTAAAACAAAATTGGCTAATTAATTCTTTATTATTAACAACCATAATTACGACTAAAAAAGCATATGAGCACGCACACAGCAAACACAGATGGAGCAAACCATGACGCTCATGATCATGGCCATCACCATGAGACATTCATAAGCAAGTACGTTTTCTCTATGGACCACAAAATGATTGCGAAGCAATTCCTAATCACAGGTATCATAATGGGAGTAATTGGTATGATGATGTCACTAATCTTCCGCCTGCAATTAGCATATCCTGACATGAAGTTCCCTTTCTTGGAAAGCGTAATCGGGCAATGGGGCAAGGACGGTAAATTAGATCCTAACTTCTACTTGGCATTAATTACGATACATGGAACCATCATGGTATTTTATGTTCTTACGGCAGGCTTAAGTGGAACCTTTTCTAACCTACTTATTCCACTACAAGTTGGTGCTCGTGATATGGCTTCGCCTTTCATGAATATGCTTTCATATTGGTTCTTCTTTTTGTCTTCAATTGTGTTATTATCTTCACTATTCGTTGATGGTGGTCCCGCATCAGCAGGTTGGACAGTGTATCCACCTTTATCCGCTTTACCAAAAGCTATTCCGGGATCTGGTACAGGTATGACTTTGTGGCTAGTAGCTATTATTCTTTTTATCGCATCAGCATTATTGGGTGGTATTAATTATATCACTACTGTATTAAATATGCGTACAAAAGGTATGAAAATGACTCGCTTGCCATTAACTATCTGGGCATTTTTAATTACAGCGGTATTAGGTTTATTATCATTTCCAGTATTATTAGGTGCAGGTTTATTATTGATATTTGACCGTAGTTTTGGAACAAGTTTCTATTTGAACGAAATAGTTGCAGAATTAGCAGGTGGTATAGAACGTGTTGGAGGAAGTCCTGTGCTATATCAACATTTATTCTGGTTCCTTGGCCATCCTGAAGTATATATCATTTTATTGCCTGCATTGGGCATAACATCAGAAGTAATTGCGACCAACTCACGTAAGCCAATTTTTGGTTACCGCGCTATGATTGGGTCAATCTTAGCTATCGCATTCTTATCCTTTATAGTATGGGGTCACCACATGTTTATAACAGGTATGAATCCGTTCCTAGGTTCGGTATTTATGTTGGGTACATTGATTATTGCAGTTCCATCGGCAGTAAAAACATTTAACTATATGGCTACCTTATGGAAAGGCAACTTACAGTTAACGCCTGCCATGATGTTTGCAATTGGCTTGGTATCATTCTTTATATCTGGCGGTTTAACTGGTATTTATCTTGGTAATGCCGCATTAGATATAAATTTACACGATACCTACTTTGTAGTAGCCCACTTCCATTTGGTAATGGGAAGTGCTGCAATATTTGGTATGCTAAGTGGCATTTACCATTGGTATCCTAGAATGTTTGGCCGTATGATGAATAACACATTAGGGTACTTGCATTTTTGGTTAACACTGGTTTCTGCTTACTGCGTGTTCTTCCCTATGCACTTTATGGGATTAGCAGGTGTACCTCGTAGATACTATGCAAATACTGCTTATGATCAATTTAATGTATTTGTTGACATGAACCAATTTGTAACCATAGCTGCCATTATTGGTGGTGCAGCACAGCTTTTATTCTTGATTAACTTCTTCGGAAGTATATTCAGAGGTAAACGTGCTCCACAAAATCCTTGGCATTCTAATACATTGGAATGGACAGCACCTGTTAAGCACATGCATGGTAATTGGCCAGGTGATATTCCTTATGTATACCGTTGGCCATATGACTACAGCAAACCAGGATCTGAGTTGGATTACATCCCGCAAAATATACCTGATGCAGACCAAACAGATCCATTAGATGAGCCTAAAGCTGTTTATTTAGATTTGAAAAATACTACCATGCCATTGGTAGAAAATAAAGAAGCATAAAACCAAATCGTAATATTTAGCATAGCTAAGTAAAATGATGAATAATCAACAAAAATCAGAAATAAGGTTCAGACGGTTTGGTATCCTTACTATAGCCTCGGTTTTCTTTTTGATTTTTGTTGGTGGGTTAGTTCGCAGCACCGGTAGCGGTATGGGTTGCCCTGATTGGCCGAAATGTTTCGGACAATGGGTTCCACCGACAAACGTAAGCGAGTTACCCGAAAATTATAGGGAGTTGTTTAAAACCTCAACCCATGATGTAGCCGAATTTGATGTCTACAAGACTTGGATAGAATATATAAACAGATTAATCGGTGTAGTAACAGGGTTATTCATAGCACTAACAGTACTTTTTGCATTTCCTTATCTTAAAACTAACCCATCAGTATTTTGGCTAAGTTTTTTAGCATTGATACTTACAGGATTTCAGGGGTGGATTGGAGCTAAGGTTGTTGCAACAAATCTGGCACATTGGATGGTAACCATTCACATGGTTATAGCCTTAGTTATAGTGGGAATATTGATTTATACCATAACTAAATCGCAACAATTTGATGTGTTTCAGTTAAATAATGATCGTTCATTGAAGTTGATAATGATTGCTATACTATTTGTTTCTGTAATTCAAACCGTAAGCGGAACACAAGTTAGAGAAAACATAGATGCAGTGGCATTGGTTACCGGAGAACAAAATAGAGCCCATTGGGTTGAGTTGCTCGGTAAGATATTTAAATTCCACAGGACATTCTCTGTTGTTAGTGCATTACTTACTATACTTGTGGTTTATAAATTCAGATTGGCGTTCGAAAGAAATAGTATCATTTATAAATCAGTACTTGCTTTGCTTATACTGATTGGAGCACAAATGCTAAGTGGTAAGGTATTAGATAACCTTAGTTTCCCTGCACAAATACAAAGTACAGGACATTCTCTGTTGTTAGTGCATTACTTACTATACTTGTGGTTTATAAATTCCGATTGGCGTTCGAAAGAAATAGTATCATTTATAAATCAGTACTTGCTTTGCTTTTACTGATTGGAGCACAAATGCTAAGTGGTAAGGTATTAGATAACCTTAGTTTCCCTGCACAAATACAAAGTGTACACTTATTTGTGGGCAGTTTAATTTGCGGTATGCAACTCTTTATAACGATCGTTTTATTTTCACGAGTAAAAACAGTTACTGCATAAAAAGCATAACAAACAATAAATTGGAAAACATAAGCCAACATCAAGCCATTGCAGTTAGTAACTTTAGTCAAAAAGTAACCGACTACAACCAACTAGTTAAAACACGTTTAACTTTTTTGGTGGTATTATCTGCTGTAATTACTTATGCAACTGCAGCCTTTAACCAAGGTATCGTTTGGTTTGATATGTTTATACTTATTATTGGAGGCACATTGGTTACTGGTTCATCAAACGGTATTAACCAAATCATAGAAAAAAACTTTGATAAATTGATGTTGCGTACAGCTAACCGTCCAGTTGCAACAAACCGCATGAGCGTTACTGAAGCCGTTATTGCAAGTGCATTGATGGGAATAACGGGTGTATTGTTAATGGGTTATTATTTAAATCCACTTGCAGGAGGAATCGCTGCGTTATCATTGGTTATGTATGCCTTTATTTACACACCAATGAAACGCGTATCCCCTATTTCGGTTTTTATCGGAGCATTTCCTGGGGCCTTACCAGTTCTTATAGGATATACTGCTTTTAGTGGTGCTTTAACCTATGAAGCATTGATATTATTTGGAGTTCAATTCTTTTGGCAATTTCCTCACTTTTGGAGTATCGCATGGATATTAGATGACGATTATAAACGTGCAGGATTTAAAATGTTACCTACCTACTTCAAAGACAAAAAATCGGCTTTAATAACCCTGGCTTTTACAATCTGTTTATTGCCTATAGGTTTAATGCCTACTTTTGAAGGATATACAGGATTAACTTCAGGGATTATTGCAATTGCTGGTGGTTTAATGCTTAGTTACTTCTCATTTAGACTATTTAAAACATGTGATAATAAAGATGCAAAACGATTAATGTTTGCATCTTTCTTATACCTGCCTCTAGTACAATTCGCTTACTTATTTGATAAATTATAACCAATATGATGTCAACAGTAAAAAAACAACAAAACTTAAACGATACACCTCCCATAATTAATCCATCTAAATTTGTGGTTTGGTTATTAATTGTAGCTAGTGTAATGCTATTTGCCAGTTTTACCAGCGCATACATTGTGCGCAGAGGAGAAGGTAACTGGTTATTATTTGATATTCCATCTTTATTCGCTTACAGCACAGTAATTGTAGTATTAAGTAGTGCCGCAATACAGTGGGCTCATCGTGCAGCAAAACGCGATGAATTGGGTCAAGTTAAAATTTCACTTTTGCTAACACTATTATTGGGCGTTGCATTTTGCATTAGCCAATGGTTTGGTTGGAAAGCCCTTGTTGCAAATAACGTACACTTAGTAGGTAACCCTTCAGAATCTTTCTTTTACGTGATTTCAGGCATACATCTGGCACATATGCTAGGAGGAATAGTATTTTTATTGGTTATAATTGGAAAAGCTTTTTATTTAAACGTGCACAAAAAGAACATATTAAGCTTAAATCTATGCGTTACCTATTGGCACTTTTTAGGAGCAGCATGGATTTATCTTTACTTTTTCTTATTGTTGAACAGGTAATTTTACAGAAAATAGAACATTTAATATATGGCAAACTCAGCTACTTTAACAACAGACACTAAATCACAATGGGGAGGCGGAAAGTCTCCATTTAGCATTAGCTATGGTAAATTAATGATGTGGATTTTCTTGCTATCTGATGCATTCACATTCTCGTCTTTATTAGTTTCATACGGATTTGTCCGTTACAGCTTTTCAGGTAATTTAGAAACACCTTGGCCTTCACCAGATCACGTGTTCAATCACTTTCCATTTTTACATGGTTTGCACTTACCTTTAATGTTCGTTAGTTTGATGACGTTCATTTTAATTTTCTCATCAGTAACGATGGTATTGGCTGTAGAGGCAGGTCATAGAATGGCTAAAAAAGAAGTTGCTAAATACATGTTTTTAACCATCATTGGTGGTGCTTCATTCTTAGGTTGCCAAGCTTGGGAGTGGTCACAATTTATTACAGGATCTGAGGCAGGTAAAGTAATAGCTGATGGATCTATATTTCATGGTGCTACCTTATCAATGAATGAATATGGACCTGTGGCATTTGCTGACTTGTTTTTTATTGTTACAGGATTTCACGGCATGCACGTATTTAGTGGTGTCGTTTTAAATATTATAATATTCATTCAAGTATTGAACGGAACTTTTGAAAAACGTGGCCATTATGAAATGGTTGAAAAAGTTGGTTTATACTGGCATTTTGTAGATTTAGTTTGGGTATTTGTATTTACTTTCTATTACCTAATCTAATTACATACTAACTCATTTTTTAACCGATTAATTTTAAATTACAGTATTATGTCAGCACATACAGTAGAACACCTAGAGCATACAGAATCTCCATCAGATATGAAATCCCAAATTTGGAAAACATTTTGGATTCTTTTAGCATTTACAATAGTTGATATTGGACTATATTTTGCATTAGATCCAACCATGATTAGAAACTGGGTATTTATTATACTAGGTGTAGTGAAAGCATTCTTCATCGTTTCTATTTTTATGCACATGAAGTTTGAACGTAAATTTTTAGCTTGGATGATTATATTGCCGATGGTGTTGGTTATATTCCTAATCACCCTTATGGTTGTAGAAGCGAAATATGTAGATGACCATGTGAATAAAGACTCAGTTGCAAAACCTACCACTGAAGAAGTACACGATACACATGCTCACTAAAAATTATTTAAAAATATAACCTTAATCAAGAGGTAGTGCCAAAACACTACCTCTTGTTGCGTAATAAAATTAAATTCAAAATGAAAAGGAAACATTTCTTTATAGGTATTGCCATATTATCGTTACCTGTTATCATATTTTATATGCTAAATACCGGCCAACAACGGTATGTAACTTTACCTATTTTTGGCGAAAAAATACCCCCGGAAGGAAATAACAAAGACACCATTTACTATCAGATACCTGATTTTGAAGTAGTGAATCAACTAGGTGATACCATAACTCAAGCCAACCTAAATGATGGTATTTATGTTGCCAACTTCTTTTTTGCCAGTTGTGAAGATGTATGCCCAAGCATGAACAGAAGAGCAAAATTGATTTATGATGAAATGCAAGAATTGGCCTACAAAAACAGAAAACTTGCAGAAGAAAAAGAATTGCAAATAACCGAAACTCCTGTTAAATTTATTTCGTTTACAGTAGATCCAGAAAACGACTCGGTTCCTGTATTAAAAGCATATACTGAAAAACTTAAAATAGCAGGGAATAATTGGCACTTTACAACTAGCGATAAAGATCAAATTTTTAAAATTGGTCGCGGTTTTTTATTGCCTGTTTCAATTGAAGATAGAACAATTGACCACTCTCAACAGTTGTTATTGATAGACAAACAAAATCGAATCCGTGGCATGTATGATGCCTTAGACGACTATGAGATGAAACGTTTGCAAGGAGAAATTAAAGTGCTATTATATGAATACAGTAACAAAAAGTAATCAAGACAAAATTTATTTCAGAATCGTAATCACACTTTCGGTGGTAGTATTTGCCGCTGTGGTAATTTTAAACCGAAAACTAATACCAAGACCAGATACTACACCCGGTTTTGTATACTTCTTGCCTAAGTTTAACGCAATAGTAAACGCAACTTGCAGTTTATTGTTATTGGTATCACTTTACTTCATTAAGCAAAGAAATATTGCGGCACACAAAATAACCAATATTGTAACCTTCCTCTTATCGAGTGGATTTCTAGTTTCATACGTATTATTTCATTATTTTATTGATAATACCTTATATCCTGATAATGGATTGAAAACAATCTATTATGCCATATTAATTCCACACATTATTCTTGCAGCCCTGGTCTTACCATTGATTTTGCTTTCATTTTATTACGGTCT
>CANLLM010000060.1 GCA_947491825.1 Bacteroidota bacterium
TAACTGGTTGATTAACGATATTACCAAAAGTAGTATCCGTCATGATGCCATAATTACGCGATGGGCCGTAAACGCCATACTCGCCACCAGCATAAATATTTTTATTGTTTTTTGTGAATGAAAATACTGCGCCATCAAAACCACCATCGTTAAACTTGCTCGTTAACAATCCCGTTGTTGCATCTATTTGTGCGATACGGTTACGAACACTATCGGCAACTACTGTAAAGTAACCTCCTATATATAGGTTGTTGCCGTCAATTTCTAATGCCCTAATTTCATTATTACAGTTTTTTACTTTCCAAGCCGTTACAAGACCCGCTGCATTTATGTGCGCGATACGTTGACGAACACTATCGCCAACCTGACTGAAAGCTCCTGCAATAAACCAACCTCCATTACCATCAGGTACTGATGCATAAACAGCATTATTGGCCTGAGGATAGGTGGTATTAATTAAATTTCCTAATGTGGTGTCTAATAGAGTTCCGTAAGATCTAGAACTTCCGTAGCTGGTAAAATTACCACCAGCATATAAGTTGGTGTTGTTTTTTGAAAATGTATACACCGCAGTATTAAAGCCTGCACCCCTAAATCTAATAGAAACAGCTCCAGTAGTTGCATCAACCATGGCTATTTTGTTTCTTAAGCTATCTCCTAAAATGGTAAACTCCCCACCTATGTATAAGTTATTGACATCAAGTTGAAGGGCCCTAACTGTGCTATTACAATTTTTAACTTTCCATGATGATACACGCCCTTGGCTATTAATATGAGCTACTCGCTCACGTGCACTATCCCCTACTTGAGTGAAATCTCCTCCAATGAACCATCCTCCATTACCATCCGGTACTGAAATCCAAACTGTAGAGTTGGCTCTAGGCCATGACCTAACAACCCGGCCATTGGACCTGTTTAATAAAGACGCATATTGAGCTGCGGTATCAGAGAATGAAAATTCCGTGAAATCTCCACCAATAAACAAGGTGTCTCCAGATCTCGCTGAAGAAAACACATTAGAGTTTGGCCTGGGCAAACCACCAAAATTGGTTTGACCAAATAAACTGATTGCAGTAAAAGAGATTAATAAAACTAAAAAGGACTTGGTAAAATAATTTTTCATCATAGGAAATTTAGCTTGCAATATCATACATTATTTCTGCCCAACAGAGGTACATGAGTATGTACCAAAATTGGGTTTATAAGCCAACGTAAGCAATACCTAGATGCTTGGCGTATATTAAGTTTTAGTTATTACACAGGGGTGCTTTTTTATTATAAAATAGTTTAAATTTTTGCATGCAATTTGCCCTTTTAAAAAACGGAGTTTCAATCTAGCTTTAATAACACCTCTTTTTTTATCTCATGGCCACCAGAAAACTCAATAATTTTTGCATGAAGTTGGTTCATCAAATTATAAACACTTTTTTGTTTTTCGGGAGTAATAAATGGATCTGTTTTGCCTGTAATGTAGATAATGGGTAACTTGCTAATGGGGGTTGAAATTGGATTGATTAATTCTGAAGCAATTTCGCCTGCGTATATAATGAATGCATCTATTTTTTGTTGGGTGTGGTGTATAAACCTTGAAGCAGTTGCCACTCCTTGAGAAAATCCAAATACCGTTACTTTTACATGTACTGGAATAATTAGCGATTGGTAAAGTGTATTCAAATAATTGATACAATCAATAATTTCGGTCTCGCGATCTTCGCTTGTCATCCAAGTAGCGGCAGGCTTACCTCCAAAACCTCGGGCATAAAACTTATTTAACCCTTCGGGTGCAACAATAAATCTTGTGCCGTTATCTAACACTTCAAAATCTTTAATAAAATCAGAGGCAAGCTGCGCATAACCATGAAGCACAAACCATACCTCAAGTGTCTTTTCGTTTAACTCACCCAACGTAAAATAACGTGCAGTTTTGGTTACCTGTATGTGGTTTTTTGTAGGCAAAGCAGTTGGGGTATTATGCCAAGTTACCTTCTTTTAAACGCTCTGTGTTTTCAGCAATTTGAAGCTTATCAATAAACTCTTGAATTTCCCCATTCATTACATCAGGCAAATTATATACTGTTAAACCAATACGGTGATCGGTTACACGGCCTTGAGGATAATTATATGTGCGAATTTTTGCGGAACGATCGCCTGTTGAAACCATTGTTTTACGTGAACTAGCAATTTTTTCGTTGTGCTTTTGCAACTCCCTTTCGTACAACTTTGTACGTAGCATTTGCATGGCACGAGCACGGTTACCAAGCTGTGTTCTTTCTACCTGACAAACCACTACAATTCCCGAAGGCCTGTGGGTTAACATCACCTTAGACTCTACCTTATTTACATTTTGACCTCCTGCACCACCAGATCTTGCCGTTTGCATGTCTATGTCAGCAGGGTTTATCTGCACATCCACTTCTTCAGCCTCTGGCAATACAACCACCGTTGCTGCAGAGGTATGAACTCGGCCTTGCGTTTCGGTATCCGGCACGCGCTGCACCCGATGAACACCACTTTCGTATTTTAATGTTCCGTATACTTCCTCTCCGCTAACTTCAACAACAATCTCTTTATAACCTCCGGCTGTGCCTTCAGTAAAATCAATTAATTCTGTTTTCCAACCTTTCGATTCGCAATACCTCATGTACATGCGATATAAATCTCCTGCAAAAATACTGGCCTCATCTCCACCAGTGCCACCACGCACTTCCAGCACCACGTTTTTATCGTCCTCCGGGTCTTTAGGAACCAACAACATGCGTATTTCTTCTTCCATGGGTTCAACCTTCGGAATCATTTCATCCAACTCGGCCTTTGCCATTTCACGCAACTCATCGTCTTTCTCTTTACTAAGCAGCTGCTTGTTGTTTTCTATATTACCAACCAAATCGCGGTATTCGTAATACTTATCAACTATTTTTTGAAGCTCTTTGTACTCCCTATTCAGTTGGGTAAATCGTTTCATGTCTCCAACCACATCAGGTTGAGATAACATATCTTGAACTTGATCAAACCTAACTTTAATGGATTCTAATTTATTTAACATGCCGAGTTTTTATCAAAATATAAATTGGGTAAATCGTTTGTAGGTAAACACCAACCCAAAAGGTGGGCGAATTTCGTACTTTTTTAGCACTTCACCAACCTAAACTAAAACGAATAAATGTAAATACTGTCAGGCTTTTGAATGTATAAGCGTTCTTTTTCGATACTCATTTTTTGCACCCTAGCCGTATCTGGCATTAAGGAACTGCTACTTAAAGTTGTTTGCCAATTGTACTGATTAATTTTGCCATCGCTATAATAGTATATGTTTTTTGTCGACACTTTTACATCGCTGATTCCTTTTATTGGTATTGTTTTTAAATAGGAGCCAAATACATCAAACAATAAAATACCGTTAATGGAATCGAGCACAAAAACCCGATCATTATTATCGTAAACACCACAAACCGCTATGTTGTTGTTTACATATTGGCGAACGTTTCCACTTGTTTGCTCAACAATGCTTTTATCACTTATTTTTTTCAATTGAAGATCCCCCAAATCAAACACCCATAAATTGTTATCGTATGCCCTGGCTATAAACGTTGCTTGCATAATGTTGGCCTTATTCAAGTCTATTTCTCCACGGTATGCCATGTTATTATCTAAATAAATAACCTTATTTAACTCGCGGTAAAAAACAAATATTTGCATGGGGTTTGATGCATCAATTTGCGTAATATTACCTGTGTAGTTGTAGTTTAATGTTCCTAAAATCTTTCCGTTGCGGCCGTATTTATTTAATTGGTTGGTCTGGGTTACCACATATAGGTTTCCTAAATTATCTGTTTGAAAATACTTGGCATTAACTTTAAGTGCATTAATAAACATAAACCTAGGGCTACCGTCTTGCTTTGGAACAAGACCCATATGGATTAGTATCACACACAAAACACCAATGAGTTTACGCATTATTCATTAAACGTTTTTAAAATTAGCTCGTTGCCATCATACACGGCATACGTATTGTAGCCCATCCAATCGCCAAGGTTTACGTATATACTATTTTCATTTATAGGTCTCATCATGGGCAAATGCCTGTGTCCAAACACAAAATAATCTACTTTAGTATGCGTTAGGTATTGCTTCGCGTATAGCATCAAATACTCCTTGTCATCACCAAAATAAACAGCATTTTCATTAAAAGTGTGTTGCTTACTGCGCGCTGAAAACCAATTGGCTAAACGTATACCAATGTTTGGATGAAAAAATGCGAACAACCGCTGGAAAAAATAGTTGCGATAGATACTCAGAATAAGCTTAAACCAGCGTTGCCCAGGACCTAAACCATCGCCATGTGCAATATGAAATTTTTTGTCTCCTAGCTTAACATCAATAGGTTTACTATGCAGCGTGCAGCCAATTTCTTGTTGTAAATATCCAAACTGCCATAAATCGTGGTTGCCGTAAAAAATGTGCAATTCAATTCCAGAATCGCTCAACTCGGCAAGCTTGCCTATCAATCTGGTAAATCCTTTAGGAACAACGGTTTTATACTCAAACCAAAAATCGAATAAATCTCCCACCAAATAAATTGCTTTGGCATCGTGCTTAATGTCATCAAGCCACCTTACAATTTTTTTCTCTCGCTCGAGACTACTTGTAAAATCTGGCACCCCCAAATGAAAATCGGAGGCAAAGTATATATTGTTGCGCGTATTCAATAATTGGTTGGTTTGATTTGATGTTGCAATAATACGTATTGACTATTACAAATAACCATCAGCGGCTGTGTTGTTGGTCGTCTATTAAAAAAACAAACAACTCTTTGGGGCCATGTGCGCCAATAACTAAAGTTCTTTCAATATCTGCAGTTCTGCTCGGACCAGTAGTAAAACTTAACATGCTTGGCATATTACGACCATATTTGTTTTTTACCATTTGCATGGCCTCTTTCATTTCCATGGTTACCTGAGAGGTGTAGGCAACCACAATGTGAATTTGAGGGAAAATAGTAATTACCCTGCCATTTTTTATCGAACTCAACAATACACTACCAGTGCGGGCAACTAGACTCTCGCAAGAGGTTATACCCACAATGGCCTTATCTATTAGCTTTTTATCTACAACAAATGCAACTCCACTATCTTTTAACTGTGCTTGTAAATCATCTTCCCAGCAATGAATATGTTTAAGTCTTTTTCGCTCAATAAGCGTCAACAACTTATCAATAAAATCAAACTTATTATCGCAATAAACAAACTGACCTTGCGCTTCAGTAAAATTACGAGCAAAAGATTCCAGTAGAAGCTCTTGCTCTTGCGGTTGGGTATATACATTACTCTCTAAATCAATGTTGGCATACATTGCTTTAGATTTAAAAATAAGTGCTTGACGAACTTTTTTTAAAATTTTTTCCTTAGCGGTTGTTGTATTTTGTTCAATTGCCACTTCAAGCAAGTTAAATAATTTATACAAATATAGATATTACAAGCACAAATCCACCGCAACTTTGTGTTAAGCTTTCTTGAAAAGAACTTCTTTTTGAATGACTTACCAAATTGACAGCCTTTTTCAACATAAGTAACGATTCGGACTTATCAAAATCTAGTAAAAATAGATTGAATGTACAAATTTATCAGTACCTCTAGTTTTTGTTTTTCATTATTTCGTTTCATAGTAATACGGATATAATGGAAAATGCTTAATAGAATTAAAAAGTTGTGGTATATAAACTAAAAAACAAAACCATTGCCTAGCACATTATTGATCTGATGCATTTACAGGATAGATTTTTAACCAAATTATTAAAGAACATGTAAGCCATCGCTTTTGGAAAAAAAGGCTACATTTGCAGCGCTTTTTATGCATATCGAATTATTAAAATCTAAAATTCACCGCGTTAAGTTGACTCAAACCGAGTTACATTACGTAGGTAGCATTACTATTGACGAAGCGTTAATGGAAGCTGCAAACATGATTGAAAACGAAAAGGTTCAAGTAGTAAACGTTAATAATGGCGAACGACTTGAAACCTACATCATTAAAGGTGAGCGCAACAGTGGCGTTATTTGCCTGAATGGCCCTGCTGCACGCAAGGGTTTTGTTGGCGATTATTTGGTTATTATTTCATACGCTTCAATGGATTTTGAAGAGGCAAAAAAACACAAGCCAATTGCCATTTACCCTGATAACAACAACCGCTTAATAAGTTGAGTAAACAACCTAAACAAATAGCGCAAACAACTATAATTTTTGCTATTGGTGCAGCCTTTTTATACTTTGTATTTAAAGGTACCAATTGGGGTGATTTGTGGCTAAAGTTTACACAAACCAATTACAACTGGATTGCTATAGGATTATTTATTTCCATTGTTAGCCACTGGCTCAGGGCTTATCGCGCTACCATGTTATACCAGGCCATGAACTATAATATAAGCACAGCCAACAGTTTACATGCGGTTTTTATAGGCTACTTTATTAACTATTTCATACCGCGCGGTGGCGAAGTCTCGCGCTGTGCAGCGCTATCAAAAACCAACCACTTACCCTTAGAAAAAGGACTAGGCTCGGTAATTACAGAACGCTTGGTTGATATGGTGATGTTGCTTATTATTCTTGGGGCAGTTTTTGTACTGCAGTTTGATATTATTTATAATTACATAAACACAAACCTTGCTAAAGAAAATAACACAACAGGTAGTAACCTAAAATATTACCTATTGGCTATAGTATTGATTGGTGCTGCAGCTATTTTTATCCTACGTAAGCAACTGTTTAATACACCGCTTTTTGCTAAGGTTTTGGATAAGCTTAAAGGATTTGCCCAAGGATTAACAAGCATTAAAGCGGTAAAAAAACCAATACTGTTTATTGCGTTATCGGTATCAATTTGGCTATGCTACATTTTAATGATGTACTTCTGTTTGTTTGCATTGCCCGCTACAACTCACCTTAACTTCACGCAATGTTTAACCGTTTTTGCCATGGGCACTATTGGCATTGTTATTCCGGCTCCAGGAGCAGGCGCAGGTACTTATCACTTTGCAGTAATGCAGGGTTTACTGCTTTTTGGTGTGGCACAAGATGATGGCATTGCATACGCAACAATTGTTCATGGAGCACAAATGGTGATGTTCATCATACTTGGCTCTATAAGTTCGCTAGTAGTTTTAAGCAAACACAAACAAAACGCATCACATTAAAAATACACTTATGTCTCACCATAATAGCATTTTAACCAAAATACATACATCAAGCCAAACCCTTGCCCAACTGGTAAAACAATGGCAACACGAAGGTAAAAAAGTGGTGTTTACCAATGGTTGTTTTGATTTACTGCACCTCGGGCACGTTGATTATTTAGCCAAAGCGGCCGACTGTGGCAACAAGTTAATTATTGGCGTGAATACAGATACATCTATAAGCAACTTGAAAGGACCAAGCCGTCCCATACAAGACCAGCAATCTCGTTTGCAAATTTTGGCTTCATTACAATGTGTTGATGCGGTTATTTTATTTGACGAACAAACCCCCTACAACTTAATTAAAACCCTTGAGCCAGATGTGTTGGTAAAAGGCAGCGATTACGAGCCCCAAAACATTATTGGCTACGATATAGTAACAGCAAAAGGCGGAAAGGTTACAACCATTGATTTTATTCCTGGTTATAGCACCAGCGACATAGAGCGCAAAATAAAAAACAGCTAAGGATTTGTCAAACCATTACAGCTTAATGTTGTTTTTAAGATGATGAACTCGATTCCAGTATCTATCTTTTGGCACCGCAGGGACCTTCGTTTAGAGGACAATGCAGGTTTATATCATGCTCTTAATAGTGGCTTGCCTGTGTTACCCATATTTATTTTTGATAAACACATTTTAGATAAGCTGGAAAACCGCCTAGATAAACGCGTTGATTTTATTCACCAACAACTGGCCGAAATAAAAAAACAACTAAATGATTTGGACAGCGATTTGTTGGTTTTTTATGGTACACCTGAAGACGTTTGGCCAAAAATTACTAGCCAATACAACATTAAAACGGTATTCACCAACCACGATTATGAGCCTTACGCAAAAGAACGTGACGCATGGGTGACAAACTTTTTTGCATCAAACCAAATTGCTTTTAATACTTACAAAGACCAATGTGTTTTTGAATACAACGAAGTGCTAAAGGATGATGGAAAACCGTACACGGTTTTTACGCCTTACAGCAAAAAATGGAAAACTAAACTTACCGATTTACAGTTAAATAGTTACCCTAACGAGAAACACTTTTCAGCATATTTAAAAGTTGAAAAAATACAAAGCTTAATCTCGTTACAAGACATGAATTTTAAACCAACTGACGCTGCTTTTCCATCAAAACAAACCGCACAAGGTATTATTAAAAATTACGATAAAACCCGCGACTATCCTGCAATTTTAGGTACATCACGGTTGGGGGTTCATTTTAGATTTGGCACCATTAGCATTAGAGAAAAAGCACGTAAAGCAATTGCATTAAACGAAACGTTTTTAAACGAGCTCATTTGGCGCGATTTCTACATGATGATTTTGGCCAACTTTCCGCATGTTGCCAATGGCGCATTTAGAAAAGAATACGACAACATACAATGGATTAATAACGAGCAGGAATTTGCCGCTTGGTGCAATGGAACTACTGGTTACCCAATTGTTGATGCAGGTATGCGCGAGTTAAATACAACAGGTTATATGCACAACCGTGTGCGCATGATTGTGGCAAGCTTTTTAACCAAACATTTATTAATAAATTGGCAATGGGGCGAGGCCTACTTTGCTGAAAAATTATTAGATTTTGATTTAAGTGCAAATAATGGTGGATGGCAGTGGGCAGCAGGTTGCGGTACAGATGCTGCTCCTTATTTCAGGGTGTTTAGCCCACAATTACAAACAGAAAGATTCGATAAACAACTGCAATACATAAAAACATGGGTACCAGAGTACGGCACCCCAAAACAAATACAACCCATTGTTGATCATGCCTTCGCACGAAAGCGCTGCTTAGAGGTTTATAAGGCCGCATTAAGTAAATAAGTTAAGTACCCGAGCTGTGCTTCTGTTTGTTGTAAACCGAGAAGCTTGGCTCTAATCCGACATGAGTTAATTGGCCAAGCATTAAACAACTCTTTAATAGATTTTTTTACCTGCTTTTATAGCAACAAAAAGGCGCGCAGCTTCGCTGCGCGCCTACCAAAAGTTTTTCACGGTATTACAACGGCCACATAGCGGCTTTCCAAGGAATACGAGATAATATCAATATAAAACCAATGCTAAAAAACACCAATGCCTTTTTATGCTTGGCCGTAGCATCTGTTTGTTTTTTGCTTAGTGTTCTGCCTACCTGAATTAATACAATGGCAATAATCATGGTGCTGATATGCTCTAAAGCAAGAAAACGTTTTGCTGGATCTTTCATGGCTGCACCCATGCCATTGGCAAGCGCTTCATTAACAGCAGGACTAATAAAATATAAGATTAATCCCAAAAGCAATTGTAAGTGGCAAAAGCCTACAAACAAAGCGTGAGATAAATTTTCATGCTTGGTAAAATCACGTTTGTGTATAATACCCAAAACTGATTTTGTAATGGCATATAAACCACCTAATAATACTGCCCAGCGCAATAAGTTGTGCACCGTTAATAATGTTGCGTACATATTTTATGTGTTTGTTAGTGGTCGCAATTTAACAAGCCTCTTCCATATTTTATTTTTAAATATTCCACATAATTTTTACTTTAGTGTTCCATTAAACGTATAACCCATAACAGTATAACCACTTATGCAACACTCCTTTTGGCATAAGGTACCCATTGTGCGCATATTATTAGCGTTTGCCACAGGCGTTGGAACCGCTATGTTTTACGACATAAACCACTGGTTAGCTTTGTCTTATTTCGGTGTTTTTTTATTGGCTTTTATTGGTTTACCAAGTATTTTCAAGGCCTTTCAGCAGCGTTGGTTATCAGGAATTCCCGGAATTCTCATGTTTTATTTTGCTGGTATTTTGACTCACACCTATCAAAATAATTTGTTTCATGATAGCCATTTTAGCTATGTGCCAAATGCAAAAACATTTTTAGTAAGTATTGATGAAGAACCTATTAAAAAATCGCATTCCTACAAAATGCGTGCAAAGGTTTTACAATGCACCAATACATCAAACCAATTAATAACAACCACGGGCAATGTGCTCCTTTACATCAGCAAAAACCAACTACAAAGACTGCCAAATTATGGCGATGTTTTGTTGTTAAATGCCAACGATGTAAGAGAGGTTCCTCCACCCAAAAACCCTTTTGAGTTTGATTATAAAAGATATTTAGCGTTTAACCACATACACCATCAAACCTATTTAAAACAAGGGCAACTGGTTTATACTCAAATTAACCACGCGAATCCTGTTTATAAAATGGTTTACGCCATACAGCGGTATTTCAGAGAAGCGCTACACACTTACATTAAAACGCCATCAGAAATTGGTGTTGCCCAAGCTTTGTTATATGGATTTGACGATGAGATTGACGAAGAAACGATGAGTGCTTACGCCAACACCGGAACCCTGCACGTATTGGCGGTTTCGGGTATGCATGTGGGAATTGTATTTTTAATATTTAGTAAACTGCTTTGGTTTATGGATAAAAGCAAAAAAATGCTGCTTGCCAAACGTTTAATCATTGTGGTTTGCCTTTGGGCTTATTCAGTATTGTGTGGTTTATCACCAAGCATTTTGCGCGCCACAGTAATGTTTACATTTATAATAACTTCCCAAATTTTAAACCGAAGGAGTAATATTTACAACACCTTGGCCGCATCCTGTTTAGCGCTTTTGGTTGTTGATGCAAACATGCTAGCAAACGTAGGTTTTCAATTAAGCTACATGGCTGTTTTAGGTATTGTGTTTATTCAACCCATGATGTACAATTTGTATGTAGCACCCAATTGGTTTGTTGATCAGGTATGGAAAATAAGTACAGTATCTGTTGCAGCGCAAATTGCTACAAGCCCAATAGGCATTTTATACTTTCACCAATTTCCAAATTGTTTTTTATTCTCAAACCTGCTTATTATTCCCTTAACTACAGCAATTTTATATGGGTGCATTGTGTTGTTGGTAATGGCTAAAGTTACTTGGTTAGCAACGTGGCTGGGCATTGCCATAAAGCACACCATATTGTTTACCAATAAATTGGTTATGATGGTTGAAGACACTCCTTACGCTTACGTGAATGGCATACAAATAAGCATTTTACAAAGTATATTGTTGTATGTAATGTCTTTATGTTTAATTTTTTATTTGATGTATCAATATAAAAAACTCTTACAAATTTCTTTGTTGGCCCTGTTGTGTTTTTTAGTTTTAAAGGGGGTTGATGAATTTGTTCACCACCATCAAAAAAAACTAATTATTTACAGTATTAACCAAAGCAATGCCATACAGGTTGTACAAGGCAATACATCTAAACTAATATTGGATAATGCCCTGCGAAATGACAAACAAAAATTCAGGTTTCATTTGCAACAACACATCTGGCAAATGGGCTTACAATATACAGATACGGTTGACTTAAATAAAAACTGGCAGTTGATTGCTAGCAGCGGAAAACGGATTTTAATTAGTGGTGACGATTTTCCGCAATCAAGCAAAAATATTGATGTTTTAATTATTAGAAATATGCTACACCATAATGCACTAAAACAAATTGAAGCCAAACAAGTGCTAATAAGCGGCAGCGTAAAAAAACACCACGCCCGAAAGATGAAAGACTACTACAAACAACAAAATATTCCGGTGCACGATGTGCTGTATTCAGGCGCATTTCAATTATCATTGTAGTGCATGAGTAATTTAGTACTATACGAAGTAAAAGAAAGGGTAGGTTATATTACCCTAAATCGTCCAGACAAGCGAAACGCTTTAAGCTACCAACTGGTAAGCGAAATTAAGCTCGCTTTTATGAATGCAGAGAATGATAATGATTGTAAAGTAATCGTAATTAAAGGCAGTGGTGAAGCATTTTGTGCAGGGGCGGATTTAGCTTACTTACAACAATTACAAACCAATACGTTTGATGATAACCTGGCTGATTCGCGCCATTTAATGGAGTTGTTTCAGTTTATATACCACAGCAATAAAGTTGTAATTTCTGAAGTAAACGGGCCCGCATTAGCAGGGGGATGCGGATTAGCAAGTATCTGCGACTTTAGCTTTGCTACGCCAAATAGCACCTTCGGCTACACAGAAGTGAGAATTGGTTTTGTTCCTGCAATAGTAATGGTGTTTTTAGTGCGCAAGGTTGGCGAAAAAAACGCCCGCGAAATGCTGCTAAGTGGCGATGTATTTAAGGCAGATCAAGCGCTAAAATATGGCTTAATTAACTACGTTGTTAAACCAGAAGAACTAGCCGATAACGTGTTTAATTTTGCACAAAAAATTTGCAAACTAGCCTCAGCTCAATCTTTGGGATTGGTAAAAGAAATGTTGGCTAATGTGCAAAGCATGGATGTAAATAAAGCGTTAGAATACGCTGCACAAACCAATGCAAAAGCACGTACAACAGACGATTGTAAACGCGGTATCGCTGCATTTTTAAATAAAGAAAAACTAAGTTGGTAAGCCAACATGAACAAAAAAAAGATGAAAAAAATCATTCACATTTCTTTACTAATTACCGTTGTAGGTAGTTTATTGTTTTCTTTTAGCGCACAACAAAAAATTCAAGAAGGAATTATTGAGTTTGATATTACCTTTTTAGATTTAACCCCCGAAATGAAACAAGCAGAAGCCATGCTACCCAAAAAAGTGAGCATGTATTTTAAAAACGAAAACTCACGCACCGAGATGCCAAGCGGAATGGGAAATACCATTACTATTAACAACAGCCAAAAGAAGGAATTTTATTTGCTAATGGATATGATGGGACAAAAAACTGCCATTAAACAAACAGAGGCTGAAATGAAAAAACAGCAAGAAAAATCAAACATAAAAGACATAAAGGTTGAGGAAATTAATGAAACCAAAACAATCGCAGGATACAAATGTAAAAAGGCCAAATTAACATACACTAAAGACAATAAAACAGAAACTGTTGAATGCTTTTATACTCCCGATTTACCTTTGCTTGCCCAAGGAAATACCGCTCCTGGGTTTGATAAGATAAAAGGTTTAATGATGGAATACAGTATGAATATGGGTGGCATAAAAGCCAAAGTTGTTGCAACAAAAGTAAGCCCACAAAAAGTAAACGATACCTTTTTTGAGATACCAAGCAATTACATCTTGCGGACAATGAAGGAACTAGAGAGTATGGGGCAAGACTAGTTAAAATTATTGCTCCAACAACAACATGGGCAACATAACGCTTTCAAAAATATTTAGTAAAACAACTCCTATACTGGGCAATAGTTTATACCAACTATTGCCCGGTTTGGTTAATCAAGTGCTTGCTTTTTTTGTAGTTAAACAAAGCGGAGTAACTACTTGGGGGCAGGTGGTTGCTTTGCAATTGGTGTATTACATTGCTGTACACATCGTGTCTTGGGGAAATAAGGATTACCTGCTGCTACAATTCAGTAAATACCCAACTAAAATCAATCATTACCTACAACAATCTATCCTAACAAGGGCTTTTATTTTATTGCCACCCATCCTGCTATTGGTATTTTTTTATTCCCCTTTTAAAACAGCTATTTATTTAATTTCTTGGGTGGTATTGCGATTTATTTCACAGGCACTCGAAGCCATTATAACCTACGAAAAAAACTTCTCCCTTGCCCTACGATCTGAAGCAGCAGCATTTGTATTTTTGTTATTTGGATTAACCTTTTGGCACCATAACTTATCTTTTCAAAAAGCATTACTACTGATATTGTTATCACATCTAGGGCGTGTGTTTTGGCTAATGCCATTTCTAATAATCCGCCTAAAAGGCCTAAGTTTTGCTAAACTTAACCTTACCCATTTATGGGGTTCAATTCCATTTGTACTAATGGGTTTAATTGCATTATTACAACTTAAAATAGACTTGTATGTAATGAATGGTTTAAGCACAAAATCACTTACCGGAACTTACCAAGTATTAATGGGTTTTGTAGCCATGTTCTTTGTTATTCCGGGTTTTATCATTAATCCTTTTGTTAAAAACATTTATCGCTTAAAGCCAATACAAATAGTGGCTTTACAATACAAATTTATAGGGTTAGGGCTGATAATGAGTTTGCTTGCCGCTCCTATATTGTGGGGTGTCTTGTGCTTTGTTTATCAGCTTGCATTTGCTCCTGAAACATACTTGCTGTTAACGGCTTTAATATTTTTACCATTTGTGTATGCCTTTGATGTATACAAACTATACAAAATAAATGCGCAAAATAGCGTGCTTGTTATCAGCACAATTGGTATTGCCATTGTTTTCGCGGCTTGTTTATTACTTATTCCAGTTTGGCAAATTAATGGCGCATTATTAGCGCAATTGCTTGCACAACTATTTTTAGTATTCTTGCTAAAATACAGAACAGCAAAAATAAATGCATGATTAATTATTGGTTTATTAAAACACTGGTAAAATTGGGTTTACGGCTTTATTACCGCAAAACCATGGTAAGTTATTTACAACAGCTCCCCATGCAGGGACCAGTATTATTAGTAGCCAATCATCCAAACTCATTTATGGATGCACTTTTAATTGCTGCCTTTGCCAACAGACCTATGCACTTTTTGGCAAGGGGTGATGCTTTTAACAATACTTTATTAGCCGCCATATTCAAGGCGTTTAACATGTTACCGCTTTATAGGATTAGCGAAGGGAAAGAAAATCTTGATAAAAACTTTAAAACATTTGATGCCGTATATGATGCCCTTACCAGAAACGAAATGGTGTTGATTTTTGGCGAAGGAATTAGTGAAAATAATTGGCGTTTACGAAAGCAAAAAAAAGGGGCCGCACGCATTATTTTAAGGGCATGGAATAGCAACACACCTGCTAAAAACACCATAATTGTACCCGTAGGTTTAACCTACGAGCACTATAAAGGGGCTGGCAAATCGGTGTTGATTAATTATGGCAAACAACTTACACAAATGGATTTTAATGTGATTGGCAGTGCTGCACATTTTGTAGAATTATTTAATAACCGTATAGTACTTGATTTACAACAATTGGCATACATTAACAATAGTCTAGGCCCACAAAGTGTCGAACACAAATTCTTAATAAACGCTTGGCAACATGCAGAGTCAACCGAGCTAAACGTACTAAAAGTGCTTAAGCAAGAACATTGGTTAACATCGAACATAAAAACACAAAAACTATTTAGCGCCAAACTTCTTTTATTATTTTGGCTTTGGCCGCATTATAAAGCCATGCAAATGGTTACCCAAAAAGCTACTCATGGCAATATTTTTTACGATTCAGTATTATTCGGATTAACCCTGCTATTGGCGCCTTTTTACATACTTACCCTTTGGCTTGTGTTGAAGTATTTTTTATGAAAATTGGCACAAAACAGAATCTAGACAAAGCTTTTTTCGGTTTAATTAATCCGCTTTTTTTTGGACTAATCATGAAACCCTTTGCCCTGTAATATTTTAGGAGTACACTTTTCAATGCGCGATAAACGGGTTTGAGTCTGTTTGGCTGACGAAAAGTGAAGTATCCAGCTGCGCTGCCTTCCGGGTGTTAAACCAAAAAATGCCCGTTTAA
>CANLLM010000061.1 GCA_947491825.1 Bacteroidota bacterium
CCCTATTCATCAGGGATTGTAGCTGCTGGTAGTAATATTATTTCAAGCCTCCGTTATAGCTTTTAAACCCAATTTACTTTTCTAGATAGAGTTGGTTAAATAGCATTTTATACGTGCTATGCGTTTGCCCTCTAAATGTAATTTCAGGGCCATATACCATTAATTTTCCTTTCCCAACCTTTGCTTCAAATGCAGCAACTGTTTGCTGTAAGTAAGGCTGTCCAAAAGCCCAACCACTCCTAAGAGTTTTATCGGTGGCGTACCAAGCAAGTGGTGTTACTTCACCGGTAGCAGTAGCATTTGGTAGTAAGCTAAATACAGGACTTGCACTAAAATAGACATCGGCATTAGGCTTCATGCCCCAGTTTGCTTTGTGGTCATTGTTTACGGCAACCTGCATCACAGATCCCGGAATATAAAATTTTTCGCCAGGTAATGCTCGCTCTTTACCATTCACCATTTCAACAAGTGCATTACGAATAGGTAATTTAAAGTGATAGGCTAAATTAGCACTACTACCTATTGTTATAATGGTTCCACCAGCCTCCGTAAATTCTTTTAAAGCTGGGATAGATTTTGCAGCCGTAATTCTTCCTAGCTGTGCATGGTACATTTCAGGAATTTCTTTTTCGTTGGGTTCTCTACCTTCATAACCTCCCATAGCATTTGATCCAGTTTCTGCACGAAAGGCAGGAATTGCACCACCAACAAATAATATAACATCGTACTTACTTTTTAAATTTCCTCCGTCAATTTCTTTTGCAAATACCACTGTAAATGGAAAATGATATTGCTCAAAAATCCATCTTGTCCATCCAGAAGGCATAGATCCACCATACACATCCCAAAGCGCAATTCTACTAGGCTTTAATGCAACAGTACCAATATTTAATTTTTGCTGTACCCCTGTAATTTTTAGACCATTTTTAGCAGCTGCATTTTCTAAAATGATTACTACTTTATCTGAAGCAGCTACATAAAAATATTCGCTGTTTTTTTCTACCTCAATGCCCTCTTTTAATAAGTCATTAATTAAAATATAACTCGCGTTTTCTTTGGTAGAAAATGTATAACCAACAGCACCTTCTAATTTTGTAAATGATCCGGTATGCTTTTGCTCTTGACCATAAGGGATTGTTTCAAATGGGCCATCAAAGGGTTCTAGTATGCGGTCAAACTCTAAACCCATGGTATAAGCAGGTGTCCAGCCTGCTGCATCATAAGGCCTAATTGGTGGACCACCAGGATATTGGAAATCGTTGGGATGATCTTGTGGTTCAAACATATCAATTACATGAGGTCTAAATGCTTGATTGGTTTTTACAACATACGAACCTGCTTCATATTCTTTATCGCCAACTTTAAAATGATCAGTTGCTTTTTCTACTCGAATCCCACTCTTCATTAAAATATTTACAAAATTTGTGGCAGTAGTTGTTTGCGAAATTGGAATAATATAACCACGGGCATCTCTAAGTTTTGGATTTTTATATACTTTCTCATAGTACTGTAATGCAATGGTATCGACACGCTGGTCTTTTTGATCCGCCTTCATTAATTCATTCACCATTTCAACTTTATTTGGTGATAGTGTCCAATAGTCTTTACTTCCGGCATTGATTGAATTTTTACCCATGGTATAAATATTCATGAGTAGTTCATCTTTATGACGAGATGCATAATTTAACACCGCATAATTAAGTGATACTGAATAATCTATCGAACTTTTAAAATACCATTTTTGTGGCGTAATTGGAAAAGGTGTACCACTATTAGGAATGAGTCTTGACGGAACAAATGGAATTTTCATAGGTGTTGGATTTCCAATCATTTCCGTTAATAAACCAACAATATTATGGTAGTATGCAGTTGTTCTTAATCCACCATTCCACCATGTCGAATAAACGGATCCGCTTTTCATGGTATAGCCTGGTTTATTTTCGGCATTCAGCCTTGTGCTCATTACTGCACCTAATTGATCAATCCCTGTAATAAGCAGTGGATCATACACATAATTAAATGGATCTCTGTACGGAGGGCCTGCTACCACTGTGCCTGCCGGCCCTGTCTGGTGGTGATTGTATAATATTTGAGGCATCCATTCTACATATTGTTGAAGACTCATGTTTCGTGACTCACTCATATTTGTCATGTAAAAATCACGGTTGTTATCATGTCCAATATATTTTTGATAGAGCCTTGGCAAATTAGCGGTGTTACGTTTTAAAGTATCGGTTTGGCGCATATACCAATTAGATTGTAGTTCTTGGCCGTCGGGATTTGCATGTACAAATAAAATAATAGTAGTTTTTAAAATTCTTTTTGTTTCATCGTCATTACGAGATAAAATTTGATACAAGGTTTCTATCCACTGATGAATACCAAGTACTTCATTGGCATGCAATCCGCCATCTATCCATACCACCGCTTTACCTTCATTGGCAAGTTGCTGGGCCTCCGTATCAGATAAGCCTTCTGCCCTCGCCATTTGTTGTGCTATCGATTTATACTTTGCAAGCTTGGATAAATTAGCTGGGTCAGAAACAATAACCATATACTGATTACGGCCTTCTTCTGTGGTACCAATACTTTGTAGCTTCATTTTGTTTGAAGCAGCTGCTAATTTTTGTAAATACGCCTCTGTTTGCGTGTAATTGGCTAACTGATAATTATCACCAATATTAAATCCAAAATGAGATTTTGGACTTGGCACATTTTGCGCTTGGGCAAAAATAGTAACAACAAAAAGAGATAGCGATAAAATAGCTTTTTTAAGCATAGTGGGTAGTTTATAGTGCCTAAATTAATCGAACTAGGTTAAAAACTAAACTTTTGTGGGACCTTTTTGCAAAAGAAGCAAATTGTGGCTATTTCATAGTAGCGTTACCGCCTCTGTGGTACTGTCCAAAATGAAAACTACTCACTTGAGCAGGCTTACCATCAGCTAATACGACTTTAAATAAATAGTCGTAATCGTCATCTGTTAATAGCGCTACAGGTCTTGCACCACCAAGCGCTTCAATGGTTTCTAATACAGTATTTGAATGACCTACAATTAATACCGACTTGCCATTTGCTTGTTGATATAATACATCAAGTAAACCAGACAAATTTTTGGGGGTATAAATATCAAGTGAAGCCTTAAAGTGCTTTGCTGTTTGTTTTGTTCTTTTAGTATCTGTAGAAAATATTTTTACAATATTTTCTTGTTGCAAATAAACCGCTAGGTCAAGTGCGCGCTGCTGTCCAGCAGCCGTTAAATCTGGATCCATCCGGCTAATAAAAGAAGTGTCTTTTTCTGCATGCCTAACTATCCAAACCGTTGTTTTTTGTGCGCTAATTTGTAGGCTAATTAGTAATGAAAAGGCGAGGCATTTAATTAATTTTAGCATGATGTGAGCTTTAGTACCATTCAAATCTAGAAATAAGATTTGCTTAGCAAGTGTAAACTTTTGAAAATACAGATAGTTATGTTAGTAAACAATATACCACTTAAAAAGCATGGACACTTTTTTAATAACACAGAATTAATTTTATGTTCATAATTAGTTAACATAGTAGGTATAATTTCACATTTAAATTTTTATTTATTTATGAAAAAGTATAGTCTTGTTTACCTATTATTTGCTTCATTTATTTTATTCTCTTGTAGCAAAAAGGATACTGCACAACCATTAGAAAATACACAAAATGAAGATTTATCGGGATATCTAGAAATCGCATCCATTAATTTAGGGGGGGTAGGTGCAGCAGAAATTACTGCTTTTGACCCTACAACCAATAGACTTTTTGCAGTAAACAATGGTACAGAAAATAAAATTGATGTAATTGATATCAGCAACCCATCAAGCATATCTGTTATAAAATCTATTAGCATGTTGCCTTATGGCGGGTATGTTAATAGTGTAGCTGTGAGTAATGGAAAACTAGCGGCTGCCATTGAATCTACAGACAAGCAAGCTGCTGGTAAAGTTGTGGTATTTAATACAACCACCTATGCACTAATTAAATCAATTAATGTTGGTTCGTTACCGGACATGGTTACTTTTAGCCCAGACGGAAATTATATATTAACAGCAAACGAGGGTGAACCAAGTGACGACTACTTAAATGATCCTGAAGGAAGTATTTCTATTATTAAAGTTTCGGACTATTCTGTTACCACTTTAAATTTTGCTTCTTTTGAAAGCCAATTGGCAAGTTTAACGGCTAAAGGATTTAGAATATTTGGACCAGGTAAAAACTTTGTAAAAGATATTGAACCAGAATACATTACTATTTCGGATGATTCTAAAACAGCTTATGTAACCTTACAAGAAAACAATGCTATTGCTGAAATTGACATTGCTAGTGCAAGTATTAAAAAAATAACGCCGCTTGGCTTTAAAGATTATTCCTTGGCTGCAAATGCAATTGATGTGAGTGATAAGGACAGTAAAATTGAATTTAATACCTTTTCAAAAGTGTATGGCATGTATATGCCAGATGCTATTGCATACTTCAACCACAATGGAACACCCTACTTATTTACAGCAAATGAAGGTGACTCTCGAGAATATAAAGGATTTTCTGAAATGAAAAGAGTAAGTGCGATTAGCTTGGATGCAACAAATTTTCCAACCGCAACAACGCTTAAAACAGATGCGATTTTAGGCAGATTAAACGTTACTACTACTTTAGGTGATACAGATTCAGATGGTGATTTTGATGCGCTTTACTCGCTTGGTTCAAGATCATTTAGTGTTTGGAATGCCACAACCGGAAGTCAAGTTTTTGATAGTAAAAACGAACTAGATATTAAAGCGAAAGAACTAGTTATCTATGATGATGCAAGAAGTGATGATAAATCGGTTGAGCCAGAATCTATATGTTTAGGCATGGTAGGCAGTAAAAATATTGCAATTGTAGGCCTAGAAAGAGCCGATGCATTTGCCATCTATGATATTACCAATCCAACATCACCTGTATTTATTAAAATGTATAAAACTGGTGATGCTCCAGAAGGTATTATATTTATTCCAGCATCAAAAAGTCCAATTAAGCAAAGTTTAATTGTAACGAGTAGTGAAAATGACGGGCTTGTAAAAATTTACAAAACAACTAAACTTTAATTTTATAAGTTATTAAAAAGGCCCAGTTAGAAACTAACTGGACCCTTTTAATATGCAAGAGAAAATTCTAATTGTCTTTACAAAGTGGATTTAATAGTAGCTCCGTAGAAGATATAGGCCAGATATACTGTTGTGCATCTGCTTTAATTTCACCTACACCAGGTTTAGCCGGTAAAGGAAGTCCTAAGCGTGTGATGTCAGTACCTCTAACACCTTCTCCTAATAATTCAATGCGTCTTTCATTTACAATTGCATCTGCTAGCGTTGTTGCGTTAGTAAAGTCTGCAGCTGTAAAAACAGTTGATGCATCAGAACGACTACGTACTGCATTTAATAAAGCAATGGCTTGTGCATCAACAGTGTTAGTTGAACGTACTCTTGCTTCTGCTAAACTAAGTAGTACCTCAGCGTATCTGATAACAGGTGCATAGTCTGTAAAAATAGACGCCACACTATATTTGGTTAAGTAGCTTTTGCCACCAAAAACAGCAACCATAGTTCTTCTTTTATCAGCCGTTTTCCATCCGGCATCTGCAACAACACCAGTAGTTAACAAAGAATACTCTCCATTACCACCATTAAATGCTGCAGGACCATAATAGTAGCCTAATTGGTTTTGTGTACCTGGCGCTTCATTAGATGCAAATGGCATTGATAAAATAGACTCGGTAGTGGTATAAGGTGCTTTAAATACATTGGTGATATCTGCTTGTAATGCATGTGCTACACCAGATGCAGCGGTATATGGTGCTGCACTACTTACGATTTTATTTGCTTCAGTAATCACATTTGAATAACGACCCATGCTCAAGTAAACCCTTGTTTTTAGCGCGATGGCTGTATTCTTGTGCGCACGAATGGTATTATTTAAAGCAGTGCTATAACTAGCTGGCAAATTGGTTTCAGCAAAATCTAAATCTGCTAAAATTTGGGTATACACTTCCGCTACTGTTGCTCTTGCTTTTGCATAATTATCAGAACCTGTATTACCTTTTAAACGCATCGGTACACCTGGCTTAGATCCATTACCATCCCAAAAAGGACGCGCATACAGTTGTAGTAAAGAGTAATAACTTAATGCTCTTAACAAACGAGCTTCTGCTTGATAGTTATTAGAAAGTGGTGTGCCAACAACTGCAGTTCCTTTAGCGGTCATACCTTCTAAAAAAACGTTCGCCAAGTTAATTACATAGTAGGCTCTTGACCAATGGTTTTGAACCGAGTTAGTTGAACTGTTTGACGGAGTATAGTTCCATACATCAAAACCAGTTACAACGTTGGTTCTTTCATTCATAAAGTCTCCGCCACGGATATCGTTAAATACTTGGTAACGACCACCGTACATACCTGAATTTTTAATAGAGGCATAAATTGCTCTTACCTGTCCTTCAACTCTATCCTTACTATCAAATGCAGTAAGATCAGAAATTACGTTGGTAGGAACCGGATTTACAAAATTTTCTTTGGCACAAGAGGTCATTTGAACAAGACCTGCTGCCATCAAAATGTATAATAGATTCTTTTTCATTTTTCTTAATTAATAGTTTAACAATTAGAACCCAACGTTGATACCAACAGTAATTGTGCGTTGGTTAGCTACGGTGTTTCTGTCAATGCCAAAATTGGTAGTACCGTTTCCGTTTGAAGAAACTTCAGGATCAGGTCCTGGATATGCTGTTAAGATAAGCAAGTTATTTCCTGAAACATAAAAACGAGCATTTGAAATTTTGATTTTTTCCAACATATTTTTTGAAATATTGTATCCAATTGTTAGGGTTCTTAACTTAATAAAATCACCTTTAAATACATTGATGTCAAGTGGGAAAGAAGAACCGTTTGAAACGTTGTCTCCAAACACAGCTCTTGGAAATTCAGTAACATCTCCAGCTTTCTGCCATCTATTTAAAACACCCACTTCATTATTCCAGAAACGTTGGTCTCTTAAACCAGCTTGTGTACCATAATACAACCAGTTACCCATTTGATAAGTAAATAAAGCATTCAATTCAAAGTTTTTGAATCGTACGTTATTTTCAAAACCACCAAATATTTTAGCGTGTGTATTTTTGTACACGATCGCATCTGCGCTACTTACAGTTGGAGCTACGCTTCCATCTGCATACATGAAACGAGATTGACCCGCAGGTGCAACGTGTTGGAATAATACTTGTCTACCTTGTGCATTCAAGAAAACTCTACGACCTGAAGCTTGATCAACACCTGCTGTTCTTGTTACAAACAACATACCAATAGGCTGACCTGGCATTGTGATGCTCGGAGTTTCTAAACCACCTGTAGAACCAATAATATTAGTGATACCAGGCGCCAATGACAATACTTTATTGTCATTGGTAGATAAATTAAATGAAGTACTCCATGAGAAGTCTTTGTTTTGAACCACATTGTATTTGATGTCAAATTCAAAACCTCTATTGTACATAGATCCAATGTTGGTTGGAATATTTGATGGTAAACCAGCAGATGGCGGTTGTGGAACAAATAGTAACAACCCATTGTTGTCACTATTGTAGTAACCGATTTCTGCAGTTAGACGATCATTAAATAAACCAAAGTTTAAACCAACATCCGTTTTTTTACTGGTTTCCCAAGTAAGGTTTGGATTACCTGCTTGGCTATAACCTACGGTTCCAGCACTTCCATACAAACCAGAGTTAAATGTTGATAATGATGCAAAGTTTCCTAGGCCACCAATATTACCAACTTTACCATAGCTACTTCTTAAACGCAAGCTGCTAAACACTTTATCTAACTTGATGTTCTGAATGAATTTTTCAGATAATACATCCCAGCTTGCAGACACACCCCAAAAAATACCATACTTACTATTCACACCTAATTGAGATGCTCCATCTCTTCGTACGTTAGCAGTTAAGAAGTATTTCCTTTTAAAATTATATTGTCCACGAGCAAACTCTGAATACAAATAATTTTCTCCAATACCTAATCCAGAAGTGTTAGGTGTAACCCATCCACCCTGAATATTTGTGAATGCAGGATCCGCAACAGTTACACGATTTAAACCATAACTGTTTTGGTCAGATTTTTGTTGCTCAATACCAGCAAGTACACTAACAGTATGGTCTTGTGCAAACACTTTATCAAATTGAGCAGTGGTTGTCCAAACCCAACGTTTGTTTTTGTTAAAAATAGCAGAAACAGAACCTGTAGTTGAAAAACCTTCCCCAGATAATGGATGAGAAAACACATCATTGTCAACCATTAAGTAATCAAGACCATACTGTGTTCTTACAGCCAACCAACTAACTGGCTTAAACTGTGCATATAAGTTGCTAACTAAGTGTTCGCCATAGCTATTAGATCTGTTTAAATCCATGGTAATTTGTGGATTGTAAAAACCTACTTGACCTAATTTATTGCCCATCACACCAATCAATCCATTTGCTTGGTTGTAAGAACCATCTGCATTGAATGGACCAACGTTAGGTGCAGTAATTAATGCCACACGACCTAAACCAGCTGTTGCAAATGCATCTCCTAAAGATCCAGAACTTGTTGCAGCTGTATTTTGATCACTCGTGTATTGAATTTTACCACCCATGCTAAAAAACTTACCTGCTTTATGATCCACGTTCATTAACAATGTTAAACGCTTAAAATCATTTCTATTGATGATACCTTCTTGCTCTGTGTAACCAGTAGAAAAATAATAGCTAGTAGATTCATTGGCACCAGATAAACTAATAGTATTGCTATGTTGTAAACCTTGGCGGTAAACAATATCTGCCCAATTGGTATTAATGATTTTACCATCTGCACCAACAGTTGTTGCAAAAGCATTTGTTGCCGCATTAAATGTTCCTGCATTTCTTAAAGCTTCATTTTTATAATCAGTGTATTGTTGCGCGTCAAGTACTTGTTGTAAACGCTGTGGATTACTAAATCCAATCCAGCTATCTAAAGTAACTTTTGAACGACCTGGCTTACCTTTTTTAGTGGTAATAAATAATACACCATTTGCGGCACGGCTACCATAAATAGCAGTTGCAGCAGCGTCTTTAGCAACGTCAACACTTTCAATATCATTTGGATTGATAGAAGATAAAACGTTACCTGCTGCACTAGTTGAACTTCCATCACCAGTAAATACTGGTACACCATCAACTACAATAAGCGGATAAGATGATAATGAAATAGAGTTTGCTCCTCTAATTCTTAATACAGGTGGCGCATTTAACACACCACTAGGAATCACTACTTGCACACCAGCAGCTCTACCACCCAAAGCTTGTTCAAAACTTTGTGTAGGTTTGTTTGCAAGAGCCTCGCCTTTAACACTAGCGATACTTCCTGTAATGTCTCGTTTTCTTTGTGTTCCATATCCAACTACTACTACTTCATTTAAGGCTTTGTCTTCGGGAGATAAAGAAACGGTAATAGTTGATACACCTGTAATACTTACTTCTTTAGCATCAAATCCTACATAAGTAATTTTTAAATTTTTTACTTTTTCTGTTACTTGAATAGAAAAAGATCCATTGTTGTCTGATAGTGCATTTTTGTTGACACCCACAGCACTAATTGTAACACCACTAAGTGGTATTCCTTTGTCATCGGTTACCTTCCCGGTAACTGTTCGAGGAGATTGAGCGTATGCCTGTGTTATTAGCAGCAAAGCAAACGTCAAAAAAACCGTTAGTTTTTTCATCGTTTATAATTTTGGTTAATGTGAAATTAAATTTAGTTAAATAATTATTATATTAATAATTTGATTTTAAAATTTATTAAATTTAGTTTTGCTAATTTTTAATTATAGTATTGTATTTCAGTATATTACAATACTATAATTTTTTTATTTAGTAAAACAAAACTTATTAAGTATAATTTAATTAATTATGAAAATAAAAGAAATAATCGGTAGAAATATACGTAGACACAGAGAGGCAGCGAGCATCAGGCAAGGAGTTTTAGCCAAAGCACTTAATATTACACCAAGTGCCCTCAGTCAAATTGAAACTGGAAAAACAGATGTTTCTGTAGAACGCATTGAACAAATAGCAACGGAATTAAAACTAAGCTTTTATGAACTCATGACAACGCCAAATCATGTGGGTGGGATTAAAGCAGGTATTGGCGTAGAGAATATTTCAAATAATTCAATTCAATTATTGATTGATAAATTAGATTCTCTTATTCAAGTAAGCTATAAAAAAGACCATTAGTTTTTTTTATACTACAATTTAGCGCTCAGTGTTATAAAAAATGATCTGGCATCTGCTGGTAACGCACCTGGCCCTGGATATCCACCAGCACGTCTTGTGAAATAGGTAACATTAATTAAATTATTAATTCCTGATTTACACGATAAGCCATTTGAAAATTTATAGGAGAAAGTAAGATCGGAAACAGTGTATGAAGGAACCAAGCCAACAGTTCCATTTAAAGAAGGCATTACCGTATTGTTCGCGTCACTAAATGATTCACTAACATAACTTACTTGAGCGGTACACAAAAATCCATTAACACCTGCGGTTATACCAGTTCTCAAAATATTTGCTGGCGCGTTTTCTACCTTCTTTCCTTTAATTACCGCGAGCTTATGATGCGAACTATACCTTGCATCCGTATACGCATAAGAAGTAAATACAATCAAATCATATTTTGAGTCTTTTGCAAATAGTTTAATAGGCGTGCATTCAATATAACTTTCGAAACCTTTACTAGAACTGTTACCTACATTAGTTACCAACCGGTTCACTCCTCCATTTGTGGAAATAACACCAACTCGGTTATTATATTGTAAATGATAAATACTAACATCAAATTTTATAATGTCTTTTAATTTACCCCTGTAACCAATATCAAAATTATAACCACGTGCATCTTTTAAATTTGGATCAATAATATCTGTTCCTGGAGGTGCTTGCAAATTTGCAAATTGAATGGGCCGATACGCTTGTGTTATGTTAGCATATATTTCTGTAGACTCATGTACATGGTATTCGGCACCAATTCCAGCCATTACAAAATTTCTACTCCTGCTAATATTTTGCAATTGAATGGAAATACCTGTATTATAAAATCCAGTACGCCCTGCAACTGCACCTTCTAAATACTCCATTCTTACACCTGGAATCACTATAAATTTATTGTTGAGGCGAAAAATATTTTCTACAAATACTGCTGCATTTTTTGAATCAAAAGAAACATCGGTAGGATACTTCCCTTCAATACTAATATCATAACCAGTTCCTGTGGTGCCCTTACCCTCCGCTTGTCTATCAGTTTGCCCACTATAAGCCCTAACGCCGAGTGAAATTGTATGTTCTTTTTTGCCTAGTTGATAGGCTGTAATAAATCTACTTTCTATACCATAATTTTTATACTGATCTAAATTTACAACCCTGTTAGCATAATTAGAGGTAGAAGGATTGCCGACATCTTTTACTATAATTGATTGCATAAAACCAACACTATTTCGGTCTCCAATGGTACCAAACAATTTAGTGTTCCACCTAGTTTGCTTATTGATTTCATAATTTAAAATAAGCGCTGGCGTAGTCCATGTAATATCAAACCAGTTTCTTCCTCTTTCACTTTGCTGCGCATTTGCTGCTATTTGTTGATCTGTTAATCCCCCCGGTTGCTTACTACGCACATGAGAATGCATGAGTTCAAAAGTAAGAGAAATATTATTTTTAAATTGATGGGTGATTGTTGCAAATCCTGAGTTGGTATAGTAATTACTGTTTTCGCGCCAACCATTTGCACGCCTGTGATCAAAAAAAGAATAATAATGCGTGTTACCTTTTTTGCCTCCTATTGCATTGTAACTATTAAAAAGTCCATAGCTACCAATGGTTTGCTGCGTTTCAAAAACAAGTGGCTTATTAAACTCATTGCCATTACGCAAAATATAATTAACCAAGCCACCAAATTGTGGACCATACTGTAAAGCCCCCTGACCTCTAACAATTTCGATACGTTGTACAGCTTGTAATTGCGGATTGTAATAGGCTTCTGGATAACCAAATGGATCTGCAGCAATATCATAACCATTTTGACGCACATTAAACTCCCAACTTCTATTGGGGCTGAGTCCACGCGACGCAATTCCAATTTGAATGCCACTTCCATCACTTTCCCAAATATGAATACCAGGCACTTTAGAAAGCACTTGACGCATATTATTGGTTGATATATTCCCCTGCACATTATTTAATATAATGAGGGAATTTTTTTTGCCCGCATAAATATTGGTGCCAACAATTTCCGGCATTTGCGCATAATCACTCTTGCTGTTTTTACCGACAATTGTTACATCAGGTAAATATTTAATATGTGAGCTGTCGTTAGTTTGTTGCGCTGATGCTAATAACGGAAATAAAAAAATTAATACTTGCCAAAACATGATGCTCTTTGCCCACATATCATTCAATTTTTTGCAAAGTTGAACCATATAAACCGGGTACATTTACGGATTTAGATAAAGCGTTTATGTAATTGGGAAAAAGAAGGATAATTGCTATATTTATTGCATGGCGAGCAGCAGTTTACATAAAAATATAGCCTTATTAACCAAGCTAGAAAGCTTTATAGATTTACATCAAAAACTTAATGACACAATTTCTGATGAAACCATTGGTTGGCATATAGCGCATAGCTGCCAAGTAATCAATACCATAACAAATGCTATTGTTCATTCAGATGCTTCAAAAGCAAAACCAAAATTTAAGCCCGTCTACTACTGGGTGATGTTGACCAATCACATTCCGAGAGGCAAAGTAAAAGCTCCAACTATTGTAATTCCTAAAAAATCGATTTCAAAAGATGAAATTATTGAAGAAATAGAGCTTGCGAAAGCCAATTTGCAAACACTTGCTTCCACGGGACAAAATAAATATTTTACCCACCCTATTTTTGGTGATTTAGATGTGCCTAAAACACTCAATTTTTTTGCTGTTCATAGTAATCATCATTTAAAAATTATACGCGACATCCACTAAGTAATAATAAAAAGGGCAGCTTTGGGCACTAAGAATTTGTTAGTGGCTATTTGCACGAACAATAAATTCTAAACATCTTGCTGCCAATCGAGCAGTGGCATTATCCTGATCGTATGCAGGATTTAATTCAACGATATCAAAACTTAATAACTTATTTGATTGAATAATTAGATCAAGTGATTTAAAAACAATTTCAGGAGAAAATCCAAGGGGTGACGGCGCAGAAACGCCTGGCGCATACGCTGAAGAAAATCCATCTAAATCTATACTTACGTATACTTTATCAACGGATTGTAAAAAACGAGTGATGGTCGTTTCCACAAGTGTCCAATGGGCAAGATTAAAATGCTCAATTTCTAAATAATCACACCCCACAACAGATGCAGTTTCAAAAAGCGTTTTTGGATTGGCTGCCTTTTGAATTCCAAGCACTAAATAACTAAATTGTTCTGGAAATTGATGTGCAATTTGTAAAAAAGGTGAGCCAGAATGACCTTTCCCATCTATTAATGGGCGCAAATCAAAATGAGCGTCAAAGTTAATAATACCAACAGTTTGACCTGTATTTACCAGGTGCTTTTGAATGCCTAAAAAATGCGGATATGCTGCGTCATGCCCACCACCTAAAATTACGGGTAAATGATGCTGTTGCAAACAAGCATAAATAGTATCGCGCATCAATAATTGAGCGGCATCGATATTGTTATCTTCTGCAACTATATTTCCATAATCATAAATTGATGTACTATCATTTAGATGATTGGCGAGCGGCCCCAACATTTTTCGAATACTATCTGGTCCGTCATTAGCGCCACTTCTACCACCATTACTTATAACACCCTCATCAACCGCGTACCCTAACAATGCAATTTTAGCATCTTGTCCTTTCTTAATTTGTAGTTCAGCAACTAGTTGCACTAATTCGTGCCAATACAATTGATTGTCAGAACTGCGACCCAGCCAATTAGTAGGAGACGGATTAATATGATGCTTCATAAAAATTATTGAATATGCTGTAATAAATTTTCATCAACCAAATTGGGTATGGTCACTATTAAATTAGGACTTCTTTTCATTTCACGTTCAATAGCTTCCAATGAACCACTATTTCTAGCCCACGCCCTACGTGCTATACCATTGTTTACATCGTAAAATAACATGCTTTCTAGTTTCGTTTTTGATGCAGCTGTTCCATCTAACACAAGTCCAAACCCCCCATTGCTTACTTCTCCCCAACCTACGCCACCACCATTATGAATAGAAACCCAAGTGGCACCTCTAAAACTATCTCCTATTACATTATGAATAGACATGTCTGCGGTAAACTTACTTCCATCATAAATATTACTTGTTTCACGATATGGCGAATCGGTTCCACTTACATCATGATGGTCTCTGCCAATAACAACTGGTGCAGATAATAATCCTTTACCAATAGCTTCATTAAATGCAGATGCAATTTTAGCCCTGCCTTCTGCATCGGCATATAAAATTCTAGCTTTAGAACCTACCACCAATTTATTTTTTTCTGCTTCCTTAATCCATGTAATATTGTCGTGCAACTGCTGTGCAATAGACGTTGGAGCGCCTTCTAGCATTGACTCCAACACAGTTGCCGCAATTTGATCTGTTAGCCTTAAATCAGCGTTTGTACCTGATGTACAAACCCATCTAAATGGACCAAACCCATAATCAAAACACATGGGTCCTAAAATATCTTGTACATAACTCGGGTATCGAAAATCAATATTATTGCTATGCATAACATCTGCATTTGCTCTTGATGCTTCTAATAAAAAAGCATTTCCGTAGTCAAAAAAGTAAGTCCCTTTGGCAGTATGTTTATTGATTGCATTTGCATGACGACGTAGTGATACTTGAACAGCTGTTTTGAATTGTTGTGGATTATTCGCCATCATATCATTGGCCTCTTCATATGAAAGTCCTACTGGATAATAACCACCAGCCCATGGATTATGAAGTGATGTTTGATCGGAACCTAAATCAACGCTAATATTTTCGGTATCAAATCTTTCCCACACATCAATTACATTACCCACATAAGCAATTGATACAACGGCTTTATTCGATACTGCTTTTTTAA
>CANLLM010000062.1 GCA_947491825.1 Bacteroidota bacterium
CTGTAATATCAGGCCTTTGGCGCATAATCTGTTTTACGTTTATGTTGCCAAAATTTACAATAGATTTTAGGATGATTTTTTCTTCACGAGGTGTTTCTTCTTCGTTGGTAATTTCAATGGCATGTGTTAGCTCATCAACCGAAAGGATATGACCTTTTTTGGTAACACGTTTATCAATGATGGAAGTTGATTTTACCAATAAAAATACAAATGGTTTTAGCACCTTACTTAAAGTAAACATAGGTATGGCCACAAATCGGGCAACGCGCATGTTGTTTTGTGAGGCAAATATTTTTGGCATTACTTCGCCAAACAATACCAAAATAAAAGTTACCAATACAATTTCTATCAAAAACCCAAACAAGGGGTTGGTACTGAAATCAAACAACAAACCAATAATTACAGTAGATACCATAACAATGGCAATGTTTACAAAAGTGTTTGAAATAAGTATGGTGGCCAGTAAATGTTTGGGGTGATTAATCAGGTACTCGGTGTATTTTGCTGTGCGCGATTCTTCCTCTGTTATTTCTTCAATTTGTAATTTGGATAAACTGAAGAACGCATTTTCTGAGCTAGAAATAATTGCCGAGCAAATAATAAGTGCAACCACCACAGCTATGCTAATAAAAATGGTAGCCACATCGGTAGTGGTAAGTGTTGTGTTAATTATACTTAACACGGTATTGACCGGAGGTTCTGAAGATAAACTACTTTCCAAGTTGTATTAATTAAGTTAAAAATGCCATGTATTAAAATGGCAAATCGTCCATTCCATTTACATTATTCTCCTCACCTGATGTTGCAGGTGTGTTCGTTGTATTTTGCTCTTGTGGTTGATCGCTTTGTGCACCATCATTTCCATTTGAGGTATTTCGTGAACCCAACAAAGTTATGTTATTCGCTCTTATTTTTATGCCACTGCGTTCAATTCCTTGTTGGTCGGTCCATTTTTCTGTTCTAATTTTCCCTTCAACATAAACGGTTGAGCCCTTTTTAAGGTATTTATGCGCAATGTCTGCAAGGTTATCCCACAACTCCACACGGTGCCACTCGGTATCGGTTCTTCTATCGCCTGTTTTGCTGTCGGTGTAACTTTCACTAGTAGCCAAACTTACAGTAAGTACACGTCTGGTGTTGTTTTGCCCAAGCACACGTGGTTGTTCAGGGTCGCGACCCAAGTTGCCAATTAAAATAACTTTGTTTACACTCATGGTGGTAAAGAAATAATTGTTTGTTAAGGCAATATAGTGTTCAAAAAACGCTCAAGCAAGCGGGGCACCGCAAAAGTATGAATATCATTTGCTGATACCTGCACGTAACCTTTATTGGCTGCGGGTTTTATTTGTTTTCCACTTACTCGCCAAAAAACAGCAAATAAGGTTTGATGCGTAAGTTGGTGTTTAGCAGAAAATATGGGTACCAATTCTTCAGGTTGGTTATTTAAAAGTTCTCTGGTTTTGGGGTGTTGCAAAAGTTCCTGCGCACTCACTTCAGATTCAGATTCAACCAAAGGGAATTCAAAAAGGTTGTTCCATATTCCATCATTATTACGTTGGCGTAAATAGGTATTTCCTTTGCTATCTTCTATATAAAAGTAGTTAAGGTAGCGGGCAATTGGTTTACGTTTTTTTTCTTTAACAGGGAAATTGTACACTTGATTTTGTTTGTAGGCTTCGCATTGCAGGCGCAACACACATTGCTCGCACAAGGCTTGTTTGGGCTTGCAAACCACTGCCCCCAGTTCCATTATGGCTTGGTTGTGCGTTGCAGGTGAATCGGTATTCAGCAATTCTTGGGCTAGTTCGGCAAATATTTTTTTTCCTTTTGCGCCATTAATAGGTTCATCAATGGCAAATAACCTAGATAATACGCGGTATACATTGCCATCAACAACAGCATGCGCTTCATTGTATGCAAACGAAGCAATTGCAGCTGCGGTGTATGGTCCTATGCCTTTAAGCGCAATAATTTCGTGGTAAGTTTTAGGGAATTCACCATTGTAATCATTAACTAATATGCGCGCTGTTTTAAGCATGTTGGCAGCACGGTTGTAATAACCTAACCCTTGCCAAAGTTTCATTACCTCATTATCGTTGGCTTGCGCAAGTTTTTGCAAAGTAGGATAGTGAGCAATAAATTTGTTATAATAGGGCAAACCTTGTTCTACACGCGTTTGTTGCAAAATAATTTCCGATAACCAAATGTAATACGGGTTGTGTGTATCACGCCAAGGGAGCTCGCGTTTATTGGTTAAGTACCATTTAATTAAAGGTTGTAAAGGAGTCATATTTATAATGCGAAAATACACCACAGATTTTTTTTTCCATCAATTAGTGCATTTTGTTTTGAAATTCATACCTTTGCAACCCGCTTTACCAAGAGAGGGGCAAAGCCAAACATTTGACTCTAAACTTATTAATAGTTAAAAACCGTAGAAAATGACAAAAGCAGAAGTAATTGCAGAAATCGCAACTAAAACAGGAATTGAGAAAGCACACGTGCAAGAAGCAGTAGAATCTTTCTTCAAAGTAGTAAGAACCTCTATGACTGAGGGCAAGAATGTTTATTTCCGTGGTTTTGGAAGCTTTGTAATTAAAAAGAGAGCTAAAAAAATTGCGCGTAACATTAGCAAAAATACCGCAATGGTAATTGATGAGCATTTCATCCCAAGCTTTAAACCCGCTAAAACTTTTGTAGATAAAGTTAAGAAAAGCGATACGGTTAAAAGCAAAGCAGCTAAATTAGCAGCTAAAGCTTAATGAAATTTAACAGCAAGCAAATTTTACTTGTTGCCATAGCATTGGTAGTTACAGCTACTTTATTCGTTATGGGCTACAAAACTCCTTTTGGGCAAAACGGCTCAAAAGGTGTTTCTGTATCAAGTGAACATTTTGATGCTGAAGTTTTTTTGAAAGAACAAAAAGCGAAACTTACGCCTGAACAATCTGAGCAGTTTGAGCTTCTTGAGGCTGAAAAAAAAAACAAAGAAAATTTAGTTCAGTTAGCTAACCTTTGGGATTCGTTAAAGGTAACCTACTTGAGTGCGTATTATACACTTCAGTTGGCTCAATTAGAAAATAACGAAATTACTTGGTTTGCTGCCGGAAGTAAATTTTACAATGTAGCCAACTTTGCAAGCGATAGTCTTTTAGGTACACATGCAATTGGCAAAGCAAAAGAGGCATACAGTAAAGTATTGGAGTTAAATCCGGCTAACTTACAAGCCAAAAGCGCTTTAGCAGTTTGTATTATACAAGGAGATAATGATGTAATGAAAGGTGTGGGCCTTTTGAAAGAGGTTGTTGCTGAAGATTCAAACAATGTTCAAGCCATTTTTACCTTAGGTATGCTTTCCATTCAGAGCAGCCAATTTGAAAAAGCGCAAGAACGTTTCGAAAAATTGATTAAACTTGAGCCCTTTAACCCGGAATACTATTTTTACTTAGGTGAGGTTTATGCAAAAAGTGGTCATGTGGCTAAAGCCATCAAAACCTACGAAACTTGTAAAACCCTAGTAACCGATAAAGAGGCTAAAAAGGAAATAGACCAAATAATTAATAAACTAAATAAATTGTAACACTATGCCAAGCGGAAAGAAAAGAAAAAGACATAAGATCGCAACGCACAAGCGTAAAAAAAGACTTCGTAAAAATAGACATAAGAAAAAATAGATTTTCTTAAACGCTGTATTACAAATATCTTTTTTATTCAAAAGATCTTAATGGTAAACCGTTCATTGCTGGGCGGTTTGCTGTTTTTAAACACACGTGTAAAAAATTGTGAGCTACGAACTAGTAATTAATAGTCATGCAAATGGTGGGGTTGAAATTGCGCTACTAAGAGACAAAAAACTCATTGAGCTGCATCATGAGAAAGCGGATAATAGTTTCGCTGTTGGTGATGTTTACCTCGGCACAGTTAATAAACTGATGCCAGGACTTAATGCTGCTTTTGTTGATGTTGGGCATGAGAAAGATGCATTTCTACATTACCTTGATCTTGGGCCTCAGGTAAAGTCGTTGGTAAAACATACCAAAATTTTACGCAACAACCCGCACGCTGGTGTTTGGCCAGAAGCCAAATTAAATGAACCTGATATTCAAAAAACGGGTAAAATTAACCAAGCATTGCAACGCCTTCAACAGGTTGTGGTGCAGGTTACCAAAGAACCCATCTCTAATAAAGGCCCGCGTTTAACTTCCCAGCTTTCTTTGGCAGGGCGTTACGTAGTACTTATGCCATTTGATGGTGTTGTTTCTATTTCCAAAAAAATTGTTAAGACAGAAGAGCGACTTCGCTTAAAAAAATTGGTGCAAAGTATTAAGCCAGGCAATTTTGGGGTTATTGTGCGTACCGTTGCAGAAGGCCAAAGTGTTGAAGAGCTGGAAAACGATTTAAAGGATTTGATGAAACGTTGGGAGCATTTATGTACCCAATTAAAAACAGCGGTTCCTGGTCAGAAAATTCTTGGCGAAAGCGAACGTACTTTAACTTTAGTGCGCGATTTGTTAAATGATGATTTTACAGGCATCTATGTAAGTGATAGTTTTTTACTAAATTCTATCAAAACCTACATCGAGAAGAAAGCGCCTGAGTTGGAAAAAATTGTGAAGTTATACTCTGGTAAACAATCAATTTTTGAACACTATGGAATCGATAAACAAATTAAAAGTTCGTTTGGAAAAGAAATAAACTTTATGGGTGGCTCATATTTAATTATTGAGCACACGGAAGCATTGCATGTTATTGATGTAAACAGTGGTAGTATTACCGGAAAAGACATTAACCAAGATGAAAATGCACTTAAAGTTAATTTAGAAGCAGCAGCAGAGATTGCCCGTCAACTGAGGTTGCGTGACATGGGTGGTATCATTGTTGTTGATTTTATTGATCAGAAAACTGCAGGAAATAAACGTTTAGTTTACGAACGTTTAAAAGACGAAATGAAAACAGACAGGGCAAAGCACAAAATTTTGCCCATGAGTCCTTTCGGGTTAGTACAAATTACGCGCCAGCGTGTTCGCCCAGAAATGACTGTTGTTACAACCGAAAAATGTCCTACTTGCGATGGTACAGGTGAAATAACCAATAGTATTGTAATTGCAGATGAGATTGAAAACAGGTTGAAATATTTCCTTCAAAATATGAACATGAAAGGTTCAATTACCATTGAAGTTCATCCCTATTTATTTGCTTATTTCACCAAAGGTTTTTTAGGATCTATTCGCTTTAAATGGCTTTGGACTTACAAACGTTGGATAAGTATTAGACCAGTTAATGCCATGCATTTTGGCGAGTACCGTTTTATAAACGCACAAGGTGAAGAGATATTAGTTTAACGCAATTGTTTTTAACTGCTGTATGAAATATTTTCTTAGTGTATGCCTACTTGTGTTTGTGCTCAGTGTTGATGCCCAAAATGCCATTCAACTCACAAAAATTTAAAACAACAAGGTTAAAACAATCCTTCCTGGAGATCCGTTTACTTTTTCTTTTCTCGATTCATCTGGTAGAATAAGAGGTATGAATGCCACATTGGTAAGTGTAAACGATAGTATGTTTACATATAGGTTTGGTATGGCAGAGGAAATGCAATCCAAATTTTACCAAATGCCAATAAATAAAATTACTAGCATAAGAAAAGAAGGCAAATACTTATACACCAGAGGTACTACCATGTTTTTTGTTACTTTACTGGAGGTGGTGCCAACCGTTGAGTTTATTGTAAATAATACCGCAACTTACTCACAGGAATTATTATTGATAATACCTGCAAGCATTGTAATTGGTTCTGTAAATGCTTTAGTAGAAAGTGCTTTTTGGCCAACCAAACCCAGAAGAAAAGTAGGGGAGTATTATAGAGTAAGTGTGGTTGGGCAGCCATAAAAAAATAAGCCGGCAGTGGTAATCAATATCACTGCCGGCTTTTTTGATTTTATCAATGAAAAAAGTATTATAGATGTATATTTATAAAAACAGTGCCAAAATTTCAAATCGGTATTTATTTATTTTCAATGTGCTGAAAATAAGAATTTTGTGTTTTAAGTAAAGGAGTGCATTACCCAAAGTGAATACTTTTAAATACACTTGTATTCTAAATTTAGACACATATGAGTATTTTGACCATACAAGAAGCACAAAAAACAGTTGACGAATGGATTAAAACCACTGGGGTGCGTTATTTTAACGAATTAACCAATACCGCCATGTTAATGGAAGAAGTGGGCGAGGTGGCCCGCATTATGGCCCGACAATATGGTGAACAAAGTTTTAAAGCCAGCGATAAAGATGTTGATTTAGCCGATGAAATGGCTGATGTGCTGTTTGTGCTAATTTGTTTGGCCAACCAAACAGGTATTGATTTAACGGCTGCACTAGAAAAGAACTTGGATAAAAAAACAAAACGTGATGCTACCCGTCATAAGGAAAACGATAAATTGAAGTAGTGTAGCTTATTTATGGTAGGATTGTTTGGAGAAAAACAACCTTGATCACATGTTGCACAATCCTGTAATCTCTTACATTTAGTTTATTTTAAATAGTTCACTTCCACCTTCAGCTTGGGAGTTGGTGTAGCAAGTGATATGTAAATTTTAAATAGGGTAAAACTAATAAAGCATTTTATTGGTAAGTACTTTTTAAGTGCCGTAAATGGAAATTACTGCTTAAAAGGAATTGCCCCTATAGTTCCATATATCAATGAATTTCCGGGTTGTGCCTCTAATGTTAAATTTTGTATGATAAGCTGTTGCTGCTTTTCGTTGTGAACAAATGCTTGGATGTTAAGTTTACGCTTATAAGAAGTAGGCTCAATGTCGAGTGAAATCAATGCTATTTGTTTGTTATTGCTAAAATACGCTTGTGACGATTCTGCTATTATACGCTGTCTTGTATCAAATACTTTAACAACTAATACCGAATTATTTGGTATGGTATCGTCCGTAAATTCTACTTTCGCTACCATACGTAAACGCTGTTGGGGCAATTGATCACATGTTAACCTTGAGTTTTTGCTGTATAAGGTTGCGCTAGTTAAGGTATCAAACAATTTATTAGATTGGGTTGGTTCTTGGTTTTTACAGAGCATATACAACTCGTTAAAGGCTTGTTGCTGATGAAATAATACCGTTGGATAATACACCTTAGCCCACTCGAAATAAATACTTGATAAATAAAATGCATGGGCCACAACCAAAGTGTCGGCTTTTGTATTTTGTAGTAATTTTTGGTATAACGGAATACTTAACGAATCGATTCGTGTATGCAAATAGTTTGGTGTATAGGTATTTTTGGAAAAGTAATAGTTAAAATAAAACGGCTGGTTGCCATTCAACAATAAAGGGGTATACGCTGGTACGTTTGTGACTATTTGCTCAACCGTAGCCTTATAACTTTGATTGTAAAATACCTGATAGTGTTTGCGCATATACACCAACGAATACAGTTGCAAGCAAGTCATTAACCCTATTACCCAAACAAATAGTATTCTTGGTAAATATTGAACTGCACTAAATAAAAAGGCTAACATAAAGGGCCATGCAAATAACAATACAGGAAACTGTAGTACAGGACTTCGGTAAACTGAGTATATAAACGCCACCAAAAAAGTAAGTCCAAAAACCACCAACGGATAAAGTTGATCTTTGGCAAATTTGCCCATGACTAAAAACAACAACGATGCCCAACCCAAAACAAAAGTGAAAAGCATTAAGGGGCCGAAATGATGTTGCGTATAACTAAAAAAATGGTATATAAAATTAAGTTGAGGTTTGCCCAACCAACTGCCTACTCCGCCTACTTTTAATTGCTGAAAAAACACAACCAATTGTGGTATATAAAGCAATGTAACCAATGCACTAAATCGTATTGCCTTACCTAATCTTTTTAAATCAACCCAAACCCATGCTAACATCAAACATACTGCAGTGAGCAGCGCTATGTAGTGTGTAGAGGCCGATAAAAACATAAAAAGCACGGCACCTAAATAGTTTAAACGACTTGGTTTTGAAGCAAGTTTGTGCAGGTATAATGCCAACAGCAACACAAATAACAAACCAACTGAATATGGTCTTGCTAGCTGACTGTGCATGATAAAAAACTGCGTGGTGGCCATACTTAATGTTACCATAAGTCCCACTCTGCGCCCAAGTTGAAGTGTAAATAAGGTATATGCAACCCTTACAGATGCAACCCCACAAATTATAAAAGGTAACTTAAGTAGGCTGCTTGAACTACCAACTAATTTGGTGTAATAATATAAAAATACTTGTACCAATGCAGGATGACCATCAGGCATTACTCCTTGTATAATTAATGTTTTAAACGAAGGGAATTGCAAACGATAAAGTGCACTAAGTTCATCGTTGGCCAAAGGAATTTGGGTTAGGTGATATAATCTTAAAACAGCAGCTATAGTAAGCACGCCAAATAATACACAGGTGTATCTGTGTTCATTTACATAATGTTTTAAAGGTTTCATAATGAGTAATTAAACAACTGAAACAGGCGTAGCATTAACAAGGTACTCGCCTTGCATAACAGGTAATACAGGTGCGGTGTTTAATTGCAAACAGAAATGTACATCATCTTCTGCTGCACGTAACGCCTTAAAGCGTTGGGCGTGCGATGATTTGCGGACAAATCCTTCTAAATCGTGTTGCATACTTTGATACAACTGCAAGGTCATTAAAGCAGTATCGCAGTTAGTGTCAAAATTGTTTTGGAGTTTATCCATAAGTGCTCCGGCAAATAAAGTATCCTCCAAATTGGCTTTATCTTTCCATCCGGCACACAATAATATTACATCATTGGTTTGATGTGCGATCCAAGTGGTCAATACATCAATATTTAAAAAACTACCTACAGCAATTTGAGCTGCTCCAAGTTCTTTACTTTGTTTAATGGCTTTGGTTCCATTAGTAGTAGTAAAGGCAATGTTTCTATCTTTAATTAATGGATTTTGAAATTCGAAAGGTGAATTACCCATATCAAAGCCCGGAAGTTTAATGGCATTTCTTTCAGCCGCACATAAAAAATCAAAATCTTTAAATAAGCTACACTCTTCAGGAGTTGATACTGGAAGTATTTTATTTACCCCTGTTTTAAAAGCCACACACATGCTGCTTGTTGCGCGTAAAATATCAATAACTACTACTGTTTTACCCTTTACTTGGTATAATGGTAATAGGGCAGGTGTTAGTACGACTTCTATTTCTTTATTCACGATGGGTAACAATGGTTATGCCGTTTTCGTCTTTTTTATTGGCCTTTTGTTGAATACGTTTTAACACGTTTTCCCATTTAGGCTCTATGGTTTCAACAGCATGATTGGTAAATATGATGGTGATATCACCATCATATTTCCAATAGTAACTGGTATCGTAAGTATTATTTTTTACGGTAGAAAAGGTTTCAATTTTTTTGGGTTCGCCCAAACTTTTTATCACATCGGCTTCGCTGGTTCCGGTTATAATGGCTGCATATTTTTTGGCTAAACTTTGTGTTATACCTAGTTTACTTATTGTTAAACATACCATCAAAAAAACAAAACGCATAGGCTTAGTAACTAGTTAAATATTACAAGAAAGGTGTTTTTACCACCTTTGCTTTAATTTGTTTATCACGAATCTCGATAAAAATTTCAGTATCAGCTTTGCTATGAGCTGCTTCTAAATAACCCATACCAATAGCTTTGCTAAGTGTTGGTGATTGTGTACCTGAAGTAACCTCCCCAATTACATTTCCAGCAGCATCTTTAATGATGTGGTGCTGACGGGGAATTCCACCGCGTTCTATCATTTCAAAACCAACTAACTTTTTAGTAGGCTTATTTTCTTTAATTGCTTTGTGGTGGTCGGCCATGATAAATGATTTGGTGAATTTAGTAATCCAGCCTAAACCTGCTTCTATTGGAGAAGTTTCATCGTTTATGTCATTGCCATATAAGCAGAATCCTTTTTCTAAACGTAAGGTATCGCGTGCACCTAAACCCGCAGGCTTAATATCAAATTCGGCACCTGCCTCAAAAATTGCATCCCATATCTTACGTGCTTCTGCATCGGGTACATACAATTCAAAACCTCCAGCGCCAGTGTAACCTGTGTTAGAAATTAATACATTATTTATACCTGCTAGTGTACCGTATTTAAAGGTGTAATATTCCATTCCGCTGAGGTTAACATCAGTCAACTTTTGTAAAGCTTTAATGGCATTTGGTCCTTGTACGGCCAATAAACTTGTTCCCTCGCTAAGGTTGGTCATCTCAACACCAAATGTGTTGTGTTTGCTAATCCAATTCCAATCTTTTTCAATGTTAGATGCATTAACAACCAAATAAAATTCTGTTGCAGAAATACGGTAAACCAAAAGGTCGTCAACAATGCCACCCTTATCGTTTGGTAAACAACTGTATTGTATTTTACCATCAACCAAAATCGATGCATCGTTGCTCGTTACTAACTGAACCAGGTCTAATGCTTTTTCTCCCTTAAGTAAAAACTCACCCATGTGGCTTACATCAAAAACACCAATACTATTACGTACCGCGTTGTGCTCTTGAATTAAGTTATTGTATAAAACAGGCATATTGTAACCTGCAAATTCAATCATTTTTGCTCCTAAAGAAACGTGCAAATCGTTTAAAGCTACGTATTTCATTCTTGTATTGTTTAAGTATTTAATGGTGGCGAATTTAACAAATTTTATGATAGGTAGGGGAGATAGCTTGAATAGTTATAAATTGATAGGTTAATGGTTGATTCGTTGAGTGCTTTGAGGTTCATAGTTCATGGTTCAGGGATTTGTTTTTGAAATGTGATTATTGTCCAAACGCTCTAACCATCCAATTTTAGCTGCGCTGAACTCCGTATCGCCCGATTGCTCGGGGCAAATGTCAGCCCTGAGGTAAACTCCAAAACCGCTCTTATTATCCTTAACCTCAGCGCAGGATGTCAACATCTAGCTTCTGGGATGAAACTGCGTTATTACATCATGCAAATATGCCCTGTCGATGTGGGTATAAATTTCGGTGGTGGTAATGCTTTCATGTCCAAGCATTTGTTGTACAGCGCGTAAATCGGCTCCTGCTTCAACCAAACAAGTAGCAAAAGAATGCCGCATGGTATGTGGCGAAATGTTTTTATGAATTCCTGCACGCTTAGTTAAATCTTTAATGATGTAAAATATCATTACCCTACTTAATCCTTTTCCACGGCCATTTAAAAACACAGTATCTGTATGTCCATTTTGAGGTGCAATGTGTGAGCGTATTGTATCTTTATATAGTTTAATGGCTTTAAGTGCAATGCTTCCAATGGGTACCAATCTTTCCTTATTTCCTTTGCCTAGCACACGCACAAATTCATCGGTGTATGAAATATCAGCAAACTTTAACCCTACCAATTCGCTTACACGTAAACCACAACTAAACATGGTTTCTATAATGGCTTTGTTGCGCATTCCTTCCGGCTTGCTGTGGTCAATTTGTGCAACCATCAAATCTATTTCATGCACATCAAGCACCTCTGGTAATTTTCTTTTTAGCTTTGGTGATTCCAGTAACTCAGCAGGATTTTTAGTAATCAAATCCTCCATTAAAAGGTAATTGTAAAAGGCTTTTATTCCGCTTAAAATACGTGCTTGGCTGGTTGTGCTCATGCCCAATTCGGTAATCCATCTCAAGAATTCGCGCAGGGTGGCTAAGTTAACATCTGCAGGTTGTGGGGCCATATTCTTGGCATTAAAAAACTGAATCAGTTTTTCCATGTCGCGTTGGTAAGCCTCAATACTATTTTTTGATAGCGATTTTTCCAACTGCAAATAAGCTTTAAAACCTTTTATGTATGGATTCCAGTTTACCATTTTTGATGTTCAAATATTGACTATTTACTGCTGAAAATAACCAATTAATTTACAAGCATGTGTGGGTAAATTAGCGGTTAGAGTACACAAAGCCAAAAAGCCAATTTTTGTGTTATTTTTGCTTCATTGCTAAACCATATGAAAATTATTATTATTAACGGACCTAACTTAAATTTACTGGGTAAGCGCGAGCCTGAGGTATATGGACAAACTTCTTTTGAAAGTTATTTTACCGATTTAGAAAAAGTGTTTCCGCAAATTGAACTTAGTTATTACCAAAGTAATGTAGAGGGTGAGTTGATTAATAAACTACATGAAGTAGGGTTTAGTTACGATGGTGTTATTTTAAATTCAGGTGGTTACACGCATACTGCTGTTGCATTGGCCGATGCCGTTGCCGCTATAACAACACCTGTGGTAGAAGTGCACATCAGTAATGTTTTTGCCAGAGAAGAATACCGACATGTTTCTTTAATAAGCAAACATTGTGTAGGAAGTATCAGTGGATTTGGTTTAAAAAGTTACGAATTGGCGCTAAATAGTTTTGTATAGTCTTTAAAATAATGCAATACTAATTGGTGAATTTATTTCTGTGTAATTCACTAAAATATTTCACCTTTTTAATAAAATGATCGGCAACGACACTTCCCTTATATACACCATGTAGTTGGTTAAAAGGCTTGAATGTGGTATTGATTTTGCGCAGTTTCCACCATTTTCTAAACTTGAAAAAGTAATCGGAGTGTGCTTTATGAATAGCCAAACTGTATTTTGGTAAACCATTCATTATAAAAAATATAGAGCTTAACAAATCTAATGTTGAACGTACAGGGATTAACCAAATTAGCGTACTTACAGGTAAGTTTTTAGTAAGCATAATTAAGTTGTTCCTAAAGTTTAAATACGTTTTTTGCGGGCTTTGTTTATTTAGTGTACCACCACCAACATGGTATACAACCGATTGCGGAACAGTAACCAATGCGTGTCCATCAAGTTGCATTCGCCAACACAAATCAATTTCTTCCATGTGGGCAAAAAAGTGTTCATCAAAACCATCCAACTTTTTAAATACATTGGCACGTACAAACATGCACGCTCCTGTGGCCCAAAATGCAGCGTGGGTATCGTTGTATTGGCCTAAATCTTCCTCTAAATAATCAAATACCCTACCTCTGCAAAAAGCATAACCTAGTACATCAATGTATCCACCACCTGCACCAGCATATTCAAATTTATTACGGTTGTTGTAATCTAACATTTTAGGTTGAGCCGCTGCAATTGTTTTGTCCTTTTCCATTGCATCTATTACTGGCTCAATCCAATTTGGCGTTACTTCAATATCATTATTTAGTAAAACAAAATAATCTGCTGTAACATGTTTCAGCGCATGGTTGTATCCACCTGCATAACCGTAGTTATCATCGTTTTTTACGATGGTAATGTTGGGGTAGTTTGTTTTTACGAAAGCAATTGAATCATCATCAGAGTTATTGTCTGCAACAACAATCTCTAAATTACTGTAGGTAGATTTAACTAAAAAAGGTAAGAACTGCTCTAGTAAGTTCTTGCGATTCCAGTGAATAATGACAACGGCTACCTTAGGTTGATGCATGGTTATTTATTTAGCTTTAAAAGAAACAAATACAAAATTTGCGCCCATATCAGTTACCAGTAACACGCACATAAATTGTGCAGCATCTTTAAATGCATCTTTAAAACTTTCCTCACGTTCTTTAGTAACAATATTTTTCTCTAATAAATCTTCAAGTACTGTGGCACTGATGTTAAATGAGCGCGAGTATTCCGTGGCATCTATAATCATATCACCAATTTTAATAGGCTCTTGGTGCGCTATAAAAATCGGATATTTGCTAAAACCTTCGTGTAAAATATCTGCCGAAACCTCTCTCAGCATATCATTGTAAAAAGCTAAATCATCTTTTAACAATTCAAGGTTTACTGTCATTTCTTTATCCATATCAGCATTATTTTTTTAGTTCTAGCAATGCAATATTTTCAACATGGTGCGTATGCGGGAACATATCAACTGGCTGCACACATGTTACTTCGTAAACCTCTTGCATCATGGCAATATCACGAGCTTGAGTAGCAGGATTACAACTTACATATACAATTTTGGGTGCAGCTACTTCTAATAATTTGGCAATTACATCAGGGTGCATTCCAGCTCTTGGAGGGTCTGTTATAATTACATCTGGCTTACCATGTTTAGCAATCAATTCATCATTTAATATGTCTTTCATATCACCTGCATAAAAATGCGTATTGGTAATATTATTTAAAGCTGCGTTAATTTTTGCGTCTTCTA
>CANLLM010000063.1 GCA_947491825.1 Bacteroidota bacterium
CCGATCTATTGCTAATTATGAAGGACCTGTTTACTTACGTTTTGGACGCCCCGCAGTACCTAACTTTACCAGTGCTACTGATAAGTTTGAGATTGGTAAAGCATTAATGTTAAATGAGGGAGCTGACGTAACTATTTTTGCTACAGGACATTTAGTTTGGCAAGCCATTGAAGCAGGACATATACTAGCCGAAAAGGGAATCAGCGTAGAGCTAATAAACATCCACACCATTAAACCATTAGATGCACAAGCCATATTAAACAGTGTACGTAAAACCCGCGCAGTAGTTACTGCCGAAGAACACCAAATGAATGGCGGTTTGGGTGATAGCATTTGCCAATTACTGGCTCGCGAATTACCAACTCCACTAGAAATGGTAGCTGTGAATGATAGCTTCGGACAAAGTGGCACTCCAGATGAGTTAATGAAAGAATACGGACTCGATGCAGCGCACATTGTTGACGCAGTTGAGCGCGTTATCAAAAGAAAATAAATAGAAATACGATTATCAGAAGCCATCTCTTAACGATTGTGAGGAATTGAGATGAATTTTATATTTGTGGTTTACCAAGCGTTTCAGTTTTCTTAGTAGTAATTAAATAGTAATAAATTAAGCAGTTGTCAGCATACTTATTAATATAATTGGTATTTATCAACTTAGAATTTATTCCTTAATTAGTTCAACTGATTCACTTAAATTAATTTATAAAACTGATGAAATACATAACGCTATTTTCAAGCTTAGTCATACTAATCTTCAGCGGCTGTCAAAAAGATGAACCATTACAATATCAGGTAGTAATAATGTTATATAAACAAAACCCTTACGGAGAAATTTCCGAATGTAAACTTGACAACCAAAAAGCATATTGCCTTAGCCAATTAGTATATGATGGAGGAACATCGGTATACAATGAATCTGGAGATAAAATAGGCACCTGTAATTATGCATGGGGACCTGTTGATGCTATTTGCAGTAAATTAAATAATTGTGAGGTTATTTACCGCGCAAAAAACAACATACTCAATCTTCCGTTTATAGATAAATATGGATTAAGCAGATAAAAAACCAGGTTAACTTTGAATTAAATCATCTCTTAGCCCCTAAATTCACTATTACATTCCTATTGCATTAAACAAACCTTCGCTAAAAGAAATAATCGCTATTCAAACTTTTATAATTCAAGTTTTGCAAGTTGATAACACATTTTAGAATACCAATTTTAGTGATTTAATAAATTCAATAATTTTAAAATAGAAGGGCTTTTTGAATCAAGAATATAGATTATGATAACAAGAAAGCATTATAGTTTAGTCCAATAAAATTTCAATATACAGGAATATCCGAACACGTTTTTCACCTGTAACACCTTCATGAATAATAATATAGTTAGGACAGGAATACACAAATACAAACTGTAATAATTATAAAATTATTCCAACACCTCAGCTAAAATTTCGTGGCTACGCATGCTACTAAATCCGCTTAAGTGTTGGTTGTAGTAAATTATTAATGCTTGTATTAATTGTTTACGGTGAAGTCCATGTATTTGCATAATTTTTTGTTCATCATAATTACAATTCATCAATTCAATAAGTAGTTGACTACTCACTAAATCAATTTGAAATGGATTTTTATCATCGAAAGGTTCAAACTCTCCATCTCTAAAATTAAACCCCATGGTTGTAGTTCCACTGTAGTTTAATTTAGGATAAAAACCTAAGAAACGAGATAAATTTATGAGGAAATATAGCGGGTAGTTAGCCGTTCGCTCTTGTTCCATATCTAAAATTTGAATGGTGCTATTTAAGTATTCAAATAAATTAGCATCTGGTTGATTTTCTTCTTTGATGCTCCTGTATATGACTTCGGCCATAAACATTCCAATAGCACTTTTATGCATATTAAAATGTAAGCTATTTAGTTGCGGGAAGCACTTTAACTCTTTAATACGTTGCAGGTTTTTATTTTGTTGGTGATATGCCTCAAGCTCCAATATGGTTAGCGGCTGCAATTGTGATGGACGTATGGTGCCTTTATTTTTTCGTACTCCATTTATCAAATAAGATTGCATACCATATACGTTTGTAAAGCATTTAAGTATTACACTGGTTTCGCTGTAATCAATACACTTTATAACAATGGCACTGCATTTGGTTAGCATGCTACAACAATAAACGTTTTTTATGTGATGGAAAGATTAGTTTACAAACAACAACTTGGTAACATAAGTTTCGGTGGCGTCTTCGTTGCTACTATAAATTAAATACACACCTGTAGCAGCACGTTTTCCTATAAAGTTTCTGCCATTCCAAGTGGCCATACCACCATTTGCTTTCGTTTCGTAAACTAAGTTACCTGCTATGTCGGTAATCTTTACATTGGTATTTTCGGCAAGACCACGAATGGCAATTTCACCGTTGTATTCTGGCCTAACCGGGTTAGGATATACTACCACTTTACCGTGCATAGCATCTGCCTTAGTGGCATCACCAGCATAACTTATAATTCCCTTTTCTGTTGCAAAAAATACTTCACCTGTTTCCTCAAAAATACCAATATCGTATACCACGTTAGATAACAATGGGCTATTATCAGTAGTGAAATTCCTAATTACGTTATAACCATCTTCACTCAATAACCAAACACCGTTTCGAGTACCAATCCACTTGCGATTTGCTCCATCAACTTTAATACATAATATGGCATCGGTACCTAAAATAATGCTATTAAAACTGCCAGTATTAATTACCAATTGGCGGGCATCAAAACTACGACTTGATGAATTAGTAAACACAGCGGTGGGGTCACTGATAATGCATAAACCATTATCGGTACCAACCCACATTTCACCATTTTTATCTAAAGCCATGCTTAACACATTGGTGCTAGGCAATAATCCATTACCTTTTTCTTTACCCAATATTTTAAACCTATCATCAGCATCAGAGGCAATATTTACACCCTCATTATAAACGTATAATCCACCGCCACGGTTATTGATAATCCATTTATTATTACGAGGAAAATTATTATCACAAACTAGATAACTAACATTGGCATTACCACCGTTAAAAGCAAAAGAATACCATAGGTTCGAAGGTGTTTTAACTGCTAATGGCTTCTCAGCCCCATAACTAGTAACCCATAAATTACCGGTATTATCAATAGTTGTCCCTGCAGCATAAACAGGCCTAAAATTAGGAAACTCGGTTACAAAAAAACCAATAGCACTATTACTGGTATCATACAAAACGGTTGGGGTTAAATTATTAACTTCCAACAATCCAAAACCAAAACTTGTGAGATACGTTTTTCCTGTTTTCTCATCACAAGTTACATCTAAAAAGTCGCGGCATTCATTTACAAGTGCATTATTAATAACAGCAGAGTTATACCACATGTTACCATCAAAAACATAATACTTATTATTATTTCCAGTGCTTTTTAAACCTGTTGCAGCGCCAACTCCATCAACCATCCCTCCTGCTACAAAAAGCTGCTTACGTAAAGATGAATATGAAAATTTAGTTGCAGTATTACCCCATGCACCTGCTGGAGCTAAATATCTATTGCCATTTGGTTCAAACAATACTAAGCCTTGCTCTACAATGGCTAAACTATAATTTCCAGCTGAATTGATTACACCATCAAGTGCGCCTGCAATACCAAAAAAAGTGGGGGTATATTGGGCATCATAAGTAACCACTTTGCGCTCTTGTATACACATTAATTTTTGTGCGGTAATACGCATATTTTTTGTCACCTCACCAGATGATCCTGGCAACGTATCCCACACCACACCATCATAACGCCTAACTAAATTTACCGAGTTGGCTGTACTAACAAACAAATAATTCCCCGCTGTTAGTAAATGCTTGCACGTATCGTTTCTAATTTCAGTCCAAAAATTATAATCACTTAAATTGCCACTATTTAAAGATGCCCGATACAATCCATTATTAGAACTTGCATACAAGTTACTGTTGTAAACAGCAATATCGTTTATAGGTAAGTTAATTCCTCCTGGACCAATATTTTGATACGAATCAATAATCTTTTTTCTTCCTAAATCTATTTTTACAATACCGAATGAACAAGCTAAATAAGCCATGCCATCTACTACAGTTATGTCATTCACCCTTTTATCACCAATAATAGATTTCCTTAATAAATCAGGTACATTGGTAATGATACCATTAGTCATCAAATCTACATTGGTGTTGTTATAAACAATAATTAGTGTTTGGGTGCTGTTATCAAATTCAAGTTTGCTCACTTCTACATCAGAAAGCCCGTTTACTTTACTCATTACTTCCAATGAGTTGTCATCCAAATCAAAACTAAACACCCCGCTAGACGAACCAGCATAGATAATACTTCCGTTTTGGGCCACGGTATTATTGGTTTGATAAGGCAAATGTACCCTCCAATTTCCTACTTTAGGCACACTAAACTGTGCAGATAAACTGAATACAGAAATGCTAAAAACCAGTAATATAGCTATGTAACGCATGTATGCCATCAAATAAAATAAACCTCAAACGTAACGCATTTAACTGATAAATGTTACATCAAATACAAACATAAATTTAACTTACTCCTTATTTTATTTAATTAAATTTGTCCACTTTATTATGTGGCAAAAAATAGGAACATACGTTATACGTAACCGCTTTTGGTTTTTAGTAGCACTTGGAATTGTTACTTTGTTTTTTGGGTACTTTGCAACTAAGGTGCAACTTACCTATGATTTCGCGAAGGTTATACCAGATAACGACCCCGACTTTGTTGAGTATGTGAAATTTAAACAAACTTTTGGCGAAGACGGCAACATATTGGCTATCGGTATTCAATCTAACAAGTTGTATGAGAAAGACTTTTTTAATGATTTAATTGAACTAAACAATAAAATTAGCGAAACCAACGGGGTTGAAAAAGCACTTTCAATTACCAACTTATATATGCCCTATCGCAACGATAGCTTACATAAATTAGAACTAAAACCAATTGTAAATAGTTACCTGCAAAGCCAAGCAGAGATGGATTCGGTTAAAAAAGTCATTTCATCATTACCACTTTATAAAGGTTTATTGTATAACGAAAAAGGTGATGTAGCCCTACTTGCCATAACACTCAACAAAAAAAAATTAGATAGCAAAGAGCGAATAGGTTTAGTAGCAGAAATTGAAGCACATTGTAAAGCATTTGGAGAAAAGCACAACATTGAAATTCATTATAGTGGATTACCTTATGTACGTACTGTTTATGCAAGTAAAGTGGCTAATGAAATTAAAATATTTACCTACTTATCCATACTGGTTACCGCACTATTTATCTTTATCTTCTTTCGTTTTATATCTGCTGTAATTTTTTCGTTAGTAGTAGTAATTATCGGGGTAGTTATTACCCTTGGTAGTATAGCTATACTTGGTTATAAAATTACTTTATTAACCGGTATTATTCCACCATTAATGGTAATTATTGGCATACAAAACTGCATTTATTTACTTAACGTATACCATCAAGAGTTTAGGGCACACGGCAATAAAATGTTAGCCATTATTCGCCTGATATCAAAAAACGGATTGCCCCTGTTTTTAACCAACGTAACAACAGCTGTTGGATTTTGTGTATTTAGTTTTTCGGGCAGTGCATTACTCGATCAATTCTCAGTAGTTTCCGGCATCAATATCATGCTTATTTACGTAATATCTTTAGTGTTTATACCTATTGTATACAGCTATTTACCGCCACCAAAACAAAAACACACCAAACATTTGGATAGCAAACGTTTAAACAAAGTAATGAGCCTTTGTAACACTTGGGTGTACGAAAAACGTAAGCTTATTTATGCCATTACCATTGTGCTTTGTATTGTATCCGTTTATGGCAGTATGCAAGTGCGCTCACTAGGTTATGTGGTTGATGATTTGCCAAAAAAAGACAAAGTGTACACCGATTTAAAGTTTTTTGAAAAAGAACTTAAAGGTGTTTTACCTTTTGAAATAAGGATAGATACCAAGCGAAAAAATGGGGTAAAAGATTTTTCAACCCTACAAAAAATGAACCGCTTACAAAAAGAATTGGCCGAGTTTCCAGAGTTTAGTAAAGCGGTTTCTATGGTTGATTTTTTAAAGTTTGCCAACCAAGGTTATCATGATGGTGATGAAAGGTATTATATTCTGCCAAGTGCTTTAGATATTAGTGACCTGCTAAGTTATGTCCCAAGAGGAGGCGAAGTAAGTGGAGGTTTGATGAAGAGCATGGTTGACAGCAATTACCAAGTAGCACGCATAAGCATACAAATGGCCGATATTGGATCTGTTGAATTAAAAAAGCTGAATCAAAAAGTACAAACCATTGTTGACGAAGTTTTTCCTAAAGACAAGTACGATGTGAAACTTACAGGTACCCCTTTGATCTTTTTAAAGGGTAACGATTATTTGGTTGAAAACCTTTTGCAAAGTGTAATTGCTGCACTCATCATCATTTCTATTATGATGGCATTTTTGTTTTTCAGTTGGAAAATGGTGCTCATCTCTTTGGTTCCAAACATTGTTCCTTTGTTGATGACATTAGGTATTATGGGCTTTTTCGACATTAGACTTAAACCATCAACCATCATCATATTTTCTGTTGCCTATGGCATTGTGGTTGATTTTACCATACACTATTTGGCCAAGTACCGCAACTCGCTTAAAAAGCACAATTGGGATATGAAAGTGGCCATACCTGAAAGTTTACAAGAAGCTGGTCCAAGTATTATTTATACTGCGGTAGCCTTGTTTGCAGGTTTTATCATTTTTGCTGCCAGCGATTTTGGTGGAACCATTGCCTTAGGTGTACTAACCTCATTGGCCTTAATATTTGGTATGTTTATGAATTTACTGCTGTTGCCATCCTTGTTGTTATCGCTCGAAAAATCAATTAATAATAAAGAAGAATTTAGCCGCACATTGGTTGAACTTGAGCCCGAGCCAACCGATAGTGATGAGGAATAAATTAATAAAATACCAACTCTTATAGTTGGTATTTTTGTTTTAACACACTCAAAATCAACATTGGCAATAACTTAAAGCAATATTCATTAACTCTTTCATTTATAACTGCTAAATCCTATTTTCGCACACTTCTATTCAGGGCTGAGTAATTGAAAGATAATACAGTCAAATCCGTGATTCCACCCAATACGATAACTACAAATGAGTAAATACACCGAATACAAAAAACTTGACTTTCCTGCTTTTGAAGAGGAAATATTAAAGTTTTGGAACGAGAATAAGATTTTTGAAAAAAGTGTGAGCAACCGCGCAGGCGCAAAATCTTTTGTGTTTTATGAAGGTCCGCCAAGTGCTAATGGCATGCCGGGTATTCACCATGTAATGAGCCGCACGGTTAAGGATGTTTTTTGCCGTTACAATACGCTCAAAGGTTTTCAAGTAAAACGTAAAGCTGGCTGGGATACACATGGCTTACCTGTTGAGTTACAAGTAGAAAAAACGCTAGGCATTACCAAAGAAGATATTGGTAAAAAAATATCGGTGGCAGAGTACAACGAAGCTTGTAAAAAAGACGTAATGAAGTACACCGATGTTTGGAATAACTTAACCGAACGCATGGGCTATTGGGTTAACCTAAACGACCCTTATGTAACTTACGACAACAACTACATCGAATCGCTTTGGTGGATTTTAAAACAATTGTACAATAAAGGTTTGTTGTACAAGGGTTACACCATTCAACCATACTCTCCTGCTGCAGGAACCGGATTAAGCTCGCACGAGTTAAACCAACCAGGCACATACAAAGATGTAAAAGACATGACCGCTGTGGCTATGTTTAAAGCCATAGATGCACCATTTGAAGGTGATGTATATTTCTTAGCTTGGACCACTACTCCATGGACTTTGCCATCAAACACAGCGCTTGCTGTAGGCGCTAAAATTGATTATGTAGCGGTAAAAACTTTCAACCCAAATACACATTTACCTTGCACAGTTATATTAGCCAAGCAATTATTAGACAAACATTTTAAAGCCGAACAAACAGAGGTTGAACTTAGTAGTTACAATCTTGGTGATAAAATAATTCCATACAGTATTGTTAAAGAAATTAAAGGAAACGAATTAGCGGGCATACGCTATGAGCAATTGTTGCCTTTTGCCAATGTAGAAAACGGTGATGCTTTTAAAGTAATTATTGGCGATTTTGTAACTACCGAAGATGGCACAGGCATTGTGCACATTGCGCCTAGTTTTGGGGCAGATGACTTTAGGGTTGCTAAACAAAATGATATTGGCAGTTTAACCTTAGTGGATAAACGTGGTAAGTTTTTACCCGAAGTGCAAGACGGACAATTTTTATATGGCGAAGAGTATGTAAAAGAAGCTTACTTAACTGATGCCGAAAAAGAAGCAGCTCTTGTTATACAAAAAGAAAAATTAACTGGTGTAATTAAAGATACCTCAAAATTAAATTACCTAAGTGTAGATGAGCGCATCATTCTTAAGTTACAAACCGAGGGTAAGTTGTTTAAGAAAGAAAAATACGAGCATACTTATCCGCATTGTTGGCGAACTGATAAGCCCATTTTATACTACCCATTAGAAAGCTGGTTTATTAAAACTACGGCATACAAAGACAAATTGATAGAAGCCAACCAAAAAGTTAATTGGAAACCAGAGCACACTGGCACAGGCCGTTTTGGTAATTGGTTAGAAAACTTAGTAGATTGGAATTTATCTCGCTCGCGTTATTGGGGAACACCATTACCAATTTGGAGAACTGAAGATGGAAGCGAAGAAAAATGCATTGGCTCCAATGCTGAATTGCATGAAGAAATTAAAAAAGCAAAAGCAAAAGGCTTTCTTCAGCAAGATTTTGAAATGAAAGACCTACACAAACCATATGTAGATGATGTAATATTGGTTTCGAGCAAGGGCGAAAAAATGTTCCGTGAGGCAGATTTAATTGATGTGTGGTTTGATAGTGGTGCGATGCCGTATGCGCAGTGGCATTTTCCTTTTAATAAAGAAATTCCGCTAAGCGAAAACTACCCGGCAGATTTTATTGCAGAAGGTGTTGACCAAACCCGTGGATGGTTTTTTACATTACACGCTATTGCTGTTTTATTAAATGAATGTAGTGATGAAATTAAAGCCATCAACCAACAAAACAATAACCCTGGAATTGCTTTTAAAAATGTAATTGCCAACGGACTGGTTTTAGATAAAAAAGGGGTAAAAATGAGCAAGCGTTTAGGTAACATTGTTGATCCGTTTGCAACCATATCTAAATACGGTGCAGATGCCACACGCTGGTACATGCTAGGCAATAGCGATCCTTGGGATAACCTTAAGTTTGATTTGGAAGGTGTTGCCGAGAGTCAACGTAAGTTTTTTGGTACTTTGTACAACACCTATTCTTTCTTTGCCATATACGCGAACATAGATGGATTTGAGTTTGACGAAAACAAAGTAACACCAATAAGCGAACGCACCGAACTAGATCGTTGGATTATGAGCAAATTAAATAGCTTAATAAAAACGGTTCGAGAGCGTATGGATGACTATGACGCAACCCCTGCAGTACGTGCCATAGAAGAATTTACAGGCAGTCATTTTAGCAATTGGTTTATACGCTTAAGCCGCAGGCGTTTCTGGAAAGGAGAAATGAATGCAGATAAAAAAGCCGCTTACGAAACTTTATACCAATGTTTAATTACATTATCTCAATTAAGCAGTTCGTTTGCGCCATTTTTTAGCGATTGGGTTTATAAAAACTTAAACGGCAAAAGTGAGTCGGTACATTTAACTGATTTGGTAAACGCTGATGAAAATTTAATTGACTCACGCTTAGAAGAACAAATGGAGTATGCACAAAAAATATCTTCATTGGTGTTATCTATTCGTAAAAAAGAAAATATCAAAGTTCGTCAACCGCTTCAAAAAATATTAATACCAATGGTTGATGCGCGTATTAAAGACGAAATCATACACGTACAAGATTTGATTTTATCAGAAGTAAACGTAAAGCAATTAGCATTTATCGAAGAGATCGAAAAATCTATCAAACCAAACTTTAGGGTATTGGGTAAAAAAGTAGGTGCAAAAATGAAGGCAGTGGGCGATGCTATTTTAGCCATGAATTCAGAACAAATTTCACAATTAGAGCAAAAGGGCGTTATTAACATAGAGGTTGAAGGCGAAGAAATGTCTTTGGAAATTAACGATGTGGAAATCATGTCGAAAGATATTACGGGTTATAAAGTAGCCCACGAAGGAAAAGTTACGGTAGCTTTAGATATTGAAATAAGTCCAGAGCTAAAACTAGAAGGCATTGCTCGTGAGGTAGTTAGCAAGCTTCAGGCCTTAAGAAAAGAGACAAGTTTAGAGGTAACTGATAAAATTAATGTGCAAATACTAGTGCACGATTATATAAACAGTGCTATAAATGCTTATAAAGCATATATTTGCACGGAAATTTTAGCTGATAAGCTTGAGATTGTTACAGCAGCAGGGCTTTCGGCAGAAATAGAGGTTGACGAACACCTTATAAAAGTTCAATTAACTAAAGCTAATTAACTCTTTATGGCTAAGAAACTGATAAAAAAGGCTGCGAAGCCAGCTCCTAAGAAAGCAGCTAAACCAGCTGCTAAACCAATTGCGAAAAAAGTAACTCCTAAACCAGCTGCGAAAAAAGTAATTGCAAAAAAAGTAGCGGCAAAACCTGCTCCTAAGAAAGTAGTTGCTAAAAAGGCAGTAGCCAAACCAGCCCCTAAAAAATTAATTGCTAAAAAGGCAGTTGCTAAACCAACTCCTAAAAAAGCTAATGCTAAAAAGGTAATTGCTAAACCGGCTCCTAAAAAGACTGTGGCCAAAAAAGTAGCTGCTAAACCAGCTACTAAAAAAGTGATTGCCAAAAAGGTTGTTGCTAAGCCCGCTCCTAAAAAAGTGGTTGCCAAAAAAGTCGCTGCTAAACCAGCTCCTAAAAAAGTAATTGCTAAAAAGGTAATTGTTAAACCGGCTCCTAAAAAAGCGGTGGCAAAAAAAATAGCTGCTAAACCGGCTCCCAAAAAAGTAATTGCTAAAAAGGCGGTGGCAAAACCAGCGCCTAAAAAAGTGGTAGCTAAAAAAGTAGCTGCTAAGCCTGCTCTCAAAAAAGTAATTGTAAAAAAAGCGGTTGCAAAACCAGCTCCTAAAAAAGTGGTGGCAAAAAAAGTAGCTGCTAAATCGGCTCCTAAAAAAGTAGTAGTGGCAAAAAAAGCATTAGCAAAAGCAGCTCCAGCTTCTAAAAAAACAGCTGTGGTGGCAAAACCTATTGTTAAAAAATTAGAGATCAAGAAGATTGTAAAACCAAGTAAAAAAATTGAGGCTACCCTAACTATAAGCCCAATTCAAAAAATATTAGAAAAAAAAGAACAGGTAGAAAGAGCGGTTGCTGCTAAACCAGTTCATTTTGTTGAGAAAAAAGACACTTTAGAAAAAGCTACCGAAGCCAAGCGATATAGTGATGCTGACTTATTGGAGTTCAAAGAAATCATCAATAAGAAATTAGAAGTGGCGCGTAAAGAGTTGGGTGATTTAATAGATCAAATGCAAAACCCTGGAATGAATGCAGGTGATGATACTGATAACTCATACAAAACAGCTGAAGATGGTTCATCAAGCCAAGAGAAAGAATACATCGCTCAGTTGGCTGCACGTCAAAAGAAATTTATAGAAAACCTTGAGAATGCGATGGTACGTATCGAAAACAAAACATACGGCATTTGCAAAGTAACAGGCAAGCTAATTCCAAAAGAAAGATTACGTGCCGTACCTCATACAACATTAAGTATGGAAGCTAAATTGCAACAGTATAAATAATACGGATACAACATAAAAAATTAAAGCGGCTAGAACATACTTCAGCCGCTTTTTTATTGTTTAATCAATAGATACAGTTTAATCAAAAAATAAATATTCGAGTTCCAAACAAAAATGTTTGGTTTCTGAAAAATCGGTAATTAATATACATCCAAAGGCCTCGAGAGAATTATTTTCCTTAAATTACATGGAGTAGCAAAATAAGGATAAAATAAAATTGAGTTACATGCACTACAAAATTTCAGGAGCTTTTTTATAGGTAAAATACCTATACTCAGAAAAAGCAGAGCCCAAGAATTAGCAGGAATAAACTTTTTACAATCAGCATCTAACACTAACACAGAAGCATATCTAAGATTGGCAAATATTTTTAGCATGATAAGGATTGATGAAGGAAGGGTTATTTCGAACACCAACAATAACAACTGATTCTTTAGGTTTGGACTAGGAATAGACTTTAAAATGAAATGATAAGTGCGCATAAATTGATTGTAGTTTCATACTTTTGCTTTATTAAAGGCTAAAAATGAATTTAAAAAAATTAGGACTACCTATACTTATTGTACTTGTTGTATTATTTATAGACCAATTGGTAAAGCTATACATCAAAACAAATTTATACTTGGGTGAAGAAATACCAGTGCTTGGAGATTGGTTCCGTATTCACTTTACAGAAAATTATGGTATGGCTTTTGGTTTAGAGTTTGGTGGTAAAGGTGGTAAAATATTGCTTACATTATTCCGCCTAGTTGCTGTTGCATTTATTGGATGGTATATTTATGACCTAACCAAAAAAGAGACCAACAAATGGTATATTATTTCTTGGGCATTAATCCTATCTGGAGCTATAGGTAATATTATAGATAGCATATTCTACGGAATCATTTTTGGTTACGATTCTTGGTTTCATGGAAGAGTGGTTGATATGTTCTACTTCCCTATTATTCAAACCACCATACCAGAAAACTGGCCATTTTGGGCAGGAGAAGATTTTGAATTTTTTAGACCCGTTTTCAACGTGGCAGATGCAGCCATCAGCATTGGCTTTGTAATTATTCTTTTGGGTCAAAAAGCATTTTTCAAGGAAGAAGTAAGTTCGTCTACATCCAATGAAAACAACAACGAACAAAATATAGAAACGCAAGTTGAGGCATAACATAAAAACAAACAAATGAAACGCTATCAGTTAATAGATCAAAATCTGTTTATTGAAAACAGAAAAAGATTCACCGTACAACTTAAACCTAAATCGTTAGCCATATTTCATAGCAACGAAGAATTGCCGCGCAATGGTGATTCGACATATCACTTTAAACAAAACAGCGATATGTTTTGGGTAACAGGAATTGATCAAGAGGAATGTGCAGTAGTATTATTTCCTGATTGCCCTATTGAAGCATACCGTGAGGCATTATTTGTAAAACGAACCAACGAACATATTGCAGTTTGGGATGGCCACAAATATACCAAAGAAGAAGCAACAGCCGCTTCGGGTATTAAAAATGTATTTTGGTATGATGAATTTGATGGACTAATGCGAGCCGTAATTAACATGGCCGAGTATGTTTATCTAAACACCAACGAAAATGATAGAGCCAGCAATACGGTTAAGTATAAAGACCTAAACATTGCACTACAAATGCGTGAGCGTTTTCCATTGCACAAGTATGAGCGTGCTGCCCCAATTATGCAACGTTTGCGTTCATTAAAATCGCCTTTAGAAGTGGCGTACATGAAGCAGGCTATTGATATATCAAACAAAATGTACAACCGCGTACTTAAGTTTGTTAAACCAGGTGTTAAAGAATACGAAATAGAAGCTGAAGTAATTCACGAATTTGTGCGCAACGGAGCAGCAGGACATTCTTTTGCGCCAATAGTTGCAGCAGGTAAAAACGCTTGCGTTTTACATTACATTGATAATGCAGATACCTGTGAAGATGGTGATTTACTATTACTTGATACTGGAGCCGATTACGGCAACTACATAAGCGATATGACACGTACTTTCCCTATAAACGGTAAATTTACAGCACGACAAAAAGAAGTTTATAATGCCGTTTTACGTGTAATGAACGAAGCAAAAAAAATGCTGAAACCAGGTGTATTACTGATGGACTATCATAACGAGGTTTGTAAAGTAATGGAAAAGGAATTGGTTGATTTGAAGTTGTTGACTTTAGATGAAATCAAAAACCAAAACCCTGCGTGGCCTGCATTTAAAAAGTATTACATGCATGGTACCTCTCACT